>NZ_FNAZ01000006.1:393974-436283 GCF_900102125.1 Paenibacillus sp. cl6col
ACTCCAGTACTTCCCGTTGCTCCGGTTTCACCTACGGCACCTGTGGCTCCTGTCGTTCCAGTGCTTCCGGTTGCTCCGGTTTCACCTACGGCACCAGTGGATCCTGTCGTACCAGTGCTTCCGGTTGCTCCGGTTTCACCTACGGCACCAGTGGATCCTGTCGTACCAGTGCTTCCGGTTGCTCCGGTTTCACCTACGGTACCTGTGGCTCCTGTCGTTCCGGTACTACCCGTTGCTCCCGTTTCACCAACTGCACCTGTTTCTCCCGTCGTACCAGTACTACCCGTTGCTCCGGTTTCACCTACAGCACCTGTTGCTCCTGTCGTACCAGTACTCCCCGTTGCTCCGGTTTCACCTACAGCACCTGTTGCTCCTGTCGTACCAGTACTACCCGTTGCTCCGGTTTCACCTATCGCACCTGTTGCTCCTGTTGCTCCAGTACTACCCGTTGCTCCGGTTTCACCTACGGTACCTGTTGCTCCCGTCGCTCCCGGACTCCCTGTTGCTCCGGTTTCACCTACAGCACCCGTCGCTCCTGTCGCTCCAGTACTTCCTGTCACTCCAGTTTCACCTACTGCTCCGGTTGCTCCCGGACTCCCTGTTGCTCCGGTTTCACCTACAGCACCCGTCGCTCCAGTACTTCCCGTTGCTCCGGTTTCACCCACTGCTCCGGTTGTTCCTGTCGCTCCAGTACTTCCCGTTGCTCCGGTTTCACCTACGGCACCTGTTGCCCCTGTCACTCCAGTACTTCCCGTCGCTCCCGGACTCCCTGTTGCTCCGGTTTCACCTACAGCACCTGTTGCTCCCGTCGCACCAGTACTTCCCGTTGCTCCAGTTTCACCTGTCACTCCAGTGGATCCCGTTGGGCCAGTTGGGCCCGTCGGCCCTGTTACGCCATCAACATACCAGGATTCGGCTAATTGATAAATATCTGCAACGAAAGCAAACCCGGGAGTTCCCTCACCATGATTCATAACCTGAAACGTAAATAAAAATCGAGAGCCCGGAAAAATATCTGAAGAACGAAATGAAGCTGTAACCGAATGATATCGAATGTTCTGCTGCGGAATACCCGCTTCAATAGAATGCAAATCAGCAGGCAATGCATAGAGTTCATTATCTAAATAATCCGGCGGAATTGGCATCACAGGATTGCCTATTGCATCGATAAGAGTGATACGCATACTGCAAACTTGGTTGCAAAATAGGGTGAAAAAGATAAGGTAAGAAATCTCTTCCGTCCCCTCGAGAATTGGCAATGGTACAGACGCCGTAGCAAAACTGCAAACTTCCCCAGCCTTCGATACTTGCTTGGACCAAATAAACGTCGGATTGTTTATCTGCTTGAACCACTCATTATTGTCACTAGTGAAAGATTCTAGTTTAAGCCATATCTCATTTACATCTTCAATATTTACTGCATTCGGGGGATGCCCAGTGATTAATAATACTACAGCCTCCCCAACAGAATCAGCGACAAACACATTCTTATTGCTGCTTGTAATTCGTTGTAAAGGTGTAATTGTCATGCGCAATACCTCTCCATTCAAAACCAAACGATTATCATAACATCTTATGAAAGCAGCTCTAATTTGGAAACCGTTTTGTCTCAGAACCAATTATCGCAGTAATAGGTGCTGCCAATTGAGAGGTAACTGGTTAGTATGGACATGTTGATAGCTTGTTATTTTCACTATGTTCGTAATAAGTGGCGATATTTCTAGAGTCATCCGATCCTGCCCTACTGCAATATGTGGCCCAATGACAGGCTGAACCTCAAGCGTAAGGAGAAAGTCATACCCACGATTATTGGGGTTTTGGTCTATTCTCTCTGCCTTTACAATTTCTATTTCATATGGATACACGACAGGTTCTACCTTCAATAACTTACTGTAGTAAGAATTGACGGCCTCTTGGATTTGGGGCAGAAGCAGAAGCAACAGCATGTCGGGATACAAATCAGAATCTGCCTTTTTAAGCGTTCTATTGACCTCGGCGTTTGCCTGAATGGGCAGGGACAAGACAACTGTGATTAGAATAATGGTTGTAAGAACATGAAATTGTTTCATTTGATTCACCTCATGCAGACTATCTCCAGAATTATGTTCCTCTATACATGTTCAGGTACTATTCAGTTTTATTTGATTTTCACAATGGTTAGCCTGACGGATCTCATCATCTTGGATTGGCTCCTATTCTGTATCATTACGTCGGCATTCGCATTACAGTAACGTATATTTAATCAAAAAAGACAAGCACCTTGACTCCTAATGATAAGGATGTGAGGTGCTTGTCCGTTATTCAATGTATAATCCTACTGTTGTGATATTACTTAAACGATGCGTATCCTTCATCAGCCATGACGACACTGCCATTAATTGCGCTAGCTTCATCAAGGGAGAGCAAGTATACCGTATCGGCTACTTGTTCAGGCTGCGTCAACTTATTTCCAATAACCTTCGCCTTCATCGCATCTACCATGCCTTGATCTTTGTAGCCTTGAATAATCGGTGTGTCGACAGCACCTGGTGCAACAGCAAGTACTCGAATGCCATATGCAGAGAGTTCCAGCGCAGCGGACTTCGTCATCATGATGACAGCTCCCTTCGTTGCATGGTAGGCGAATGTCCCCGGCGAAGCCAGAAATCCGAACACCGAAGCGGTATTAATAATTACTCCACGAATACCGAGCTCTCTCATCTTGCGTCCAGCTGCGATAATTCCGTACGCAACTCCATGTTGATTCACATTAATCACATCATGGTAATCCTTCAGATTTTGGTCAAGCACAGGAGTCACGCGACCAATCCCCGCATTATTGAACATCACATCAATTCGGCCGAACGTTTCAACAGCTTTCTCTACGAGTGCTTCTACCTCTTCTAGTTTGGACACGTCAGTTTTGACAAAGATCGCTTCACCGCCCAGTTTTTCAATGAGGGCAACGACTTCTTGTCCTGCTTGTTCATTAAAGTCAGCGACAACGACACGATCCCCTTTTTTGGCGAACTTCAATGCCGTCTCTTTCCCAATTCCACTTGCCCCACCTGTAATAACCGCTACTCTTGTCTCAGCCATGCTCGATTCCTCCTCGTCGAATGTGTACGTACTTCATCATAACTGTGAGATTATTCATTGACTCTTGCTTCTTGCTATGCCTTTATTGTAACACTGTAGCTAATTAACTAAAATTTATATAAACTAATATATAATTAAGTATTACTTAAGTGTTGAATTGAGGTGTCTATATGAATATTGAGCAGCTTGAGAACATTGTTGAGGTGGCGAAGACAGGATCTTTAACGAAAGCCGCGCAACAAGCGCATGTAACCCTGTCGGCCATTAGTCAGTCCATTTCCTTGCTGGAATCAGAACTAGGCATTCGAATATTCCAGCGTTCACGTGGACAAGGAGCGGTTCCAACGCCTGAAGGTCAAGCAATTATTGGCATTGCGAGTGAAGTATTAGTGAAGATCAATGAACTAAAAGCAGAAGCACAGTCTTATACCAATACCGTCAACGGGCTATTACGAATAGCCACAATTCCCGGGCCAATGCATTTATTAATCGATGTTATATCCCGCTTTAAGCGCGATTACCCTGCTGTCAAATTCGAAATCATGGAAAAAGGCCCCAAAGAAATCGTGGATCTAATCAAGCAGGATAAGATTGATATTGGATTGATCGCTTTATCGGAAAGTCTCCTTCAACAGCAGTGCAATTTAACATTTCAGAGACTGCTCGAAGGCAAGCTTGTCGTTGGGGTGAATGAGCAATCACCACTGCGCTGGGAACATGTGATAACACCAGAGAAGCTAATCAATCAGACGTTCGTCCTCTATGATGATGAACATATTCGGAATTATATGTCACAGTTTGTTAAGGAGCATGGAGAGATTGATATTTTGTTCATCAGCAACAATACGCAAGCGATTCACAATGCGGTAAAAGAAGGAATTGCATTGACGATAGGAATCGATTATTCGTTCAAAAAGGATAGTCAGCAAATCATTCCTATAACCTTGGAATCACCTCATATAGAGCGATTTTATTATGGCTGGGTGCATGCCTCAGACAAGCAAATTTCGCACGTGGCGAAGCGCTTTCTGAATCGTTTAAAATCCGAACTCTAACACAGTCGTCAAAAAATTACTGTTGACAAACAAATGCATAGGTCTATAATGTGATTTATCACATGAAAGCCCAAAAGCAAAAAAGCAAGAAAGCAAAACAGTAGAATATCAAAAAGCGTAGAACTAATACAGTAGCTGTCTGTGGCGGAAAATCAGAGACTTGGTGAAAGGTGCGAACTAAGCCGGGACATGCAGTGAATTACAATTAGGGAGCTGACTTCGGTCCGGCAATGCCGTTAAATAGATGAGTGAACAAAAGTTATTTTGTTAATCAGGGTGGTACCGCGGAACTTCCGTCCCTATTTGGGGATGGAGGTTCTTTTTTTATATATACAGGTTGTTCATCAAGTCGACTTATGAGCATCAACCACTACAACTACGACATAAAGGAGTGAAACGAACATGAAACGACAAGTATCAATTGGCTTAGCGCTATTACCTATCCTTGCGCTTATGGCTGCGGGTGCTGCCTCGATTTCCATCTGGAAAGCAGGCATGTTCATCCCGCTTATGATTGGCATCATCGTCACCGTTATAGTAGGGGTGATTAGCGGTTATAAATGGGATGAGCTTCAGGACATGATGGTAAACGGCGTATCCAAAGCAATGCCAGCAATATTCATTTTGCTTGTCATCGGGATGATCGTTGGAACATGGATTTCTAGTGGAGTCATACCTACCATGATCTACTACGGCTTATCTTTTATTCATCCCTCATTCTTTGTTCCCGCAGTCGCTGTCGTGACTGGCATTGTTGCCATTACGCTCGGCAGCTCCTTCACTTCCATCGCTACGATTGGGTTGGCATTCATGGTCATAGGTGAAGGCATGGGATTCTCCCCCGGCTTAATTGCAGGGGCAGTCATATCAGGAGCATTCTTCGGCGATAAGCTGTCGCCGTTATCCGATACAACGAATATTGCACCAGCAATGGCTGATACAGACCTGTTCAGCCATGTACGGCACATGTTGTGGGATACGATTCCCGCATTTATTATTGCAGTTGCTTTATATGCCCTAGTTGGCACGCGCACAGTAGAAGGTTCGGTCGATACGGCCAATATCGATATGATATTGACCGGAATTCAAAATTCGTTCATTATCCATCCCTTACTGCTGTTGCTGCCTGTTCTCACCATATTCTTAATGATTAAGAAGCTTCCGGCTCTGCCGACATTGCTGTTCGTAGGCATCATTGGCGGAATAATCTCAATTGTTGTGCAAGGTGAGACCATCAGTTCCATGGTGAACACAATGACAAATGGATTCCATACCGAATCCGGCGTGAAAGCAGTTGATTCCTTATTGAATCGCGGCGGTCTAGTCTCCATGCTGAATACGATCGGACTGTTAACCATTGCAACTGCACTTGGTGGATTGCTCGAAGGAACATGCATTTTCCAAGCACTTGTTCGGCCTGTCGTATCCAGAATTAAGACTTCAAGCTCGCTTATCGCGACTACCATTGCATCAACCTTCCTTGTAGCCTTTGCAAGTGGAGCGCAATTTCTGGCGATTATATTGCCTACGCGTACATTCGTTCAGACCTACAAGGACATGAATATTGATACGAAAAATTTATCAAGATGTGTGGAAGCTGCCGGAACAGTCGGCATAACGCTAGTACCTTGGGGAGTTCCCGCTGTGTTTGCTGCAAACATGCTTGGTGTGAGTGCAGAACAATTTATTCCATATATTTTCTTCGCCTTCCTTGTTCCACTTATTAATATCCTATACGGGATCACCGGTTGGACCATTGTGAAGAAGGAATATCCTGTTAACTCGAACCGTGATCAAGTAACAGCAGGAGGAATCGGACATGAATGAGGTTATCGTCAATATTGTCGGAACAGCACAAGATGCTGGGGTACCGCACCCGAATTGTTTCTGTCAGAATTGTATGGCTGCAACGCACAATGGGACGCGCAGACGCGCCGCTTCCTTAGCCATTATCGAACTGGGGCGCAAACAATGGCATCTTATAGATGCCACACCAGATATGCGGGAGCAGATGGCTTCCGTACAGATGAAGTACCAGCTTCAAGGGAAGCTCATGAGCAGTATTTGGCTGACCCATGCCCATATTGGCCACTACCCTGGGTTGATGTTCTTGGGCAGAGAGGCCATCGGTGCTAGAGGTGTTCCTGTCTTCAGTGGGGACAAAATGAAGGAGATGCTGGAAACCAACGCCCCTTGGTCGCAATTGGTGGAATTGAATAATATTCAATTGAACAGTATTCAACACGAGCGGCAAGAGCAGTTGTCTCCTCTCGTTCGAATAACACCGATTGAAGTACCGCATCGCAATGAGTTATCGGAGACATTCGGGTTCTGGATCGAAGGCCCTTCACGCAAGCTGCTCTACATTCCGGACATCGATCGATGGAACGAATGGGATCGTGATATTTACGACATAGCGAAGGAAGCAGATATCTGCTTATTGGATGGAACATTCCATTCCATTGAAGAAATTGAGCGGATGGGACGCAATTACAAAGAAATCCCCCATCCTGTCATGACCGAAACGATGGATCGGCTGCAAGGATTGGCTGAGCACACTGAGATTTATTTTACACATTTTAATCACACGAATCCTGTCAACGACCGAACGAGTTCTTTCTCAAAGCTCGTACAGGATAGAGCGTTCTATATCGCTGAAGATGGAATGGAACTTAAATTATAAATCGTTGATCGTTCAACAGCACTGCCTTTCTGCAATGATAAGAAGGCGGTGCTGTTTTTTCTCACCTTTGCAGCGCAGGGTTCATTTTTCTGGCTAGCGAAGCTTCTGATTAGAACTTATCCTGCGGCCATATTATGGAGGACAGCACGAATGGAATACATGGATGAATTTCCTAACTTCGACTCAAAATAATGGTTATATATAATCGAATTGATTACTGAGTTGACTCGAGATCGAACAAAGGAGAACAAACCTCATGCCGCGTCATTCTATTACGTTTCTGCAAGCCTGCTTTATTATCATTATGTCTACAGGCCTAATGAATCACGTTACCGTTATTCCTCTACTGCTGCGTGAAGCTCATAAAGACGGTTGGATCAGTGTATTGATTGCACTCGTACTCGCCTTCTGCTGGATTCCGCTGCTTTTGATCACTGTTCGAGCCAAGCCGAATCGCCCCCTACCATTGTTCGCTTGGGTTCATTCGCTAGGTGGCAGCTTTGCCGCATGGATGGTTACAACTTTGATTATTGTGTATTTGTTCTTCTCGGCATTTGTGACATTAGAAGACACGGCAACTTGGACCAAAATCTCATATTTGCCAAATACCCCAACGACAGTAATCGCTGGTTCATTAATTCTCTTGTCCCTCTCCAGTGCCTTAATCGGCATACATTCGATTGCGATCTGTGCCGGCATTCTTCTTCCGATCGTCATTATTCTCGGATATGTCGTAATGAGTGCTAACTTTCAATATAAGGATTATTCGCTTATCTTCCCGATATTCGAACATGGGATTACTCCTATTATAAATGGGCTCATTCTGATTGGAGCTGGCATGGCCGAGCTGATTCTTATCATTTTCTTGCTGCCGCACATGTCAAGTAAACCAAGATTCCGGGGTATGTCTACGCTGGCGTTCATTCTTGCTGGCCTTACAATCGGCCCTTATATCGGCTCTATCGCTAACTTTGGGATTGTAAATGCTTCTTTCATGCGGTATCCGGCCTTCGAGCAGTGGAGAATTGTAACCGCAGGCAAATACATAGAGCATCTTGATTTTTTGTCAATTTATCAATGGTTATCCGGTTCTTTCATCCGAATAGCTTTGGCGATTTTCCTCATTATTGATGCCATCCCACATCGAAGCCATCATACGAGGATCGGTGTTGGCGTGGCGACGGCTGCAATCATATTCCTAGCTGTTGTTGTTTATCGAGATGACATTCAATTCGTCAATCTGTTAAGAATCATCTATTTCCCAAGCGTCACTTATTTGCTTGTATTTCTGTCCGTAATATTCGCTTTTCTCACCTACAACAGACAGCGCAGATACAAAGGAGGGATCGTCCGTGAAACCAAATAAAACGTTGAATCGGCGACCGGATGATTATCCGACAGAAAGCCAGCCGCTCACCCTTCAACAGTTATTTTGTGCATTGGAGAATTGTGCAGATGTTCAGAAGAAAACCTACTCATTTGGATCAAGCATGCGTTCGTACACTGTATCTTTCATCTATTGTGAAGGATTGGCTGACACTAAACAGTTGAATCAATATGTGATCCCCCAGTTGAAAGCCAATTTGGGGGATGCCAATTCTGTGCAGGATCTACTACACAAACATAATAGCTTATTAGCAATCCAGCCTATCGAGGCAAAGAATAGAGTACATGACATAGAGACATTATTGTTTGCTGGACATCTCATTATCGAGTTCAAAGATCTAAACGTCTACTATTCTCTCGATATCGCAGATCCGCCCAATCGAGCTCCCGAAGAATCCAATACCGAAATATCAATCAAAGGACCGAAGGATGGCTTTACGGAGAGCTGTGAAATGAACATTGCGCTTATCCGCAAGCGCTTGCGAACCCGCTCTTTGAAGTGCGAATCCTTTGTCCTCGGTACCCGAAGCCAAACCAAAGTATCTTTACTCTATATAGAGGATATTGCAAATCCAAGCATGATGCGCGATATTAAGCATCGCATCGAAGCAATCGATACAGATGCTATCGTCAGCAGTTCGCAGCTTGGTGAAGCAATTGGCGACTCAACTTATTCCCTGTTTCCTTTACTCGATTACATAGGGAGACCAGACTATGCCGTACAATCCCTAGTCAGGGGCAGATTCATCATCATTGTTGAGGGAACACCCATGGTGCTTATTGGACCTGCAAACTTGGTATTCACGTTAAAATCGCCGGAAGACATCCATTTTCCGTATTTTTTCGTGACGTTTCAAAGGCTGCTGCGGATGATCGGCTTAATGGTCTCTATCTATATGCCAGGATTTTGGATTGCGCTAATTGCGTTCAATTTAGAACAGCTTCCGTTCCCTCTCTTGGCAACTGTAACGAATTCTCGATTAGGGCTTCCACTGTCCGCTCCCATGGAAATGATATTGATGCTTGGTTTATTCGAAATATTCCGCGAAGCAGGCATTCGCCTGCCAAAGGCTGTCGGTCAGACGATTGCCGTCGTAGGTGGGCTCATTGTTGGAGATGCCTCGATTCGAGCGGGTCTTAGCTCCCCAACAACACTGGTCGTCGCGGCCGTTACTGCTGTTGCTACCTTTACTTTGGTTAACCAGTCACTAAGCGGTACGGTCAGCATATTGCGTCTGTTTGTGTTGATCGTGTCGTCCACACTTGGCATGTACGGCTTTTTCATTTCCGTTATGGCCATACTGGTTTATTTGTCGGCACTGCATTCATTCGGCATCCCCTATTTATCGCCATTGTCCCCCCCTATTTTCGGGGATATGCTGAAATCACTTATTGCATTGCCTGTCAGAATTGTGAACCGACGCCCTATCATGCTCCGAACGACTGACAAGACCCGCGAAAGAAAGGAGCCAAAATGAGCGTATTTGATCACGCAATGAACAAATCTCCGTGCAGACACGGTATAAATAAACGATGCTTACTTATCATCGTTCTTTGCCTATTTTTAATACTTACGGGCTGCTGGGACAGTAAAAATGTTCAGGATCTGAACTACGTCACGGCCTTTGGCATTGATTATGATAAAGGGAAGTATATTGTGTACACAAACTCATTGGAGTTCACGAATGTTGCTAAACAAGAAGGAACAAGAACTCCAAGCAAATCACCTACGTGGATTGGACGAGGAGAAGGATATACGCTCGACTCAGCTGTGAACGACATTTATGCCGCTTCCACGCTGCAAATTATTTGGGATCATACGACTGTAATTATTTTCAGTGAGCGTGCCTTACAAAAGGATGTGAATAAGATGGTTGATTCCCTTCTTCGTTTTTCAGGAATTCGATATACTGCGTGGGTGTACGGAACCAAAACCCCAATCGCTGATCTATTCGCGGTAACGATTCCTTTTAATTTGTCCCCCATTGCGTCTATGCTCTACTCTCCGGATGATATACTGAAACAGCAAACGAACATCCCTCCACTGCAGCTTCAGAAAATGGTCGCACAGCTGAATGAGCCGGGAAGCACCGTATTATTGCCCAGCCTTTCCCTGAACAATGAGGAATGGATGAAGGACAAAAAGATAATTAGTCAGCACGAGCTCAATGGAGTGTTCATCCTTCAAAAAGGGAAGTACAAAAGTTGGATGAAACAGGATCAAGTACTAGGCTTGCGATGGATGTCAAATCAAATTCAAAAGGTACACATAGGAGTAGGGCAATCAACTACCCCAGATGCGGTTCTTACAATTAAGAAGCCCAAATCATCAGTGAAGGTATCTCTGCAAAACGGAGTCCCTAAGTTCAACCTCGAAATCGATGTCCAAGGCTCTGTCGAAGAAATTACGGATAATGCGACCAAAGAACATATCGTCGCCTCGGCAAAGGAAAAAATAAAAAACGACATCCAACAAACATTCCAACAGGGATTGAATAGAAAGCTCGACATTTATTCGCTGCAAAATCGTGTATATCGCAAATACATCTCCTTCTGGCAAAAAAACAATAATGGTTCCTTGCTGCAGCTCACACCCAACTCTCTTAAACAGATTGACGTCCATGTCCAGATAAAGGATTCTGGGATGAATCATCTGAGCCGATAAAACAGAGCCCTGACAATTTGTCAGGGCTTGCTTGTATGATTGAAGCTACTGCCCCCACACCTCAAACTCATAGATGCGTGCTGCAGTATCAGATTCTTGTGTCGCCTTGGTTATGTTCAACTTCGCGTAACGTGCTGAAGTTGGTGCAATATTATGTGTCGTCTTGCCAGCACTATTACCGCTTACTGTCACAGCATCCACCCAGTTCACGCCATCTTCACTTAGCTGAATGTTAAAATCTCTTGTATTGAAGTTTGCCGCTTCTCCGCCTTCTTGCGCATGCTTAACGATAAATTTATCAACGGTATACATAGAGCCCAGATCGACCTGCAGCCAGTGAGGCTCAGAGCCCGTTGCACACCATTTGCTATTATTTGCTGTAGTTCCGTCAAATGCCTTGGCAGGTGTCTCACCGGGTACGAAGCGGTCTGCCGTAGCATTTTGATTAAGAGCTAAATTCATTGTTGAAGGGGCCTCTTGCCATGCAAAGCTTGCTTGAGCAGCGGAACTTCGTACCCCATTCGTTCCTAACGCCAACACTTCTAATGTTGTTTGCTGCTCCCCAGAGTTGCGACTCATCGGTTGAACATAATAGGCTGTATTCGGTGTCGCCCCTACGAACTCACGCGTTCCATCCGGCTTCACTCGATAGACTTCATAGGCTTGAACATTGCCACTGGAAGATGCGTTCCAATTCAAACGGGCATCTGCTGTGTTGCCTGAGAAATCGACTTCCTCGATAGCCAAGTTGGTTGCCGCTTCTGGAGCGGACATATCTCCTGTATTTCGAATGGATAATTGCCCAATATTGATCGCGTAGTTGTTAATTGCATTGCTGCTGTCGAACTTCAGTGAAATTGCATCAACAGTTCGACCTGCGAAGTTGCCAACGGATATCTCCTTGGTATTCCATACGCCTGGATCCCCATCCCCTACATCAAAGAACTCGAATTGACCCGGATTATCAGCGAACGAAACGCCAACTTTCATATGAGATGCAGGTTGACCTGTCTTATAGGTAACGGATATTTCCGTATCACCGGATAGCGGTAGATTCGTTCGATAGAGCTTCAGATGCGTTGCGTTCTGTGAACTCAATGAGCCAGACACCTTCAGTGAGCTTCCACCGTAATAAGCTGTACTCCAATCGAAACTCGGCTTCAACGCTGTACCGGAGCTTTCTGTAATCCAACGCCAAGTTGGCAATACATCCTGTAAGCTGCGATTGTTCCATTCCTTCATACTTAAGACGGTACCATCGACTGCAAATTGATTGCCGTGCCCCGTATTAAAGGTAGTCGTGAATGGAAGGTGCTGAATTGATGATTTATCAGCAAAGTAATTAGCGATCCCTTTCCAGCTCGAAGATGTTGTCGTATTGCGTGGGTCGCTGTTCGGACCTACCCAATATTTCATCTCCTTCGTATAGAATTCATCATTGCTTGTTGAACTGCGGTATGCCCAATCTGGCCGATAAATGCCGAGTGAGGTAGCAGGGTTCTGATTGCTTGGGAAGATTCCAGCCCAGTTGACGTTCGTGTTGTAGCCATTCGCCTCTGTATCAATGCCGGCATATAAATCATAAGGATCACGATTTAAGCTGATCGCTTTATTTTTAGAGTTCTGAAGCATCGAAGCGGACCAATTGAAGTTGAGGAACATACTGTCCGCAACCTTTTGCGCACCATTTTGCAGGAACATTTGATTTCGTGCATTTAATTCATTTTGCCAGCTGATGTTGCCGCCGTTCGTCATTGAGTCATACCACATAATCTGCATATTGGACGGCTTATGTGCTTGCAAGTATTGCATAAATTGCTGTATCTTCGTGGCGTCCGCCGAATTGCCGCCAGCTGTCTCTTGGTTGATGAACCAACCATCGAAGCCGAAGTAGCTTGCTGCTTCAATCAGTTTGTCAGCAACAGGGAAGGAACCATCCGGTTTCTGCTGCAGCATTTGTTTTACCCATTGGTATTGGCCACCATATGCAGTTGGAGGGAAGAAGATGGTTCCGAGAATCGGAACTCCATTCTTGTGTGCTGCATCAATGATATCTGCACTTGGCGGAACGATCAGGCCCTCGGAAGCTGATCCTCCCCACAGCACCATAACATCAACATATTGCCAGTAACCGAAGGCATCGGCACGGAACTGCCCTGTACCTTGAGACGGAACACCACTCGTTTTATCATTCAGTGCCGACAATGCAACAAGCCGGGATTGGTCTTGCGCATTCGGATTTACTTTCTGTCCTGTGAACCGATCTGCAAGTGAGATCGTTCCACGGTTGAACTTCGCATCCTTGTCCGTTGTTGGGCTCCACTCTAAGAGAGTAGCTGGATGCCAGTATGAGGTGTGCGGCTGCTCCGCATATGCAGTGGGAGCCATCACCGGGCCGAATGTGGAAATAGCCAGAAGCGAGGTGATGAGTAGAAGCTTCACTTTCTTTTTCATCGTGTTGACCACTGTAAGTCTCCTCCTCGCACCATGAGGTGCTATATTCAAATACAATTTAAATCTACTAGAAATAAAGCGCTTACATAAGTGTAATTAACTTATATTCAATGTATAAAGTATAGTGTGTTTGAATTGTATATCTGGTATTTATATACATTTCAATCAAAATTTAAAACATCCCTCTTTACATGTGCTTGAAAAAGAAATCTCTTGCATTGAGAGGCGATCAGTGTGCTGAAGTCAATTACGAAGATATTGATAATTTAGATATTGGGGGAGTAGCCGTTTACAGTGGTCAACTCAACTGCTTTATACTGTCTGATTTGAGTGTTTACTCTATTCGTTAATTACATGTTCTGTATAGTGCTTCGATGATGGCTAGCGAGACCAACGAGACGAATATCCCCCTGTTCTATTGGTCTCGACCTCAGTAATACCTTCCTACAGAAATTTTCCCTGGCCTGCTCTCTGACAGTCTAGCTCTGCCGAGAAACAACTGCCATACAGAATTAGCCTTACGATTGTTGTGAATCGCTTGAAGCTCTGATTGCAAACAAGCCGGAAAGTGCAGCAGCTATCCCACAAGCACATAAGACCAGAAATAAATTGATCTGTGTTTGATTCATCACCAGTGCTGCTATCATTGGGCCGGCAGCCACGCCGACAAAGCGCATACTGCTGTACAAGGAACTAATCGTACCTCTATGCTTCTTTTCAATGCTTGCGGTTATAAAGGAATCGAGACAGGGCAAGGATGCTCCTATTCCGAGGAAAGCAGCGCTTAGCCAAATGAACAGGGGTACAACAGATTTCGTTAGTATGCACATGCCAAGTCCTACTGCTGTTAAGGCCAACCCGCACACAATGATCCATTTCATTGCGATTTTATTACTTCCTATGCATTTTCCAGCAATAAAAGAGGAAGTACTCAATACAGCCAACGGTATTGCAAGCAGCAAACCCTTTACAATGCCCTTATACCCATGCTTGTCTTCCAGCGATTCCGATAAATAAAATAACGAACTGAACAGCATGAACATGCCGAGTCCCCCGATAACAAATATGGCGATTAACCAACGCGAATTCTCTCGAATCAACTTCATCACTTGTATTAAAAAGTCGCGAACGGGTATTGGTTCGGAATCAGAATCAGATTCTTTGGGCTGTTTGACAAAAAAAAGGACGAGCAGAATCGAAATTAGACACAATACTGGAATGGCCCAAAAAGGAAGATGCCAAACGATTGCTACCAGAGCGGTTCCCAAAATAGGGCTCAATACTTTGCCGCATGTATTGGCCGTTTCGATAATGCCGAGACCGCTGCTCACATCTTCTTCGCTTTTGAACATATCCCCTACCAACGGCAGAACGATGGGCATTGCTCCAGCAGCGCCAATCCCCTGCAGAACCCTTCCCAATAAAATGACAGAATAGGAATGATCCATCCAGACCGCTGCTGCACCGCACACACTACCTCCAATGCCTGTTATGATAAGGCTGGGAATAATGACTGCCTTGCGGCCAATTCGATCAGATAAATAGCCGGCAATAGGAATGAGGAAAATCGCCATTACGGAATATACGGTAATGAGCAGGCTTGTTTGGAATGAGCTAACCTTCAACTGTCTCCTGATTTCAGGCAATACGGGGATTAGCATTGAATTGCCTAAGGTCATTATCAAAGGAATTGATGAAAGTGCTAATAAGTCAAAACGTTTGTCAGCTTGCACTTGGGCACACCTCCGTGGGATATCCACGTCATTTTAGATTTATTGTACACTTCCTCAAACCTTTTATTCTCTAATTCCGATAAAATAAAACGGATTTAAACGAGGTAATGGTACATCTCAAGAACACTTATGGCTTTAATACGACCTTTACGCATTCTTCCTCATGATTATTGAAAATACGGTACGCATGGCTTGCTTGATCCAACGGCATTCGATGCGTAATGATGGCTGTGGGATCAAAACTGCCCTCCATTATTTTGTTATACAGTCCCGGCATATGATGGATCACTGGTGCCTGTCCCATTTTTAGTGTAATATTCCTTGCAAAAAAGGCACCAAGTGGAAACAAATTATAATTGCCTCCGTATACACCCGTTATCTGGACTGTGCCGCATTTGCGAACCGCTTTCGTTGATATTTGGATCGGTCCAAGCGTTCCCCCCTGCAGCTTCAGCTTCTGCTCGATATATTCAAGTGTTGATTTCTTCCCGTCCATACCAACGCAATCAATGACTACTTCGGCTCCCCCATGTGTAATTTCCTTTAAATGCTCCCCCATATCATCGTGCTTCGTGAAATCAAACGTCTCGACACGATTTATTTGCTTGGCACGTTCCATTCGATAAGTAAGATGATCAACAGCTATGACGCGTTCGGCCCCTTTCATCCAAGCAAAGCGTTGGGCCATCAATCCTACAGGACCGCATCCAAGTACAATTACGGTGTCGCCTGCTTTAACACCTGCATGTTCCACACTCCAATAGGCTGTCGGAAGCACATCAGATAGGAATAGAAGCGACTCATCTTCAAGCTCGCAGGACGGGGGGATAACGAACGGCGTAAAATTGCCAAAAGGCACTCGAAGGTATTCCGCTTGACCGCCGGGGTAATTGCCGAACTTCTCAGAATATCCGAAATAGCCGCCCGAATCATAATGGGGATTACTATTATCGCACTGGCTCTCCAAATTGTGCGTGCAGTAATGGCATTGACCACAGGCTACAGTAAAGGGGATTACAACACGATCACCCTTCTTCACTCGAGCTACTTCCGATCCTACCTCTTCCACAATTCCCATTGGTTCGTGACCGATGATATAGCCTTTTGGCAGTGGAAAATTTCCTTGATATAAATGAAGATCTGATCCGCAAATGGATGTGCTTGTAATCCGCACGATAATATCATCTTTCTTTTCAATCTTCGCGTCATCTACGTTTTTTACTTCGATTGAATTTGCTCCCTGATATGTTACGGCTTTCATCGTGATGCACCTCGCTATGGTTGTATGTTATTCCGTTATTGAGACAATATAATCATCGATATTATGTATCAGGGTCAGTAAGTTATTCAAAATAACACGGACTTCTATATTGGCATGAAAAAAGCCGCGCTGAGGCGGCCTGTATTCTATCGTATGAATATGAAAAATTAGCGCCATGTTAGGTCTACAACTACAGGCAAATGGTCGGATGGAAACTGACCGTTATCCTGATCCGAAAGAATTGCATATTGAAGAACGTCGGCATGCTCGTTCACAAATACATAGTCAATAGGCGAATCTAGCTCATCCCCGTTATCCCCTTTGAATACTGGTCCATTGTAGTATAGACAGTTGATTAATTGTGTCAACTGATAACCGTGGAACGTGAATGATGGCCCAATGTGGGAGTTCTTAGCGGCGTATCGCGAATCCCTCAGCACCGCTTTGCCGTTAGCCTTGCCCGTCGTGAGAATCTGATAGGGTTCGGACGATTCCGTGCAGTTGAAGTCTCCTGTTACTACTACCGGTCCATTACCCGCCAATTCGGGAATCCGATTCAAGATCATATAGGCACTCTGCTTCATCGCAACGGTTCCAATATGATCAAGATGCGTATTGAAATGTATGAACTTGGTTCCTGTCAGCTTGTCCAAAAACTGAACCCACGTCAGAATGCGTGGACAAGCGGCATCCCATCCGAGTTTTCCTGGGATTTCGGGTGTCTCGGATAGCCAAAACGTTCCGTACTCTAGCGGCTCAAGACGATTCTTGCGATAGAATATGGCAACGAATTCTCCTGTGTCTGCACCATCGTCCCTGCCTGCCCCAATCCAGCCGAACTCAGGAAGCATTTGTTCCAAATCAGCAACCTGATGCCTCAATGCCTCTTGTGTGCCTACCACATCTATCTGATGGTAACGAATCATGCTAGCCACCATACCTGACCTGCGGCTCCAGCTATTCTCACAATCTTGTTTGTAAGCGTTGTCATACTTGACGTTAAAAGTCATGAATCTAATATGCTGCTCTCCAACATTGCTCTTCATACTCTTCTGCACTCCTCCTGATGCTAAGCTACATATGCATTAGTCCAATTCATGGAGCTAAAAATAACTCCATAAGTATGTTCATTATCGCATGATTGAAATCGGAATGCCAGATTGCCATGTTAACGGATGAGAGGGATAGAAGTAGTGCCTGAACCCGCTGACGATAATAATAGTCTTATTGCTCATGCAACGGGTACTTGCATGGCTCTGCGTGGAGACAAGACCGAAGGAAGATAACACAGGAAAACGGCACATTCGATTAAATGTGCCGTTCATGCATTAACCTCGCAACACCTAATTCGTCATGATCTCGGCCGGTGAACTTTATGCTTTCGAGCGAGTTAATAAATACAGAAAGTAAGGGGCGCCAATTACAGCGACGACAATTCCCGTGGGCACTTCTGATGGCTGTAATATCCATCGTCCAATTGTATCTGCCGTAATCACAAGCAAGGAACCGGCTAAAGCCGAAGTCGGCAGAAGGAGTTGGTGTTTGGGACCCACAAGTCGTCTAGCTAAATGCGGTCCAATGAGCCCCACAAAGCCGATGCCACCGCTTACCGCCACACATGAGCCTGCCAATCCTACTGCCGCTGCCAACAGCAAAATTTGTTCTCTCGATACATATGCCCCCAGCCCAGTTGCCGTCTGTTCACCCAAGTTTAGAACATTCATGATTCGAGCTTTGTAGAATATGTATGGCAATAACACTACGATGAATGGAAGCAGTGCAAGTACATACTTCCAATTCGTTCCCCAGATGCTTCCGGCAAGCCATGTCGCCATCGTTTGATATTTTTCGGGACTAAGCTTCAATGTCAGTACGATCATAGCTGCACTGATGCCGGCAGCTACCGCTATACCAGTTAACAGTAATCGCGTAGGCGATATATTCTCATGCCGTTTGAAGGATAACAAGCAGATGAGCGCTGCTGTAAGTCCAGCCCCAAGCCACGCGAACACTGGCAATAAATAGATCGGAGCCTGTGCAGTTGATGGGTAAAACGAGATGAACAACATTACGGCGAGACCAGCGCCCGCATTAATGCCTAAAATGCCCGGATCAGCCAATGCATTACGCGATATGGCCTGCATGACACAGCCGGATACCGCCAGACCTGCACCGATTAGCAAAGAAATAACAATGCGCGGTAATCGGAAGTCAAATAGGATTAGCTCTTCTTTTTTTGTTCCTGTACCGAACAATGTACGCAGCAAATCCATGGGGGATAAGCGAATAAATCCTGTATTCATGCTAATGATAACCATAATGACAATAAGTACAGCTATCGTAATCATAATCGCTATGCTCCGCTGCTTCTTTCGTTTTTGAATCATCGGTAAAGATAGACTTGTCATCGTTTACAGCCCCCTCCTTTCCTTGCGTGCCAAGAAGAGGAAGAAGGGTACACCGATTAAAGCGATTAATGCCCCAACAGGTGTTTCGTATGGAGGATTCACCATGCGAGCGGCAAGATCAGCGAATATAACCAGCAAGCTGCCAAGCAAGGCTGAGCATGGGATAATCCAGCGATAATCCACGCCAACTAAATAACGGGTAACATGTGGAATAATCAAGCCTACAAAGCCAACAGCTCCAACAACAGATACGGCTGCGCCAGCCAAAATAAGCACAATGACCGTGCCTGCCAATCTTACGAGGCGTGTTCTCTGCCCCAGTCCCTTGGCGATCTCCTCTCCAAGACTGAGCATTGTAATCGAACGTGATAATACAATCGCCCCTACAAGAGCAGCTGCAATCCACGGAAACATCACTTCTAGCTGCGGCCATTTCGTGCCCGCTACTCCACCGGCGTACCAAAAAGCCAAATCCTGTCCAATTCGATAATATAATGCGATGCCTTCGCTCAGTGCGGATAAGAGAGCACTGAGCGCTGCCCCAGCCAATACCATTCGAACAGGGGTTAGTCCTCCCCTAGCTAATGAACCAATTCCATACACGAGCCCTGCGCCCAAGCCTGCGCCAAGAAAAGAATACAAAATTAAATACATGTAAGGCAGGCCTGGAAAAAATGCAAAGCATATGGCCAGCATGAACCCAGAACCCGCATTCAGGCCAAGCAAGCCTGAATCCGCCAGCGGATTGCGAGTCATGCCTTGCATAATAGCTCCGGCAACTGCGAAGCAGGCTCCTACCAACGCCCCCCCCAATACACGCGGCAGTCTAATTTCTTGAATAATTTGATGCTGTGTTACTTCTGGATTGAAGCGAAAAATCGCCTCCCATACGGTAGACATCTGAATATCTGCCGCACCGAACGATACAGATATAGCGATCCCTAACAGCAATGCGAAGGAACCGCCAATAAGAATAAGTGTTGCTGCCATTGGACGTGAGCGAAATTCAAATGCTTGCGATGCAGCTTCCTTAGGTAAAGACTTAGCCACTTGCCCCATACATGCCACCCTTGCTGTTTCTAAATTATAATGATATTGATTATCATTTGCATTAAGATATATTTTAGGACATTTTTCCTCTTGTGGCAATGGAGAAAATGAATTGATTTTTTGTACAATTGTTACTACTCATTCAGTTCATATCCGTCTTTTTTCAAATAGATGCGGACTAAATTTCCCATTTTCCAATCGTCATCCACGACCAAAAATTTGCCGCTGTGCATGGTCTCCTCCTCGATGTTCAAGCTTTGTATATTACAATACTGCATAAATTTGTGTTTTTTATAAATCTCCATCATTTCTCCATATTTGCTGTCTATACTGAGACTGAATTCTACAAGAATGATAATTCAGGAGGCATGGAATTGAAAAGCTTATTCTCAACTCGCAATCGGATGCTCCAAACCATGGTCGTCACCGGGATAATTGCATTACTTGCAAGTGGATGCTGGAACGGAGGAACTGCCAAGGATCATACCAACATGGATCATGCATCTATGTCGAACAAACAAGATTCGAAGCTTACATCGAATACTGACACAGATACAGTAAAAGAAATAGTGAAGCGTACTGTAACTACACCTACTGTTGATGGCACATCCCTAACCATTACTGCTCAACCAAGTAACTTGGAAGTATCCAATGGGGTGGTGCTGCCCGTTTGGACATTTAACAATTCTGTTCCTGGGCCGCAGATTCGAGTAAAGGTTGGCGATACTGTCAAGATTAAGCTGGAAAATGAATTGCCGGAGCCTGTATCAATCCATTGGCATGGATATCCCGTTCCCAATGGTATGGATGGTATTCCTGGCGTCACCCAAGATGCTGTTGTTCCTGGGAAGTCCTTCATCTATGAGTTCAAAGCAACGGTACCGGGAACGTATTGGTACCATTCGCATCAAGACAGTGTAAATCAAGTAGACAAAGGACTGTATGGCTCGCTCATCGTCGAAGATCCGAAGGAGCAAGTTGATCGAGATTATACGCTTGTGCTGGATGAATGGATAAGCACGGGAAAGATGGATACGGAGCGAGCAGATGAAAATCAATCGAATAATCAATCAGATATGTCAGGCATGGATCACTCCAAGATGAATATGTCGAAATCCGGCATGAGTGGCATGGATCATGGTACGATGTCAATGGGCGGGCATGATATGAGCATGTACGACCTGTTCACTATGAATGGAAAATCGGGTGATGCAATAGAACCGCTCATGGTCAAGCAAGGAGAGAAGGTTCGGATTCGCTTAATCAATGCCGGATATCTCTCACATCAGATGCACCTGCAAGGGCATGAATTCAAGGTCATCGCTATGGATGGTCAATCCGTCAACAGTCCTGCTGTCATTCAAGATCAAGTGATATCAATTGCGCCTGGCGAACGGTACGACCTTGAGTTCGTTGCTGACAACCCCGGTACGTGGCTGTTGGATGAGCACAGCAAAGAGGAACGAGCTCGCAATATGAGGGCTGTCATTCATTATGAGGACTTCACGCAGCAGGCTGCCAAATCCGATGCATGGGAAACCCTGCCTCAGTTCAATCTCGCTGCGTATGGCAAGATGGCGGAAACGGCATTCACACTCGACCAGACGTATGATCAGCAGGTCATGATGAATCTAAACACAGAGATGCGAAATGGCGAGATGGTTTATACCATTAACGGCAAGGTATTTCCGGACACAGACAAAATCAAAGTTGCCAAGGGTGACAAAGTCATGGTTACCTTCGTCAATCAATCGCCAACCGATGATCATCCCATGCATTTGCATGGACATTTCTTTCAGGTATTGAGCAGAAACGGGCAGCCTTTACAAGGCTCTCCTGTCGTCAAGGATACATTGAACGTTAAACCCGGTGAGCAGTATGTTATCGCTTTTGAAGCAGATAATCCCGGAGATTGGATGTTCCATTGCCATGACCTGCATCATGCTTCGGCAGGCATGGTGACAGATGTTACATACAAAGACTATAAGAGTACGTATGTACCTGATCCGAATGTACCCAATAAACCTGAATAATGAAGGAAATAAACACAGCCAAGCCGAATGAATCCCTTCCCATAGGCTTGGCTGTTCGTATTATGTATCCCATTATTTTAATATTTGAAGTACATTTATGATTCCAATTGCGCTCGCCTTCCTGCTTTATGCCACTCCAAGTAAACGCCTCCTATGTCTTGAAACGCTTGATCGATCATAGTTGTAAGCTCACTCCTGATCTCTTTGCTGTCAGATAAGTGGGTTTTCACATTGTCTACCTTATATTTATTCAGTAGTTTCACATAGGAGATCGTATGAATCGTATCTTCTAAGACCCAATAAATCACATCTTCGACGTCCTTCGTTGTTTTGCATAGCATTTGAACGCCTCTCTCATACATCACAATCTCATACGCAGTATCTCTTATCCTTACACAGGGAGTTAGATCACCATAATAATCGGGCTGAAACGGTTGTGTGACCATGTTGGAATAGGAATCATCGTAAATAGACGTTGATTGCAGCAAGCCGAAAATCATGCTTGTAACTTCCGATTCTGAATGCATCTTATATATACTCCTCCTCTTATTTCCTTCTATGTAAGAGGAATTCTCAAAAAATACGTTATCCTCTACCTTCTTACAGTTGCCGATTGATCAAATAAAGAAAATAGCGTCAATAAAAATGGTGTACATTACACATGATACAGGCTTCTGTTTCCTGCTGTCTCATGTGCATTATACACCCAAATGAGTCCTACTCATCCCCATTTTGTTCCCATGATATTGACTTTCGTGTGTATCCCTGCCTTATTGCTCGACAACTGGTGGGATTCCAGGATATTTCACGACTGGCCACTTCGCAGTTCGCAAGGCATTCATTAATTCAGGCGAAGCATTTACATTCGATTGGACGAGCTGCTTCGGCGTAAGCGCCATCCATTGATTGAGGGACAAGTCTGCAAACCGATCACTCTTGAACATTTCGAGGAACCATAAGCTGTCTGTCCCAGTATTCTGAATATAGTGTCCAAACGCAAAAGGAACGTATCCGACATCCCCTGCCCGATAATTAAATGTCCGCGCAGTGCCATTCCCCGAGAAGACGGTCATTCTGCCCTGTCCGGTAAGATAATATTGCCATTCATCATTGTTAGGGTGCCAATGCATCTCTCTCATGGCGCCAGGCTTAATCTCGACAAGTGCAGCCGCTATCGTTCGTGAAGCTGGAAAATTGGTTGAATCCACAATGCGAACTGTCCCGCCGGGAGTTGTGATTGGCGGCTGAGCCATCAAGCGATGTACGAAACCCGGCTCTATCGTCCCGTAAGGATCAGGCACCTGCTGACTCTCAATCGATCCCGGGACTTGTGATTGATAAATATACACCTGATCGGAAGGAATGTGCTCAAATGCACTTATAGGAACACCAAAATTAGCTGATAAAACCTCCTTCGGCGTATGCGCAAACCAATCGGAAATCGAAAGTGTATTTAGATCCGAAAAACTCCCGTCATCGAACACGAGCAGGAATTCGCAGCCCTCCTCTAGCCCCTGAATGGAATGTGGAATGCCGGGAGGGAAGTACCACAGATCGCCAGGTCTAACATCTGCGATAAAATTACGACCGTTCTGATCTACCGCGGTAACTCGGGCGCTACCCAGGATCATGAACGCCCATTCTGCCTGCTGATGCCAATGCAGCTCCCTTACCCCACCGGGAGTAAGCCGCATGTTGACACCTGCAAGCGTCTTCGCTACCGGCAGTTCTCTTACCGTGACTTCACGCGACCACCCACCCTTATTCAACTGCATGTGTGCATCGGAAAAAGAAAACTTCAAATTCGGAACAAGTCCTGCATCCGTAATCGGAGGAACAAGCATATCTGGATTCTCCATATCCCGCATGACGTCGCGTGGACCGAGATCAGTTGCCCCAGCACCGTCAATTTCGCGAATGGGCTGCGGAATATGCACCTGCTTCGGATCATGTATACCCACGATTCCACCTCTCCCTTCTCTGAACCCTATTGAACAACACTAATGAGATGTTGCGCACAAATAATGTTACCTGGTTAACAGCTCAAGGAACTGGCAACGATTCCATTGATCCTTATGAACATGATGCAGCGATTATGCGGCATTATTCGTGTTCAGCATGCAATTCAGAGCTAGGAAAATGGATATCTTTCAACAAAAAGGGTTTTCCCCTTCTCTAAGGTATATACAAGCACCTTATTTTAAATGGTATTTATTGTTATTTATCTTCTCGCACTATGGTATAGTAAACTGAAGGAGGGATCAAAGTGAAGCTCCATCGAGTACCGGCATTTGTTTTCATCCTATTGTCTTTGGTAACTGGTTGTATATCGGGATCATCGGTTCCTGAGCGGATCAATACTCCCCCAACGATAACGTTAACTCCCATTGATCCATTTCAAGGTGAAGCAGCGAAGTTAAAGCCTTTCCTCGGCTATATGACGGGGGCGTTTACCTTGAGATATGAAGGCACAAAACCAAAAGCGAACTTGGATATTGAGATCTGGAACTATGGCAAGAAAGTAAAATCCGTCGGCGGCCTTGGCGATATATTCTTCACACCGAATAAGGAGGAGCGCAAAGAGATTGAGCTTATCATATCCATTGATACCGTATCTGTCATAGGACAGGACAAAATGAATTATATCAAGATTGGCATCGTCCATGAATCAGGTACAACCCTGTACGGCTTTTCGCCACCAACGGATCATAAGATGATGGGACAAGGAATCATTTCATATCATGAGCCTCAATCCTTTATTGCACAGGGTACGGTTCGGGTATGGGGCATGCAAATGACGAGTACAAATCGCATGATTACTGCAGATTTCTCACAGGAATCACTAAGCAAAGTCGAGCAGGCGATCCTCTTCACTTTGCGGTTTGATGATTAATTTACGGTACATCATGTTTATGCTACTATCATTCACGAAGGAGTGTGTTGTTTGTGCAAGAACCATGTCTTCCTACTGGTGTGGATGTCAAAGACACCCCGTTTGGCTATACACTGTCTTTAATAGGCGGCAAATATAAAATGATCATTATGTATTGGCTGTCCGAGCATAAGGTCATGCGGCATAATGAGCTGAAGCGAAGCATCGGTACCATTTCATTCAAATCATTAAGCGTTATGTTAAAAGAGATGGAGGCAGATGGACTTATCCAACGCAAAGAATATCCACAAGTACCGCCAAAAGTCGAATATTCCTTAACTGAACGTGGTCTATCGCTCATCCCTATAGTAGATATGATGTGTGATTGGGGAGAGAAGAACAGACTATCACCCATGGAAACTGTGGAACATTCATAATGCAAAAGAAGTATCTCCTGCATGAGGAAATACTTCTTTTGCTATTAGACGGGATAAAATGAATAACTTACAGGTTGTCAATGAATTTCACGTAGTCAAGTGCACCCTGGTCCAGCTTGCTTGCTGAAGGCTCATGCTCAGCCCCGTAAAACGCATAGAACGAGCGATAATCTGCTTTACAATACTGAAAGCTTAATTCGAATGGGGATAATATTTGCTCGAATGTATAACGATATTTCCCTTCCTCGAAGTCCTCTTTTTTAATTCCGGCAGATACAGCCAATGCAGCTTTGCGATCTTTCAATTTATCGCCACTTGAACCATAGGCCCAACCATAAGTAAATACTTCATCAAGCCATTTTTTAAGAAGAGGCGGGCAATTAAACCAAAAGATTGGGAACTGCAAGACAAGATTGCCATGAGATTCAATCAACTGTTGTTCTTGCTGAACATCAATGTTGCCATCAGGGTATACCTTATACAATTCGTGAACTGTATATTTGTCCGGGTACTTCTTGAGTTCTTCGGCCAAGCGTTTATTGACAACGGACGTTTCTAAGTTCGGATGAGTTAAGATAACAAGTGTTTTCATCGATTTGACCTCCATAGATTGGTTTGCCTCTTGAGTATATGCTGTAAACTATCTATTTGTAAGTACGCACTTTTAGTTCAGGTACTTACATGTAGGTTAGTATCAAATGGTCAAAACCGACAACACTTGTGCAGTTGACTAGATGCTGGCAACCGATCCCCCGTCCACCCAAGATTGCATCCATTGATGAAAGATGCCTGTTCAGAGGCTAGTACCCGTTACAATGGAGGTGTCTATAGCGTATACCATGTGCAACATTAAAAAGAGGATCGCGCTTTGCACGTCCTCTCTTCTTCCTTACTCATTTAAATAGGTATTTACCCGATTATCTATCAATTTAGCCACTTCTTCGGCAGATTTTTGACCAGAAAAATACGATTTTGCTTCTTCCCCGACAATCGAGTATAGCTTGTCGTCACCAGACCGATAACCGCTCGCTGCTGCCAGCAGCTGCTTGGCCTTTATGAAATATCCCTCTGTCGCCTTAACAGCTTGGCCCGATTCCAGCTTAAATTCTCCACTGTCCACTTGCTTCTGGTAATAGTTAAGCTCCTGTTCATTCACCGATGCAAGTACGGAAAACTCACCTCTCTCTGGCATAGATTGCGCTTGCTCAGATGCCAAAAAGGATATCAATTTCCAAGCTTCTTCAGAAACATCCGACTTGGATGAAATTGCAAGCTGTTTTGGGGCAGAAAAAGTAACTCCGCTTGTCTGTCCTGCAGCATGCGGCTTATTCAGCAACACAGGGTTTTTATAAAGCGTATGGGGCCAAAAGATAAAGTCAGGAGGATTTACCAGTTTTATCGAACTGAACAACTGTTCTCCGTAACCTGCCTCTTTCGAAGTAGCAACTTGATGATCATACATGCTCTTGATTTGCTCCATAAGAGTAATAAAGCTTGGAGAATCGAAGTTAGCCTTTTGATTGCTGCGATCGATGAACTCGGAAGACTGATCGATGACTATGTCAAGCAGCTGCTCCTCAGGCGGTGTGTTCGCCAATGCATATCGGGAATCGCCTTCATCCCTGCTCTTCATAATCTGCTTCGCTACTTGTTCAAATTGCTGCCATGTCCATTTCTGATCATCTACCTGAACGTTAGCCTTCTCTAGTATATTGCCGTCCCCTAGGAAGGTATGCAGGTGTAAGCTGAGCGGCATCGAATAGAGCCCACCATCGATCCCCATCTCATCCACGATATTCGGGTACAAATCGCCCTTTTCCAGCAGCTTCTCTTTTTTGATAAAGTCATTCATATTGAGGATCAGCTTTTTATTGACATATTTCCCGACAGGCAGGTTGGCTACTTCAATAATATCCGCCGCTGCGCCAGATAACAGCTCCGTATTGATTTTTTGCACATACCTATCGTCATCTTGTTCCTCCCATTTCTCATTTTCTTGCTTAAACAATTGAAAACGAACTTCGATGTCTGGATTCTGTTGCTCAAATTTCTTTATTGCAGATGCATACCAGGAATTTGGATTGAACAACGACATCGTTACGATCGTCTTGCCTTCCTTCGTTTTTCGCGTCTTGTCTACTTCATTTGATGAACCGCATGCCACTGTCATTGTAACGAGCAACAAACTAGTGAAAATGATAATAATCCGCTTTTTCATAGTTAGATCTCTCCTCTATTCATTCATACTTCACAACTATTGAAGCCGTATTCGATTGCCATCTTGCAAAGGCTCGCTGCTGTCTACGATAATTAGTTGTTCATAGACATTTCCTGATGTGATTAACGTTACTTTGTCATTGCTTTCACTAGAGGTAATGGGCACCTTGCGTGCTACAAACACATTTCCAAGCGGCCCCAACTGCTCTTCAACTACATAAATGTACAGTCCTTCTCGCTCACGATGAATCGCTTTATTCGAAATGAGAATTCCCTCTTCATGAGAACGCTTCGTAATATGTACACGACCTTCCTCGCCGCCTTTCAAAGCGGAGTTCACCATTTGGAGACGAACCGTTTTCTGTGCAATGGTTGATTTCGCATTTGTCACAAGATCATCAGCAGCTGCTGATCGCCGTTCATTGTCGACGATATCCATAATCAATGCTTGAAACTCTTGTACCTTGTTCGCTTTATCTTTGTCTCCCTTGATTACAACCGGCATCTTCTCCCCTATCGATATCTCTAGTAAATCCAACAATTCAGCATCTGATGTAATGTCTAACTGATACCCTCGGCTGCTATTGGCTAGAATGATATCCGCCGCCCCAGAAGACACCACGCCTGTTACTGCGTTAATCTTCGTCACAATGCCATCGAACGGAGCTTTGATTTCCTTTTGTTGTTCCAACTTCTTTTTCAATTCGTTAATTTTACGAGTTTGTATCCCCAAATCCAGACGACGTGTTTGTATTTCGCGCGACGCGGCGCGCAGCTTCATGTCATCCCCTTCGGAAGTCGCAGATTGAATGTATTGATCCTGATAGGTTTGCAGCTCAATCTTTTGCTTCTCCAGATGGGCAATCTCATCTTGCAATTCTTGCTCGGCAGAACTGCTGTCATAAGTCAGCAGCGTCTGCCCTTTTTGGACGTAGCTTCCTTCTTTCACGTAGATCTTACTAACCCGCCATGGAACCGTATTCGTTAGTTTCACTTCGGACACAGGCCGCAGGATACCACTTGCTTCAAGCTTATAATCAAGGCTCCCAAGTAGCGCTTTCTCAGTAACAACCTTGGGGAGCGTTAACGATTCCAATGTATTGCTGAATAAGGTACAGAACACTAACAGTCCGATAAATAACCCGAACAAGATGACTATCGTTCGTTGACGCTTTTTCTCTGTAGCAGCGACTTGTCCTTCACTCCCCACTTTCAATACTCCCTTCAAACCAATCTATCCCTTGATGCCTGACAACTGGACACCTTCGATAAAGTAAGGTTCCACATATAAGAACAAGAGCACCATGGGGGCCATATACAGCATCGAAGCAGCGAATGCGACTCCCAGCGCCCCTTTATTGATGCTCGATAAATAAACGGAGAGTGGCTGCTTAAGTGCATCGTCCAGGAAAATAAGAGGCTGCTCCACCATGTTCCAATAATCCACAAATAGCAAAATGACAAGGCCCGCTATTCCTGGTTTGATTAAGGGTGCGATAATCGACCAGAAAATTCGGAGGTGACCAGCTCCATCAATCTTAGCCGCCTCGATGTAATCATACGGAATGTGCATCATGAACTGGCGAAGCATAAATACACCGAAGGCGGCAAATATCCCAGGAAGAATAATCGAGCTAGGATGATTCAGCAATCCAAGTTGATCGGCCATCATATAATTGGGAACAAGCGTAACTTGATAAGGCATTAGCGTCGTGAACAGGTAAACAAGAAATAGGAGCTCGCGACCACGAAAACGCAGTTTGGAGAATGCATATGCGGCCAGAGCTGCAACTAAGGTTTGACCAGCGATAATCGGCACCACCATAAATACAGAATTCCAGAACATAGCTATATATTTCGAGTTCTGTATCAATAACATGGAATACTGCTCTATGGACACTAGATCCGGCAGCAGCTTCAAATTCACGAACTGCTGGGCAGAAGCAGATACAGCTGAACCTACATGGCCAATCAATCCATAATTCATTTCAATTTCTTGTTCTGTCATTATTGAATTTGTGAATGTAATCACAATTGGTGACAATATCAATCCGGCAAACACTGCCATAATGGCCGTCATCACGCTTTTTTGTATTCTTCTCATACGTTGATCTCGTTACCTCCTTTCTCATGTCTGCTGCTCTATCTGTTGCTTAGTCCAACGAATGTCGAACACGACGCTCTATGAAATACATCCCCATTACGATGACTAAGATGCAAGCTGCCATTAATGATGCCGCTGCCGTAAGCTTCTGTATGTCCAGGGACACAAACATATTGTTCATATAATGCTGCAGCATATATATGCTGTCATGCGGATAGTCGCCGGCAACTAAGTACGTTTCCCGGAAGACCTTGAACGAATTCATAATCGACATGAGGACTACGAAGAACATCGTAGGTGTTAGATACACGAGGGTAATGCTTCTGAACTGATGGAAGCGACCTGCCCCTTCTATATAGGCCGTCTCATAATAGTCCTTCGGAATCTGCTGCAAGCCTGCCAAGAATAGAATCATGTTATAGCCAATGTTTTTCCATATGTATACACCGATGATTACATAGCGAGCGGCGTCAGTCTTCATCCAATCCACACGTTCAAGCATCCAAGTTCCTAACCAAGCGTTAAGGGAACCATTCCAGTCAAAGAGGATCTGCCAAATGAGCACGATAGACGCCGTAGGAACGACGAGCGGCAATACATAGGCTGTCCGCAGGATGTTACGGCCATAGATGTTTTTGTTCAACAAAATAGCGATGCCTAGGGAAAGAGCTATTAGGATCGGAACGCTTATAACGGTAAAATAAGTCGTATGTAAAAAAGCTTTGCGAAAAGAGTCGCTATCGAGCAGTTCGCGATAATTGTCAAATCCAACAAATTGTCCTTGAACAGCGTTGTTCTGAAATGAATACATGATCCCTTTCACAAAAGGGATGAAATAAAATATCGCGAATCCTAATCCACTAGGTAAAAGAAACATGAAAGCTACAGGTGTATCCTTGCGCAACCATTTTGTCATTTCACACCCCCCATCATTCCTATCCCATTTGAATTCTTCATGTAGCAATGGGGGTCGATATCAGATTCTACGTGGTATGCATCATCCACATAAACATGAAAATCCCCACTTTCTCTCAACGTTTCTCCTATCCTGCACTTAGAATAGAACAAACTGTTTAAAGAAAAAGTGGGGTAAAAATAAAATTTTTCTTAAATTAACGTTGTGATGCTTGAAGAGAATCGTCGTTATGAGAAGGCAAGCGCACTTCGAACATCGTTCGTACCGCATCACTCTGAACGGATATCGTTCCATCATGCTGTGAAATGATATTCTTCGTAATAAATAAGCCTAAGCCTGTGCTATCCCCTTGCTGGGATCGGGCTTGATCAGCGGTATAGAACATGTCAAACAAGTGAGGGATATGCTCTGGCTTGATCGGATCCCCATAATTAATGACCTTCACAATCACCTCATTCAACACGATTTGGGCTTGAATATCTACAAACTTCCCATCACTTCCGTAGCGATTCGCGTTAGACAGTAGATTCTCGAATACTCTCGCCAGCATCTTTCCATTTCCGCAAATAAACATGTGTGACGGTATATTCAATCGAACCTGTAAACCATTCTTCTCTAGTACGGGATATAGTTCCTCGGTAACCTGTATGAGAAGCTCACTTACATCCATTCGATGCCTCTCAATGGCCGCTGTACCATAGTTCATTCTCGTTACTTCAAATAACTGATCGATGAGTTTCTCCAATCGTTGCGATTTAGTATAAGCGATTTCCGTGTAATGGTTGATTTGTTCTTCAGTTAATTTTTTATCTCGAAGAATGAGATCCAGGTACCCAAGGATAGACGTAAGTGGTGTACGCAAATCATGTGCCAAATTCATGACCAATTGATCCTTGCTGTTCTCAGCAAAGTCTCCTCTCTCCACCGCCTGCTGCAGCTTAATCTTGGCCAAGTTAATGTCTTTCGCAATAACCCCGAATTCATCTTTGGATTCGATATGTACTGGACTTGCGAAATCTCCGTTGGCAAGCTGGTTAATTCCATCGGAAATCATGTTAAAGTATACTGCATACCGCTTCGTAAGCAAGAAGAAAAACAAGATCGCAAGCGGTGTGAAAATAAGTAAAAAGAAATTAATATCCCCTATATCCCTAATGAAATATCGAACGGAGGTTAATGGATGTTCGTACTTCATGGTGTGATAATACATCTGAAGAAGTTTGTATAGTAAGAAAATGATTCCTCCGGATAGAAGGATACTGACACCAAAAAGGAACAGCATTTTAGCACGGAAGCTGCGAATAATTTTACCCATTGAACGTGTAACCTACTCCCCAGACTGTTTTGATTAATTTGTTTTTCGCGGTATCTTCTTTCAACTTTTTGCGAAGTGTACGAATATGCACCATGACCGTATTCGCATTCTCATAATAAGCTTCGCCCCACACCTGTTGAAAAATATGCTCCGAGCTGAATACCTTCTTCGGGGAGCTCGCGAGCAGGTGCAAGATATCGAATTCTTTCGGTGTAAGCTCAATCGGTTCATCATACAGCCGAACCGAGCGCTGCTCGAGGTTCATAACAAGTCCGCCGTTCTCCAGTACATTGCGAGCTGATGCAGCAGAAGAATTGAACTGCATGCTGCGCCGCAGATGTGCATTCACCCGGGCAACCAACTCCATGGGGTTGAACGGCTTGGTCATATAATCATCCGCTCCTCTAACCAGACCCGTGATTTTATCCAAGTCGCTTGTCTTGGCGCTTACAAATATGATGGGCATATGGTTCTGTTCTCGGATTTGCCGGGTAACTTCATAGCCATCCAGCTTCGGCATCATAATATCGAGTATCGCCAAATCAATGGAATGGCGATGAACAGCATGTACTGCTTCCTCACCATCTGTCGCAATGATACAATGATAGCCTTCCTTCTCAAGATGATAAGCGATTAAATCAGCTATTTCCTTCTCGTCCTCTGCAATAAGTATCGTAATTTCTCTCATGCGATCTACTCCTGTGAAATGGTAACATTTCCTCCCATTGTAACAGATCCTCACTGCAATTACAGAGCTAAGCAGGCATTGAACAATGATCAACCACCTGCTTAACTAAGCTGTATTCGCTTCATGTAACGAGTACTGCCCATTTTGTGCGCTGTGACCGGATTTGTCAACCTATGCTTGAACTGCTGAAGCCAAGCTTCGAATCCTAGACTTCCCCTCTTTCTCCATCCATTCCAGAAACGGCATCTGCTTCCCATATTGATGCTTCCACTTCACATCGGGTTCTGCGGAATGAATGGATTGGCATAGGAAAAACAAACTAATTCGAGACACGGCAGCAGGGAGCAAGTATATCTCAATATCGGACAGCTTCCCATATCCAGCCAGAAAACGGGCGTCGAAGGTACTCGCATAATTCGGCAGCAGTAAGTAGATTACCCATATTGAATAGGCAATGTCGAAGAGGCGTGTTCCGTTCCGTACAAAGTCAAAATCCAGCACACAGCTCACTTCATTGCGAATGTACTTCTGATTCCAGAAATGCCAATCACCGTGGATGATTGTCCGAGGCAGCAACGATGCATCTTTGTCGTATTTATGAAGTACTCGGTTCATGACACGCGATACTTCTGCATGCTCCTTGCTAGGAATTGTCGGCAATTCTCGAAGCTGGCTCAACCGTTCCCTTAAATCGCTGCTCTTATGGTAGAATGACCACTCAGGAAGTGGTCCCGGCGGCTCATCTCCCAGAATATGATGGAATCTCCGAAGCATACTTGCACTCGAATGCACTTGCTGCTCCCGGCACAAGAACGATCTGCCTTGTACAAATGGCGTAACTTGAACCCGCTTCCCATCAAGCTCTACAAAGCTCATACCCTTCTCATCCTGAACAGGACGAGGTACAGGAATCCCTTCATTCTCTAGCTTCGCAAGCAGATTCGAGACATATTGAAGGTGAGCTTCACTTACGGATGAGCTAATAAAACGTACAACGAATTCCCCATTTGTTGTCGTTATTTTCAGATTAATATTATATGAGCCTTTTAACCTATCTCCTATGCCTACCAATTCCCCTATGGAGAAATGTTGACAAACGAAATCGATAGCTGCTGCTGTTCGCAGCGATTCGTCTGTGATCATATCGAGTGATGGCTCCATACTCACATCTCCTTCTTCTTGCTTAACCGAAGCAAGTAGACTCTGCTATTCACTATATTCGAAACTACTTCAGTTTTGGCATTACAATGGTGGAATAAGCAGGACAAATTCCAAAATATACGATTGTACCTTTCACTTTTGTTCCTATGACATATGAATATACTATACGCTAATCCCCTTATAAAGGGCGTGAACCAATGCAGAGAAAAAAACGGACACCGAATGTAACAAAGAATCAAAGAAAGCGCGAAAATCCTAGACGCAAAAAGATTTTCAATACCACACGACACTCTACTTCGGTTACCCTTTCAGAACCTGCTGCCCCCTTATATCGCCCCCCTCCTGTACAGTGGCCGCCGCGTATATTAATGATCATCGATCAATTCAATATTGGAGGAACCGAGACTTACACACTCTCATTGACGCGAGAGCTTATTCGGAGCGGGGCAGTCGTAGCGGTAGCAGGCAAGCGAGGCAAGATAATGGATTCCTTCATTGGTCTCGGCTGTCCGTACTATGAGGTTGATTTCGTGCTTGATAATTATGAGCCTGATGTCCAAAATGCAAAGCTGCATCTCGATGTATTAAAGATGATTATTTGCACGGAACGCATCCAAATTATACATGCGCATCAATACCCTTCTGGAGAGCTTGCTAAGCGCGCATCTGAAGAGATGAACATCCCCTTTGTCTTTACCGTTCATGGCTGTTATTATGATGCGTCGCACATGCAGAAGTTGAAGCCAAATACCACTTTTGTAAGTGTCAGCCCAGCGATCGAGCACTCATTGAACATGGATGGCATTACGTCCCATCTTATCCCGAATGGACTCGATGCAGTGGAATTCAGCAGTTACCCCGAAGCCTATCAGCAGTATTTGCGAAGCAAACTGGGCATTCCGAATAAAGCCTTCGTCGTCATGTATGTAGGCCGTCTAACATGGGAGAAGGCAGATATATGCAAAGACGTCATCCAAGCGACATCTGCACTACGCAAAAAATCAGGAAGCTCAATCATCCTTCTGATTGTAGGCGGCGGCATCCATCAAGAACAAGTCGAGAAGCTCGTCAAACAGGAACGTCATCGAACTGGGGATTCCTTCATCATCTATCCAGGAGAAATGCTGAATATGAGGGCTTGTTACGCCATAAGCGATTGTGTGATCGGTACGGGGCGCATCGCATTAGAAGCAATGGCCTGTCAACGTCCTCTTATTTGTTCGGGGAGTAAAGGTTATCTTGGGGTCGTAGATGCAAGCTGTTATGAACAAGCGTGGAACTCTTGGTTCGGGGATCACCATGCTGCCAACTCCGTTCCGAAGGGACTATTGACGGCACATATTGAACGAATCTGGAATATGGACTTCGAAGAAAAGAACGCGATGGTTCAGTCCGGACGAACATTCGTCATGCAAAGATTCCATGTCGCACAAATCACAAGTAAAATGCTGGATGTGTATCGTCAATTACTATTTCCTAAGCGTGACTAAAATCGATGTGGAGGGAATGCCGTTGGTTCAATTTCATATAGAACCGTGGGAACATCTTATTGATACCGTACCACCCGGCACAATTCTGGAACAATATGTGCCTCCTGAGGTTGAAGAAGCAGCTCGTCATGTCATGACGAAATATGATATGCAAGTGTCCAGCATGGTGCTGATTACCTCTAAACCTGACAAGGGCGGTGCGATCTGGCGAATTGAAACGAATCATGGGCCACGCAGCCTTAAAGTCCTTCATCGCACACCTGCTCGAAGTCTGTTCAGCATCGGTGCACAACAATATCTGGTTGAGCAAGGTGCTCGCGTACCAGCCCTCATTCAGACGGTTGAGAACGATATCTATGTTGAGACTGGCGGAAAGCTGTGGATTGTAACGGACTGGGTTGAGCCCATGCAGCCTGTGTCGAAGGTTGACTTAGAGGGAGCGGCTCTGCTCTGCTACGGTCTCGGTGAATTCCATAAGTTCTCGAAAGGATACATTCCTCCTTCAAGTGCCGGCAAGTCCTCAAGACTATACACATGGCCAGCATATTATGAGAAGATCATCGCCAAAATCGGCTGGTTCCGTGACATTGCCGCCGTTTATACCGAATTTCCTGTCAGTCAGAAACTACTCGAAGTCGTAGATAGTTTCGAAACTCAGGCCAAAGAGACATTAGATCGATTGCTGAATGTATCGAAATACTTCAAAATGGTGGCAATGGGAGAACCCTATTGGGGATTAGTGCATCAAGACTATGGATGGTCTAATGGCCAAATGGGCCCAGGTGGAATATGGGTTATTGACTTGGACGGGGTCGCATACGACCTTCCTTTTCGTGATTTACGCAAACTGATTACAAGTACGATGGATGATATGGGCTATTGGGATACAACCTGGATTCGCGGAATGATAGGCGCTTATCACGAAGCGAACCCAATGGATCGAGAAACGTTCGAGCTGCTCTGCTTGGATATGGCGTTCCCGAACGAATTCTATAAGCATGTCAAAGAGATCGTATTTGACCCAACCACCTTCATGAGCATGGAATTGGAAGGTATCCTGCAACGTGTACTTGCTACAGAGAGCACCAAATGGCAGGCACTAAACGAGCTTGCTGGCGACATCGGAAATTATGAACCCGGTGATTATTCGCAAGTTCCCGAATCATCAATGTGGCAGTTTTCCATGCCTGGTATCGAATATGCTAACGGAGAACTTGTATTCGACAAGCTTCCTTCGCTGCCCGAACAACCATCTGATCCTGCCCTTCAGCCAGACGGAGAACTTGCATCTGATGCAATATCTACTCTACTACCTAATACCGTTGGTCAATTCGAGAATGAAGCATCAAGTCTATTACCAGCTGTAGCAATTGACGCAGCTGTCCCTCAAGATGACCCAGCACAACAGCTAAACGCCGAGGAGACAGCCGTTGCCGCTTCCGCTAATGAAGCGCTTCCGCTCTTCCCTACTCTCACTCTTACACCTGATACGATCTATGCCGTCCGCCGCCGTAGAACTGCCCGCTGCAAGCGTAGAAGAATACGCCGCCACCGCTCTAGAAGAGTGCTTACGCGAAGACGTCTTGCTATTCGCCGCAAGCGCCGCCAAAAATCTTCGATCCTGCGCCGAATCAAGAGAACAAAGTTGTCCCGCTCTTTCGCCGGTCGGAAGAAGCGGATCTCTCGTTCAGCAGCGATACGCAAATCTAGAAAAAAATCACGTTCCGGTAAAACGGGATAAGACAGGAGGAAGCATACGGCATGAACATCTTAATGATCTGTACGGAGAAGCTTCCTGTCCCGAATATTAGGGGCGGCGCCATTCAGACCTATATCGGAGGAGTAAGCTCGCTGTTGAGCCGGAGTCATCACCTTACGATAGTCGGCAGATCGGATCCGGAACTGCCTGATGTTGAAGTTGTCGATGGGATTCGGTATGTTCGCATTCCTTCGGAGGGACTATTCGAGGTATATGCCGAAGGAGTTATTCGATTTCTCGCTCAGAATGGCAAACAATACGATCTGATCCATATCTTTAATCGTCCACGGCTTGTTCTCCCCGTGCGGAGTACAGCACCTCATGCCCGAATCGTCTTAAGTATGCACAATGACATGTTCCATCCTGGCAAGATCCATCCGGAAGAAGGAAGAGCCGTTGTCGAACAAACGGATGCCATTATTACCATAAGCAATTATATAGGACAGGAAATATGCAGATATCACCCTCACGCCGCAGCGAAAATACGTACAATTTATTCCGCAGCAGACCTCTCCCTATTCGCTCCTTGGGTTGAATCCGATTATGCTCGCCAGGCACGCAATAGCCTTCGTACAGAGTATCAGCTGAATTCGAAGAAAGTCATTTTATTTGTTGGGCGATTGTCTCGTAATAAAGGCCCGCATGTGCTTGTGCGTGCGATGTCACATCTGAAACATTCAGATGCTGTATTAGTCGTAGTTGGCGGCGCATGGTACAGCGATAATAAAGTCAGTGACTATATTGGATACGTAAGAGCAATTGCGGCTCGCTCTCCTGTTCCTGTGATTACAACCGGCTATGTGCAGGCGAACGAAGTCCATCGCTGGTTCTGTGCGGCAGATATATTCGTATGCACCTCAATATGGAATGAACCACTCGCGAGAGTACATTATGAAGCGATGGCAGCTGGCCTTCCATTCCTTACGACCTCTCGCGGCGGTAATCCTGAAGTGATTCTTCAGGGAAATGGTCTTCTAGTTGAAGACCCAGAGAATCCACTAGAATATGCGAATAAGCTGAATCATCTTCTTGCAAATATGGATGAATGCAGACAAATGGGGTTACGAGGAAGAAGAATTGCAGAGACACGGTTCGTGTGGCAGCGTGTCGCTCAAGAAATATTAGAGGTATGGGGTTGATTTACTGCTGTCATAACTGTGGCGCCGGCAACTCGGCGCCACCTCCTCCGTTATAGTCCGTACAATTGTCGAATCGATGCAACCTCCCGCTCTAGCCCCTGTAGCAGATCGATTTGTGGATCGTAAGCGAGCAGCTTCTGCGCCTTACTGATATCTGCCCATGTGTGGCTTGGCTCCCCATAAGTTCTTCCCATATATTGAATGCCTGCTTGATGTGGAATCAGCTGCTGCAACATATGAATGCAATCCATAATTGACGCTCGCTGCTTGCCGCCAATATTCAATATTTGTCCCAGAATACCGTCCGTATGCACAGCGGCTGCAATTCCCTCAACACAATCGGATACATAAGTAAAGTCGCGTGTTTGGCCTCCATCACCAAATAAGGTGATCGGTTCACCGTGAATCATTTGATGAATAAAGCGGTGAAAGGCCATATCAGGACGCTGTCTTGGCCCATATACAGTAAAAAAGCGAAGTATCGTTACGGGAATCCCATCATTATGCAAATATACGCGGCACAGGTTCTCCCCAGTCAATTTGCTGACGCCATACGGCGACAATGGATCCGTGATCGCCCCTTCATCCACTCTCCCCGTCTTTTCTCCATACACGGATGACGTAGAGGCATAAATAAATTTGCGTACCGGGCTCGACTTGCATGCTTCCAACAGCCGCTGTGTTGCCACGATATTGTGAGAGGCATAGTGAAGAAAATCCGGCCCCCAGCTCGATCTCACGCCCGGCATGCCTGCGAGGTGGCACACGACGTCGACATCCTTCAGCAGCAGTTCATTATTAGATTGCAATAAATTTGTTTCATGAAAGGTAAATCTATCATGAGTTCGCAATGAACTTAGATTGAGTTCCCTATGAGGGCGCGGTGTTGACGAGTCAATATAGCCATCAACGCCAATTACGTGTACATGTTCGTCCAGCAGCAGCCGTTCACAGAGATGGGAGCCGATGAACCCAGCAGCTCCCGTCACCAATATATACATATTCGATTACTCTCCTCCTTATCTATTTCTAACGGAACATTTCATACTCTTCTCTCTACTTGTGCCCCCCCACTCCTTCATAATCGTATCCAATTGCTTGCATCTCATTTGCTCTGAGCATATTTCGGCCATCTAACAGAATAGGAGTTCGCATGATAGGGAGGGCCTCACTCCAATTCATAGATTCGTATACCGCCCACTCGGTGCAAATGATAGCTGCATCCGCATTGTGCAATGCATCTAAAATATGGGAATACTGTGTCAACCGAGCTGTTGGATAGTTGGGAGGAAGTGCAGCGACGGGATCATGAACGCTTATAGTGGCACCACTGTTCCATAATTGGGTAATGATCGCTAGCGAAGGCGCTTCTCGTAAATCATCCGTTCCTGGTTTAAAGGCCAGTCCGAGGATTGCGACCTTTTTTCCATCAAGGGTGCCGAGCTTCGCGGTCAGCTTCGTAAGAAAATAAGCATACTGCGTTCGATTAATGTGAACTACTTTCTCTAACAAGCCTAGATGAATGCCATACTGTTCCGCTGTGCTCAGTAATGCATTGACGTCTTTAGGGAAGCACGAACCACCGTAGCCGATGCCTGCTCGTAAAAAGGAAGAACCGATTCGAGGATCTAACCCCATTCCTTGTGCTACATCTGTTATCGATACATCACATTGATCACACAGTCTGGCCAGTTCGTTTACATAGGAAATTTTGGTCGCGAGAAAAGCATTAGAGGCGTATTTGATGAGCTCTGCAGTAGATGGCTCTGTTCGAATGATTGGACACGTATACCTTCGGTACAGGCTGCTTACGACATCAGCCGCAGCTTGCGAATCGCTGCCTAGAATAATTCGATCAGGATGGAGCGCGTCATGAAGTGCACTGCCTTCTCGGAGGAATTCGGGATTGGATACGACGTCGAATGAGATTGGTTTGGTTTGCTTGTTAGCAACCCATTCCTTGATACGTTTCTGAGTGCCCACTGGCACTGTACTTTTGACTACAATGACTTTGTGTTCCTGCATATGTTCGCCAATCCATTCGGACACCTGCTGTATATATGTTAGATCAGCACTCCCGTCTTCTCGTGACGGTGTACCCACACAAATAAAAAGAATGTGATGCTTCTCAATCGCTTCCTTAGCATCGCTTACAAATTGGATGTTTCCCTGTTCCACATACTTCTGCAACAGATCTCCTAGACCAGGCTCGTAGAAAGGAAGATCTCCCTTCTCTAAGGAACAGAGCTTTGAATGATCCGTATCAAATCCGGCTATTTTCCAACCATTTTCAGCAAAAGCAAGAGCTGTCGTTGTTCCGACATACCCTAGACCTACTACTAAAATATCCATGCTGTTCACCCCCCGGACGGTGATGCGATAGCGTGTTGATTCGCAATCACATTGTTAAGTTGTACATTCGTGATGCTGACATCCTGAAGCACAATGCTGTTCTCGATGCTGCAGTGATTGATCTTAGCTCTTGGACCGATAGTTACATAGGGGCCTATGATACAGTCCTTCAATTCACTGGTAGAATCGATTACAACTGGTGGGATCAGGCGACATCCGGGATATCGCAACCGCAATTCATGGAGGTCTTTCTCTCCTATGTCTTCCAGTACCCATTGGTTCGCCTCCAGCCATCGTCCTATCGTTCCAATATCAGTATGGTTCTTATCCGTAATCGCATAGCCAATCGAGCATTGATGGTCTATCAACCATTGAATGGCGTGTGTAATCTCATATTCTCCTCTCGGAGAGGGAGTTATCGAACGTACAGCTTGAAATAGCTGCGCAGTGAACACATATGCCCCGAGAGAAGCTAAATTTGATTTGGGATGCTTCGGCTTCTCTTCTAGCCCTACTACTTGATCATCCCTAACTTCTACGATTCCATAATCTTGCGGCTGAGCAACCTGTCCTAGAAGCATGCATGCGTCGTGTTTTTTGTGCGCTACAACTTCCACGAGTCCTGCTAGTGACTCCGTGATTAGATTATCTCCGAGCATTAGTACGAAATCACTGCAGCCAATGTAGCTTTCCGCCTGTCTAACTGCATCTGCAATACCAAGAGGCGTAAATTGGAAAATATACGTAATCTCTACTCCCCAACGTTCCCCTCTTCCCAACTGTTCCTCGAATAACAAATGATGTCCAGGTTGAATCACGATTCCAACCTCATGTATCCCCACTTCTATAAGTTTTTCGATGCAGTAATAGAGAAGCGGAATATTGGCAACGGGAAGCAAAGGTTTAGGGGTTGTGAATGAAAATGGTTGAACCCGTGAACCCTTGCCAGCACTGAGGATTAACCCCTTCATTTTGCTCGCTCCTTTATCTGTTAACAGCCATACATCACTATATGATTCTCAACTCTCCCAAGTAAGGGCATCTGGAGCTTTATAGATGAAAATATACGGTTGCCATCTGTACTACGAACATATGAAAATTCCACACTCTAACACTTTTATTTGTCCATACCCTTGCAGGATATGAACATAGAATAGAAGGAACGCTCATAACGTTACCAATTCAATCAAGAGAGGATTGATTCGATTGAGTAAGAATGAATATATAAACAAAATAAAAAAATTGGAGGATATCGACAGCGTTGAAGTCGAATATGCCGACGGCGAGAAGGTCGAATTTAAGACAGATGAAGGCATTGACCTTGCGTCCTTTCTTGAAAAAATCGATTGGGATCAAGTTGAGGATGTCGAAGTCGAGCTAGTTAATGGTGAGAAGACTGGCATTAAATTGGGTGATGATGACGAGGACGACGATGAGTCCTATAGTGACGATGATGATGACGAGGACGATGATGAGGCCTACAGCGACGATGATGATGATGATGACGAGGACGACGATGAGTCCTATAGCGACGATGATGATGACGAGGACGACGATGAGTCCTATAGCGACGACGATGATGACGAGGACGATGATGAGGCCTACAGCGACGATGATGATGATGACGACGATGATGACAACGAAGACGATGATGATAAATAAGATTGTTTACGACATAGACAAGAAAAAGACGAGGAGCGAACTGAGGCCACTGAAGAACTAGCCATTTTCTTCAGATGCTATTTAGATAAAAGAAAAGAAGACATTCGTACCGCTTTTCGGGACGAATGTCTTCTTTTTGTGGGTCTAGCTTAGCTGTGTTTTCTAGTAACCTCAGTCCACTAGCTTCAATATTCGCTTGAGATTTACAGCAAATATCGCCATCGCGCCTTGTAATTGCATGCCAAGCAGACCCGAGGATGTGGCTACATCATACCCGTGTCCATGTTTGAGTTCGCTGTTTTTGGCTTCAATTTTGTAGCGTTCCTTAGATTTCGCCTTGAAATATTCTGTTTCCTGGAACGCTATCTGCTCCATGTGTTCATCAGACTTT
>NZ_FNAZ01000002.1:0-9866 GCF_900102125.1 Paenibacillus sp. cl6col
TGAAACGTTGAACAGTAACATTAGATGTATTGAAATACGCGCATGTAGCTTTTTATGATATTAAGATCCATGGTTGAACAGTAACATTAGATGTATTGAAATTCTGTTAGCCGCTCATTCATTCTGTTCACCATCCCCAGTTGAACAGTAACATTAGATGTATTGGCGGAATGAACTCCGGAGTAACCAACAAACGTTTGGTTGAACAGTAACATTAGAAGTACAAAATTAATAAAAGCGCCACCTATACTGTAGCGCATTCTCTATTAAACAGTTTTCTGCTTTTGAAGGATATTAGTTTTAAAGTCTTATATAAAAACAAAATGATTCTTCCTAGCCGCTGTAAATAGTGGTACTATAGTTATAGGAAAATCACACCATGTGTTACTGTTGATTTTAGAAAATAATGTAAAGTCAAAAATTTCAATGCATCACACGCTACAGTTAAATGATGAATTATTTGATTACTCTCGTTCTATTTGCTTTACTATATCGTTTCAATACTTAGTCTGCAATAGGAAATTATATTCATTCTACTTAGGAGAGGGGAACGATATGTACTATGAAATGAAGGTAACGGTCATGCTGAAGCAATCGGGACATTATATAGAATGGCCTGAGCGCATAAGTGCTTGGATTGGACGGGCCAGCCTGCACGATCCTATGTTGAAACATTCACATTATGAAACCGCATACAAGCATTATGTGTATGGAGCGCCGTATCCGAGAGAGGCTGATGGAATCTACAAGAAGGGCAAAGTATATGTCATAGAAATACGGAGCTCAATTGAGCAGACGTTAAGACGTATCTCCGCTGCACTGCAAATAGAGAGTGGAGATGATTATCTCGAACTTCTCGCCGTATCGAGTGTGAATAGTAAAAGATTATCACATATAACCGAACTTACGACAGTGACTCCTGCAATTGTAACCATTGATAATAAGCCTTGGGTACCAGGTGGGGATATCGAACTATTGTTGAAGCAGGTGCACTCTAACGCAGAAAAGAAGGCCAACAGCTTGTTCCCGGATGAGCCGGTACGGCTTGATTATTATTTTGCCGAAGGAATCCAATTATTGAATAGCAAGCCAATTGCTTTTTGCTACAAAGGCCGCAAGCTGCTAGGCAACAAGTTCCGGTTGTTTATTCGTGAGGATGCTTGGTCGCAGCGACTGGCGCATGTCGTTCTTGGATCGGGGGCGGCAGAGAAAGGATCCATTCTAGGGGCTGGTTTCTGTCTTGCCAAGGGCCTGACCTAATAGCGAAAGGAGGGAATAGACATGCTGCACGACATATCAGATAGTTATATGCTGGCTAAGGGGAAATTTCAAAACGTCGTTTTTGATTGTCATCGGCCGAAGGAAGGCTTATATATCCGATTGCGGCTTGATCAGAGCTGGGAACAGCAAGCTGCCCAATTCGACGAGAACCATATGCTCATCCAAGCGAAGGAAGATGCTGCACCGAATCAACAGCAATTATATAATTGGTTCACCACAAGGGATTACTATAGTTCACTTATTACGATGAACAAAGCAGTAGATCCGGGCAAGCAAATCCATAGCAATAATCCATTTGCACTGTATGCCAAGCGTGAGGTGTTCTTGGGAGAGAAGCAGGGCAGCACATCTACCATGCAGGATCATGTGAATCGGTTTCTGGATATGACGAAGCCATATGAGATTCAGCAGAAGTGGAACAGTCTACTCCCGAAGAAGCTACAAAAAGGTGCCGACACGCTAACACTTGATGACTTGTTCAGCAATACAGAATACGCATCAGCTTTGGAATATCTCATCAGTGACGAACGAAGCGAACGAGTTGCTAGAGTTGCTGCATGGTATGCAAACAATTTACATCAATTGACGGAGTTTATTAAATCAATTGAATTTAGAAATTACATAAAACTATTCTTCATTCCTACGCAAGCTGACCACACCTTAGAATCACAACAATGTGAGCAAATGTATAGACTAGAGCACCTCCTTTATACCATTCCGAAAATATATAACAGCAACGATTATAATCAATTGGTTGATGGGCAATTAGTTGGATTGCCGAGCTTCAATGTCAGCATGAATAGCAAAAAGCCATATCTTGAACATAAAAGTATGCGTGTACAGGTTCCCATCCGTGTATCCCTGCAGGACGCTATTTTAATTAAGCACGCATCGGAATGGCTTCTGTCAAAACCAAAGAATATTATGAACAAGCTTTCTTACGAAAAGGACTTCACGTTATCTTCCACTACTAAGCCTGAAGGCGCTTATCACGTCTATATAGACGGGAAAGAGAATGAAGTTCTAGATTATGAGAACGTTCCTTTCCCTACGGAAGTATCAGTAGAAATCAGATTTAACAATGTATTAGAGATTACGATGGGGAAAGAGAAAATGAGAAAAGAGTATCCCCGTATCGAAAATGTCGAGCAGCTGCAGCGAGAAATTAGTCGCAAATTTTTCAGGGGACGCATGAATGAACAGTTTGTGCGTGCTGAACCTAAACCGAAAAACAAGGAGTTTACCTCTGTTATGGCAGCGCTGTTCATGCAGAGTAGACAAGCTTTTCATGACTGGTTGTATAAAGGGACGGAGATCACAATTCGTCCGCTTTTTGCACGCACTACATTGCGGCTCATTCAGGAGCAACTGATGTATGTGGAACCTGCCGGACAGAACAATGGGTATTCGCTTGACTTGCGCTGGCTTGCGGATGCAATGAACCTTAGACTGTCGTTAATATCTTATTTAGAACGGTATGAAGGAGGAATGACAGTGTCAGACCGTATTGCAGAAGTGATGAATTCGTTAAAGACGAAGCTGGAATCTGGTAATAGTGGTTGTATCTGTAGCGATGATAACGAATATTATTTCCTAGTGGGACAACTTGCCTATTACTTGAAAAGTCAATCAGAGGCGCAGCAGAAGACAGGTGACTTATTAGGGCCGTTCCTTATGGCGAAACGCAGTGAGCAGATGAAAGTTCGCTTACAAGAAGCCTATATTCTGCATAAGCACAAGATTAGACTTCAACATGTGAAGTTCAATCGGGCATTTTCGAGTGTGTTTGGTTATGTACCGGATGCTGATATGGATGAAGACGGCATGGAAATGTTTATGGCTGGCTTGTTCGCAGATAACTGGTTCTATGAGAAAAGCGAGAAATCTAGCAATTCCGAAGATTAATTTAGGTACTGAGGAGGAAGATCGCAATGGCGAAGAAGAATAACCGGGTCGTAGGATTGATTGGAATTGTAAGCAGAATGGCGAATTGGAATGCGGATTTTTCAGGTCATCCGAAGACGATTAGCAGCGGACAAATATTCGGCAGTGACAAAGCTCTGAAATATAGCATTAAGCGATATTGGGAAGAAGAAGGCCGCAAAGTGCTGTATATTCGTTCCTACAAGATGGCGACTGGAAAGGGAAAAGAGGCAGATAAATTGCAGCCTCGCTCACTTGATGAACGCTATGAAGAATTATTTGGAGAGAAAGTGTCCTCAAGTTCATCGGAAGTGCTGAATCGGTTATTTCAGTGCATAGATGTCATGAACTTTGGCGCTACGTTTGCAGTAAAAGAACAAAATATTGGCCTTGCAGGTGCCGTACAGATTGGACAAGGCTTCAATAAATGGGGCAAAGCTGCTGTTGAAGTACAGGACATTCTATCCCCGTTCCGCAATTCGAATGAAAAAAGTGCTGAGAAGGATGCTACTTCAATCGGTAAAAAGACGACAGTAGATGAGGCGCATTACATTTATCCATTTTCCGTGAATCCGAAGCATTATGATCATTATATGGATCATCCGGGCATGGAAGAATTCGAAGGATACACAGAAGAAGCGTACGAAGCCTTCAAGCAAGGAGCATTGATCGGAGCAACAATGCAGAATACGAACAGCAAGTCGGGGGCGGAGAATGCTTTTGCCTTATTTATTGAATTCAAAGCAGACGTCCCAGCTTATATGCCGAATCTTGATCCATATGTTTCTGTTAGAAAAAATAAAGAACAAACCATTTACGATTTAACAGCTATTGAATCTCTATTATCCGATGCAGATGATTGCATAGAGTGCGTAGAAGTGTATGTAAATCCTTATGCGGCGGATGTCGAACTAGCATATCCTCGGGCGAGTTACTTTAATATCTTTACACGTAAAGCGATTGCCCGGGAGAAACAGGAGATGGCTGGTCAGCGATAGGAGGGACAACGATGAGAGCACTCCGATTCGAGCTTAGTGGTGAAACTGCTTTTTTCAAGAAGCCAGATGTCAACGTTCATGCTTATTTTACATATAGTCACATTCATAAGGTTGCATTATGTGGATTGCTTGGCGCAATTATCGGTCTTAGCGGATACGCTCGACAGCATGAGCGCAATAGGATGAGGTCTACAGGTTCCAAGGCGGATGGAAGCGAGATTGCAATTTTTCCGGAATTTTATGAGGTGCTTCGGGATATTAGAATCAGTATTGTTCCTCATGGGGATCGGGGATATTTCCCTAAGAAAATTCAAATCTTCAACAATACAGTAGGTTACGCAAGTCAAGAAGCGGGCGGAGTATTGAATGTACGGGAGCAATGGATTGAGCGTCCGCATTGGACGGTCTATATAGCAGACTGTAAGGGGTTATCAGATCAGGTATTTGAAAAACTAGCTGATTATATATTGAACTCCAAAGCGGAGTTCATGCCGTACTTAGGAAAAAATGATCACCCCGCCACTATCTCGAAGCCATGCTTAATCGAATTGGAACAGTTGGATGAGGCCCCGTATTATATAGATTCTTTACGGGCAGCCCACATTGGATGTGATGCTCGTGGCACTATTAAAAATAGAGGGCTGCAGAGTTACTTTCAGGAACATATGCCTGTAGGCTTGAATGCAGACAATAATGGATATGTCACGCAACCGTTGGTGTATACCAATCAAGAGATTGATCCGGATACCTTGAGGGAATCCGATTGGAGCAGACTATGCGCAGATGGTGATCAAACATTGTATTTTCTATAATAGAGCATCACATTAAGCGCAGCTGGAAAGGGTGGTTTCGAATCCTTTTCAGCTGTTCTTTGTACGAAGGAGGTATTGAAATGCCGACGGATATGCACATCGCGAAGTGGCTAACAGATGAAGCGAGAGGAAAACTGCATGCACATCGTCCAAATGATGAGAGTTCACGCGCAGCAGAGACACTTGAGGAGCATAGTGATCTCGTTATGCAGTATGCAGAGTTGCTAATGACCAATAATGGAGCAGGCGAAGCTGTGGAACGGGCAATTAAGCTTCTAAAAATTGACGGAGAAGAATTGAGTGAATCTGTAAGGAACATCGTTCGGAGATATTTTGAACAGGCGATCTATCTTCACGACCTTGGAAAGGTAAATCCCGCGTTTCAGTGGAAGAAGATGAAGAACGGAGTGGTAGGACAGCGTGGCAAGCTGGGAAACAGTCACCATTCCTTGTTATCTTCGGTATTGTATCTACATATATATTTGTCTGAATTACGAATCATGGAACAATCAGGCGAATTATCTTCAGGCAAGCGCCGTAACAAGAAGATATTCGCTTTTTTGCGTCATGTTCTATATGTATTTGCTTATGCAATTTCCCGTCATCATACCTATTTAGGTGATTTGGAGGAACCTGCTGGCGATCAATTAACTGTATTTGAAAAAGATATTCAGCGCATGCATGAACTGGTTCGAGAGAACCCTGATTATGTGTTCTACTATCGGCAGAAAGATTCCTTATTGCAGGACGAAGCTTTATTTCAAGATATTATGGCGGCCAGAAATGAACGATTTACTGACATGCATCCGCCATTTCCAATGTACAACCTTATCAAGCTCCTGTATTCCATTTTGGTATCGTCAGATTTTCGGGCTGCTTATCATTATGCAGAGCAAAAAACGGTTGAGTTGCAGTATTTCGGGAAAGCGGTTCCCCTTCAGCCAGTCATTGATGCCTATCAGTGGGGCGAAATATACAAAGGAATCATGCGTTATCAGCAAAATCCAGAAACTTCGGAATTAAGCGAGATGAACCGTTTGCGCGCTATGCTGTTTCTGGAAACGGATAAACGATTGCTGAACAATATCAACGAACACATCTTTTATCTTGAAGCCCCTACCGGATCGGGAAAGACCAATATGTCGATTAATCTTGCCTTACAATTGCTTAATAGCAATGTAGGTCTTAATAAACTAATTTATGTGTTTCCTTTCAATTCGCTCATCGAACAAACCAAGAAAACCTTGGATGATGTGTTTGCTCCAATAGCGTCTAATCAGTACAAAATCGAAGTTATTAACTCGATTACACCTATGGTTACCGTCTCCGAGCAGGAAGCGGTAGAGGGAAAAGATGAGAATAAACGCAAACCAGACTTTGATTATAAATCGATTCTTCTACAGCGTCAGTTGCTTCAATACCCAGTGACTTTAACCTCACACGTTAATCTGTTCAGTTATTTATTTGGAACGGGAAGAGAGTCGAATTTGGCATTTGCCTATCTGTGCAACAGTGTCATTGTTCTAGATGAAATACAGAGCTATCGGAACGTATTGTGGAAGGAAATCATTCACTTTCTGAGGTCTTTTGCAGAGATTTTGAACATGAAGATCATTATTATGTCTGCCACATTGCCGCAATTGGATTATTTGTTGGAACGAACAGCTGAGGACAAGTGTGCAGAGACGTATTCCTTGGTACATAGCAGTGAAAAATACTTTACTCATCCGCTCTTTCGTGATCGGGTACAGCTTCATTTCGAATATTTAGCAGAAGGAAGAATCGATATGGAGTTCCTGCTGGATCATGTTGTTGAGATATTTCAGGAACGTAAGCAGCGGGGAAAAAGCAACCGCATCTTGATCGAGTTTATTAGTAAGAACTCAGCACGCATTTTCTATGATATGATTCGTCAACATGTAGGCATGTCTGTCTATGAATTAACAGGTGACGATAGCCACTATTATCGCAATGAGCTGTTGAAGCTGTTAGGAAAAGACGAGAATGGTAACTTCCTCACACAAGAGGTAATTGTAATAGCTACCCAAGTGATTGAAGCGGGTGTGGACATTGATATGGATATCGGCTTCAAAGATATTTCAATGCTAGACAGCGAAGAACAATTTCTTGGGCGTATAAATCGCTCTTGTAATCGAGCGGATTGCCATGCCTTTTTCTTCGATATGGACAAGGCGAATATGATCTATCGCAGTGATTGGCGTACAGAGTATGATCTCTATCATGCAAACTATCAACAAATGCTGCGTCATAAGAACTTTCAAGAGTTCTATCAGTTGAATATGAGGCGAATTCTGGAGTCTCGTCAGCGAGCGGATCAGAACAATTGGAATTATTTCATCAATGACGTGCAGTGTCTGAACTTCCCGGCAATACAACGACATATGGAGCTTATACCCGATAAGAACGTTTCTTTATTTCTTAACTATAATTTGGATTCAGAAGAGGGTGAATTATGCGGTGAAAGCGTATGGAGAGACTATGTTCGTCTAGTTAGCGATCGACAGATGGATTACTCTGAGCGAATGGTCAGATTATCTATTGTAAGGCAGCAGATGAACTATTTTACTTACACGTATCGTGTTGTGAATGGAGAAACTCCGCGCATATATACGGAGCGAATCGGATCGCTGTATTATGTTCCGAATGGAGAGGAATATATGGATTGGAATGAGCAGACAAGGGCCATGAAGTTCAATCGGTTCGCTTATGAGCAGAATGAGAGGGGGCCTCTGCTTTGAAAATAACAGGAACAATGGTGAATTATTATATTCACTGCCGCAGACAATGCTGGCTATTCGCAAATGGTGTGAAATTGGAAGATGACAGCGAAGATGTGCGTATCGGAAAGGTTATGCATGAGTTGCAAAGCGAAGGCAAACAAAATCGGGAAGTAGCAATTGAAGGCATTAAGGTAGACAAGCTTACGGATCGTTATGTGACAGAAATAAAGAAATCTGATGCTGATGTTGAGGCTACGAAATGGCAGACGCTTTATTATATGTATGTTCTAAAGCAAAAAGGGATAGAGCGCAAAGGAATGCTTCAGTTTGTCGAACGGAATAAAGGAACGAGCAGGACGATTGAACTAGAGCTCGATGCGAAGACGGAGGAAGAACTAGTAATAATGCTGAAAGAGTTAGAGACATATATTCATCAAGAACGGCCGGATAAGGCTGTTGAAGATAAGAAATGCAAACGTTGTGCTTATTACGCCTACTGTTTTCTTTAAAAGATGGGAGGGGAATACATGTCTAGAAACAAGTCTGCTTCTTCAACAAGGTATATTCGAACTCCAGGGACACTGGGAAGAGAGGATAACTCTTTAACCTTTCGCAATGAGAAAGGAATTATTCATTTGCCGATTCACGGAATTAAGGAACTCTATTTGTTAAATGAAATATCGCTGAACAGTAAGCTGTTTTCATTTTTATCAGCTGCAGGAATAACCGTTCACTTCTTTGATTATTATGGTCACTTTAGAGGCACCTTTTATCCGAAAGAAGCGAGGGTTAGCGGGAAAGTGAAGCTTTTACAGGCCAAGGCTTGTCTGGAACGAAGGATGCCAATTGCCAAAGCTTTTGTTTTAGCGATTGCGCTTAATATTCACGAAGTGCTCTATCATTATTACAAACATGGGAATAAGGAGATCAAGCCTTATTTGGATTGGTTAAAGCAAGATGTCCCTCTCCTGTTGGACAAAATTAATGATATTCCCCGTCTTCTTAGTGTGGAAGGTGAGGTGTGGCGCCGATTTTATGATACTTTCAAGACATTTCTACCTGAGGAATTTAAAATGAATAAGCGGGTTAAGCGACCGCCAGATAATCCTTTAAATGCCATGATCAGCTTTGGGAATATGATATTGTATACGAAAACGATAACTCAAATCTATCATACTCATCTCGATCAGAGCATTAGCTTTTTACATGAACCAAGTGACAGGCGGTTCTCTTTAAGTCTTGATTTATCAGAACCTTTTAAGCCGTTACTAGTATATCGAACGATTTTTGAACTTGTAAATAATCGCAGAATTCAAGTAGGAAAGCATTTTGAGAAAAAGTATAATTATTGCCTTCTTAATGATGCGGGGCGAGATGTTTTTATAACAGCGTTAGAGGAGCGGATGGAGCAAGTATTCGATCATGGAACATTAAAAAGAAAGATAAGCTATTTAACCGCTATTAAGTATGATGCGTATAAATTAAAAAAACACATTGTTGAAGAAACACCGTTTATGCCTTTTCTTCTTAAAGAACGGAGATGAGTGAGCATGGGAAAGAATTATAACTATGTTATTTTAGTTTACGATATCGGAGAAAAGCGTGTAGGACGCGTTTTTAAATTATGCAAAAAATATTTAGTGCATTTTCAAAAATCAGTGTTTCGTGGAGCAATTACACCTGCGAATTTATTGAAATTGCGAGGTGAATTGAAGAAGGCAATTGATAAAGAATCTGATTTTGTAGCAATTTTCAAAATGACTGGTGACTATGTGTTTGATGAAGAGATTATTGGGGTTAGATTGAACAACTCTGAGTCTTTACTGCTCTAATTTTCCCAACCTCTTTCGTACATAAAATTGTTCGATCCTTTGTGCAGCAAGGGATTAGATCGATTTTTGACTCGTTGAAAGAATTATGCACTCCCGGTTGGGAAACAAATAGCGAAAACCGCGTGGCTGTAGTAAAATTGACATTGTGAAAGTAATGAAAAACCTGATTTTACTAGGTTGAACAGTAACATGAGATGTATTGAAATTTCAGACACGCGAGGAAGCAACGAGGATTAACGCAAGTTGAACAGTAACATGAGATGTATTGAAATCAAGCTA
>NZ_FNAZ01000002.1:11836-406482 GCF_900102125.1 Paenibacillus sp. cl6col
CCGGTTGAACAGTAACATGAGATGTATTGAAATTTTGTAATGACCTTGCGCGCTTTCCGATTCATTGTAGTTGAACAATAACATGAGATGTATTGAAATAATTTACCAGTCATACACCGGCAAATCAGGGATAAGTTTGACAGTAACATGAGATGTATTGAAATAGTTGCTCACCTGTAAGTTGAAGATCAGGAGGTAAAGTTGAACAATAACATGAGATGTATTGAAATGTAGGTAAAATGATTAAAGAGTTGCGTGTTAAACAAGTTGAACAGTAACATGAGATGTATTTAAATGGATCAAAGCCTGTTGGATTGTCCATTTCTGCTAGTTTCTAACGTACCTATGAGAATTGAAACTTAAGATGGCTATGACTTTGACATACGTTAGATCGCTTACTACGACGCGCTTAGCTTCAGATTGCTGGAACTTGCGGTTCAGTTCATTTACCTGTTGCGATTCGTTGCATGTTGTTTTGTGAGGTTTGTATTGAGCCACGGTGTATGTAGAAACAAGGCCTTGTTCCTTCATAATGCGGCCAATTCGACGTCTTGATACGATAAGTCCACGTTCGTGAAGCTTTGCTTTAATCTTTCTTGTACCATATGCATTTCGGTTCTTCTGGAAGATTTCAACGATAAGCTTCGTAATACCATCTTCATTGCTGGAGTTTTTTGCTTCATAATAGTACGTACTTCTAGTTATTTGCAGGACGTCGCACATTGCTGATACCGAGTATTTGTCGCGATTTTGATGGATGACACTTACTTTCGTCCCATGATCAGCGCTGCTTGCTTTAGAATGTCATTCTCCATTTTGAGCCGTTGGTTTTCTTTCCGTAATGCAATAAGTTCATTTTCTTCTGGTTGTCCTTCTCTGAGAAGGAACCTGTTTGGTGGGCTTGTTTAATCCAGCGATCCAATGCAGATGCACTCAACTCATACTCACTTACAATGTCTGCTCTTGATTTCCCATTCTCGTATAGCTGAACCATCTGTTTCTTGAAATTATCTGTAAATGTTCGTCTTATTCTTGGCATAGTAGATCCGCTCCTTGTTATGATGTGTTAATTCTACTAGCCCTTAATTTTTCTGTCCAACTAAGTGTAGCCGATCTACTTCAAAGTCAAGTAGATATGAGGTTTTCCTTTAAACGGTGCACTTTACACAAAGACCTCGGTCTTTCCAGTCGGAAAAACCAAGGTCTAAAGAGTTTAAGCCGAATACAACAATGAACTTCTTGAACTTCACAATGAACTCTATTTAGGACGGCGTTGGTTTTATTTTTGCTTTCTTGTTCCTCTGCTGCTATTGCATTTATTCTCTGTCAAAGGATCATCGACCACACGAATGCTGGCAATTTGGTTCGATCGATAGAGAATTTGAACGGGACCTGCACACTTAAAACATTTCCACAGTGTAATCCAACTTCTCCCTTGTCTAACGACTACCTCTTGTACAAAGGAAGGAAACCCTTTATTTTGGCCCTTAATACGTACGAATACATATTTACCGACGTACTTTTTTAGACTGGCTATTGACATGGTACCACTCCCTTATCATAGGCATATTTTTTTATATTCTGTTCACTCCTTCGTTGTGTGGGTTACCTTTGCAGTTGTATGATCGCGATGCGTGGCCGATGGGTAGATGGAGTGTGCATGTCTCGTTGTGATAAACCCGTCTTCAATATCATGCGACCGGTAACAAAGATGAAACTACAGGATTGGGGTCCGAGTCTTTTTACTTTCAACATGTTCTTAAAGAGCTTTTATTGAACCTGTCTTGGATAGGGAGAAAATGGAAAGAGCCCTTGTCTTAACAAGGGCTCGGAAAGCTTCTATTCGATCACATGTATGTTTGGGAGGACATATTTTTGAAGATGGGTAAAACAAGGTACTGAGGGATACAGCATGTTGTATTCTTGCAGAACTAATTTAGCGTGGAGCTAATGTATAGGTTTCACCCAGAGCTGTAATGTTGCTGAGAGTATCTTTCCAGCCTGATTTTTCTACAAGAGTTTTAACGCCTTTTGCAATCTCCTCATAGAACTGCTCTTGTTTTTTGTTGTATTTGGGATTGTCGTGAGGATTCGGAGTGATTTTGTACGTATGTTGACCTGGGTTGAATGTAATCCCTCGATTTTTTCCGAAAGATTCTTCGATATATTTATATGTTTCTTTGTTGATCGTGATTGAGCCACTTACCCCTTTAGCATCTACATTAGTGCCGGAGAAAGGAAACACGATTAAAGCAATGGCCAAAAACAGGGACAATGATACGGCAAGAAATCCTTTTTTCATGAAAACACTCCTTCTTTCGAACTGAGAGGTGGCCACCTCCTTATTTTATATATTCCATTTTGCGTGATTAATACCTTAAATTTACTTTTTTTGTTATGCGAATGACGTGTTGGTGCTGCACCATAAAAAAATAAAGCCTCGGATTGCCCGAGGCTTGTTTGTTACTTCAGTGGCTCAGTTTTGAACTTGGAACGCATCTCATCATAATTTTTCTTCATACTCTCACTTTTGCTATCAGACTCGAAGCCGAATCCTATTTTCCCATCCATCGTTAACACGATCATTTCTTTATCTTTCCCGTCTACAGTTCCTGACAGCAATACAAGAATAGCTTTCTCTCCATCCTTTTCATACTCCGTTGATTCAATAACTTTCGGGTTTTTGTACATATTCTTTTCAGGAATTTCTAGGTTTATCCCCATAGCGAACAGCGGCATCGCTTCTGGATGTACCTTCTCTTCAACGAACTTTTTCTTAGCCTCTTTGTCGGTGCCGTTTAGGTATGTATTGATGTAATCGAGTGCTAAAGCCTCATCTTTGGATGCTTGTCCACCTCCGCAGCCTACCAATACTAATACGCAGATTAAGAATATTGCACTAATTTTCTTCAAATAAATAACCTCCTTTTTTCTACATTATATGACCAATTGCTCATATACGCACGAAAAACATCATAGACGAAACTGATTCGTTTGAACGTACCTATTAGGATTGAACGAATTGATAGGAAAAAGGAGTTACGAGGTCGAAAAAAACGGCAACCCAATAGGTCGAGTTAGGGCTTGCAAGTGCCTCCATACTCGACTTTTTGGTTTACCTGTACATATGGATTATCCATAATTGCAGCGGAGCGTCCTTACTCAGAACCGTTATTTTCCTCGGATTTGGATACTTCAATGGCTGCGGCATCGACCGCCTGTTGGCCTTTTTCATCGATTAGAATTAACGCTTCTTCAATGGTTAGTTTATTCGCAATGACGTCCTCCACGATTTGGTTCCCGACGCTTTTGAAAGCGTTGATGATATCGTAATGAACGGATTCATATGGATTGTGATTGGATGGGGAAGCCTTAAGCATTGTCAATGGGGATAGGTCATGTCCCTTCACGGCAGCAATAAGTTCGGTTCGCGCCGGAAGTCCGTGGTTGATTTCCGTAGAAGTCACGGCTCCTCCTTGCATCATCCACTTCAGCAATTCCCAAGCTGCTTCCTGCCGCTCCGAAGCTGCTGAGATTCCGTAAATTTCCTCAATGCGATAGTAATCGCTGTATTCCGGCTTGCGCGGATCTACAGGGACAGTTACCATGTCCCAATTAATAGCCTTTCCGCCTTCGAAATTACGATTGATGTCAAAATTATAAGCGGCGACCTGGGATTGCAACACCATAGCGGCATTGCCTGTGTAGATCGGGTCGAGTGACATCGTACCTTCGGCTTGCTGCGTTTGCTTATAGATGCGTCCAGAGCGCAGCGCGTCAATCGTTCTACTCCATATTGCCTTCCATGCGGGTGTGTTCATCTGGATTTTCAGAGTTTCGGGATCGATGAATCGCAATCCTTCCGTTTGTCCCCAACGCATAATGAGCGAGATTCCTACATTTTCATAGTAATTGGGCTTAAATCCGTATAACGGTTCTCCATCATCGGTCTGCAATGGAAAGCGGGTCGCCAAGTCAAAGATATCTTTCCAAGTGGATTGATTCTTCGGAAACGGGATTTTGTATTTAGCAAACAGATCTTTATTGTAGTAAATGGCGTAGCTTGAGAAGGTAGGCGCCAAACCGTAAAGCCGGTCTCCAGAAATCATTTTTAAGGAATCGAACATGATCGGAGATATATTCTTCCACGCATCAGGATCTTGCTTGATAAACGGTTCAAGATTAAGTAGATCACCTGAGTCGCTAAGCTTCTTATAAGCGGATAAATTGTCCATATAACGTAGATCAGCCGGTGATGACTGATCCGCCTCGGGGATAACTTGAATGCTAATAAAGGAGGATTTTTGCTCAAAGGCATGACCATATCTCTTGTAGAACTCGGTTGGTGAAGGATAATCCACCGTGATCGTTATCGGCTTCTCGACGTTGCTTTGGCAAGCTGATACTAATAGCATCGAGAGTATAATACAGAGTATTGCAACTTTGTTCTTCCCCATGATGATACCTCCAACGAATATAAACAGAATATAAACTGGAAAACAGGGTGGGAGGCCCACCCTGTTTAGCTATTACCAAGAATCGCTTGCTGATGATTGATCGCTTTCTGTTCCATCCTTGTAGTATGTACGCGACAATGCATTCAACTTGTAGGAACCTGTTGCACTGTATTCGCTTGTGTACCATGCTGTTTCATCGCCGCTGGTAGTCGTAGAATTGGTTCCTTGTTCCTTTTGGGTTGATCCCTCGTAAAAGGTGCCGAACACATTGATTTTTTTCATGTTTGAATTGGTTGTCCGGGCATAGGCTTTGCCTTTCACTTTCTTTTGGTTTCCGATTACATAGCCAATGTAAGCATCCGTGGATGCTTTCGGGTCTTTATCGGCAGCAGATACGGACATTGCACTTACGAGACACAAGGCAGTTGCCAGGCACAACACAGTAATTTTCTTTTTCATTCTTCACATCTCCTTCATTTATTGTTGCAAATCCATTCTGCAGTTATGCGGTGCAACAATGAATCACCCCCAGCAAGACGTAGTAACGACTCACTTGTACATTCTGGATGATGTGATATATGTAAACGGAATGATCCGCATACATCGGAATTACTTTGGAATCTGCTGCGCCTCGTTCTGCAATTGATGCAAAGCTTCTTCCAGCGACTGACCGCCATCCAGTATGCTTTTGATTACAGCATTCGCCTTATCTACAAGTTCAACCGGTACTTCTCCCATGGGATGATAGGATTGCCGCAACGCATACATGGCAGATAATCGTTCACGTTCCTCTTGATTCGTGCTCAATTCGTTTTGTAAGGTGGAAAAGCCATATAAAGAGCGGTAATTCCATTTCGCAATGGTGCGAGAATTAAGAAACTTCACCAGCTCCCAAGCAGCTTCTTTCTCTGTAGATTGAGCGGATACTGCATACAATCCGTCGATTAGCAATGTATCGTTGTTGCCCGACTGGTTGGGGTTAACAGGAAACGGAGCTAGCGCCCATTGAAATGTAGCTTTTTTCTGGGCGGCCAACTGTTTGTACTCTTCATACGTAACCACAGCCATTGCTTGCTTGCCAGCAAGAAAGGTATTCATATACGTATTGAGATCGGAGCTATTTATTAATAGTCCACTCTTCAATAGGGGAAGCGTAAGCTGCCAAATTTGCTTCCAGGAGTCGCTTGAGACTATCGCTTGGGGTGGATTGCCCTGCATCATGGTTAGGCCTTGCCCGAAGCCGACTTTCAGCATGAATTCAAAGGAAGAAGAATCATTGGTGCCAAGACCGAAAAGCGTGTTGCCACGCCCGTCATCCTTGGGAAATTTACCGGACAAGCGGAGCAAGTCCTCCCAAGTCATTCCTTTTTGCGGATATTCGATATGGTACGCTTCGAAAAGGTCTTTATTGAATGCGATAGCTTGTCCGTAGAAGGTAGGAGGTAACCCATATAGCTTCCCATTTCCAATCGAGCGGGCATATTCGATGACTTGCGGAATGTACTCTTCCAGCGGGAAGGAATCCCGCTTTATCCATAAGTCCAAATCTTGCAAATCGTTGCGTTCTGCCATTTCTTTTACTAGATCAGGCGGCAAATAGATAATATCGAATTTGTTCTGCTGGACCCAGTTCTCCACAGATAACTTCTTGGTCACGAGAGGAATCGTAGATACGATAGAAAGCCTTATATTAGGGTACTCTTGATTAAATAGATTGCCGTAGCGCTTTAGAAAAGCATTTTCATTCGTATACGCAATCGTAAGCTCTGCCTTTTTATCCTTAGAGAATGGAGGGGCCTCGTTTTTTTGACACCCCGTTAATATACTAGCTAAGCATAGAATTGAAGCGAGAAGCGTTGGAAAGAGTCTTCTTTTCAATAGAAACACCTCGATGTAGAAATTAGACTTCTAAAATATACCAATTAGTCTGTAAGTCATTTATACTATATATTGGTATAAATGTAAATAGGGAGTGGGGAAGTTATATTGAGGTGTTAGAAGAACATCTATATAAGTCGCAGTTGTTCGGTTGGTCGACGAGCTTTCACGGAACAACAATGATGAGTACGACTAAAGAGTATGTTTAATTAAATTTAGCCCGTTGCTTATGAATGTTCAGATAGTTAAGATTAAAGATAGAAAGATAGAGAGAAAGAGCAATTCTACATAAAAGGTAAACAAGCAGCTGAAATCTACGTGTATGATTTCAACAAATGGTGCTGTTCAACAAATTGTCTTCGACCTCCAATAGCGTAAAATCTCCGGGGGATCGACGACAATTTGAAAATTGAAGATATCGTCAGTAAAAAGTAGATGTTTTGAGATATGGTATTGTATTTGGGAAAATAGAAATTAGTGAAGCTGACTTGTAGGAGTAATTGCTGTTTGGTATTATTGGCGTAGTGACGCCACTTGTTGGGGTTTTGAAAGTACCTATAAGGAATTGAAATTTTGATGGGGCAATGTAATAGCATAAGATGGGTTATAAGTTTTGAAATTACCTATGAGGAATTGAAATCAATGCGGACAGGTGAAGTATGTCTTCTCTATTCCACGTTTTGAAAGTACCTATAAGGAATTGAAATTAGTAATGCAAATACCTCGTCTCAGCGCTCAATCTTGTGTTTTGAAATTACCTATAAGGAATTGAAACTCTGGCTTTGCTTCAGTTTCCCTCATAAGATGTTCTCAGTTTTGAAAGTACCTATAAGGAATAGCAACCATGAGAAAACACAGGAGAATCAGGGGGCGAAGCATCTGCTCGCAAGGTTAACGAAATGAATATGATAAAATGATCGCAATATTGAGAAACGTCGTCTTGTCGAGAAAGCTTTAATGACAAAAAATAAGTCAATAGCATAAACATTCAGGTCTCGCTTACGGCGTGGCCTTTTTTGATTGAGAGGAGGTGAAGGATGTGAACAACGAATAAGGGAGTTCGTGAGGGAAGAGCTAGCTGCCCTACAATCTGGGCAGCTAGAGGAATAATCATTGAGATCGATAAAGCAGAGTTGCGAAGAACGATTGCGGAGGCTTTGAAAAGCAAAGAAGAAAAATCCTATAAGCTATTACTTTCTATCTACTCTGAATCGATAAGTTCGAGGCGCTCAAGAATTTTAATTGTCGTCAGAGCTGATAAGCGAACAGTCAATTCAACATTATCTGTTAAGACAGAATCATCTTCCAGGGCTTCTTTATTTTTGGCGAAAACCTCTTCGGTAACTTCGTTAACTAGTTTAAGAATTATAGACTTATCCATAAAAATAACCTCCATTTCGTCGATAGCTCTACATACTTCGACAAATAAGGAGGTTTTTCCTTGCGAACAAATGTTTCTAAAGGGAGCGCGATAAAAGCAATGGCCAAAAACAGAGACAATGATACGGCGAGAACCCCTTTTTTCTTAGTAGCAAATAAACAAGAGCCGTTGAGGAAAGTGAACTGCACCCCGTCAAGTAGACAGTATAAAAAATAAAAATCAATTATGCGGCCTTGGTTCTGAATTCTATCGGACTAAGGCCGTTTAGTTTTGCTTGTAATCGTTCGTTATTGTAAAAGTGGATGTAGGCACGGATGTCTCTCTCGAGATCATCAAAGGTATGGTAGGTATGTAAATAATATTTCTCGCATTTTAGAATTCCCCAGAAAGATTCCATCGGTCCATTATCAATACATCTTCCAGCACGGGACATACTCGGAGTTATTTCGTTATCATCCAAGATTTTCTTGAAGCCCAAGGAGGTATATTGATAACCCCGGTCGCTATGAAGCAAGGGCTTGCTTCCTGGAGCTTCTTGCAAGGCGTGTTTCAACGTCTGAAATACGAGAGAATTGTTATTGGAATGCCCTAATACATATGAGACGATGGATTTATCATGAAGGTCGAGAATAGCGCTTAAATACGCTTTTTGGCCGTTGCCGTACTTGAATTCCGTCACATCCGTAACCCATTTTTCATTTGGCGCGTCTGCAGTGAATTTGCGGTCTAGTACGTTCTCAGCCACCTGCTGTGGAATGGAACTCGTATATTTCTTCTTCTTCCTCCGGATGACGGATTGAATTCCTTTTACTTTCATCAAACGGTATACACGCTTTTGGTTAATCATTTTCCCCGTTTGGCGACGCATGTGTAGAGTCAATTGACGGTATCCAAAGGTACGCTCCACTTTCTCATAAATGGACATCATGACATGCGTCAGCTCTACATTCTCCTGCTCACGGTAACTGGGTTTGGAACTTCTCCACTTGTAATAGCTTGAACGCGGAATGCCTGCAATTTCACACAGCAACTTCATGCTAAATGTTCCTTCTTGTCGAATGCCTTCAATGGTGCGATAGACCATCTCTTGTCGGTATTGGCTCAACGTCGCCTCCTTTGGAATTCTTGTAGCTTTTTTAGGAAAACATTTTCTGCCCGCAGCCGCTCATTCTCATATTCCAGCTTTTTCATCGCCAGTCTTTGGCGATCTGCTTCCGATAGCTCCTCTGGTATCTTCTTTCGTCCTCGTCCGTCTTGTAATGCATCCTCGCCACCAGCTTCATACTTCTTTACCCACTGATATACTTGCTGGTATGAGACCTGATATTGATTTGCTGCCTTCTGATACTCATGGTTATGGGCAAGACAATAGTGAACAATGTCCACTCGTTCTTGCCAAGTTGTAGACCGACCCCTAGCCATAGCTTTCGTTCCCCCTACATAGGTTTTTAAGCTGCTATGACTATTATACTTCTTAATCCAGTTACGGAGTTGGGTACGAGAGGCAATCTTGTATTTCAGAATAACTTGCCGTTGGGATAAACCTCCGAATAAATGATCTTTTACCGCTTGGAGTTTGAGCTCAACAGAATAACTTCGGTTATGGGGCTGGTGTTCCAACCCCCTATAACCATATTGTTCATAACGATCCCGCCATTCAAGTAGGGTTGTTCCCCCAATGCCGTACTTTTTGGCGGTTGACTCGATTCCTCCGCTTTTCAGTTCCTGTAACACCGCCAGTTTCTCTTGTGCGCACCATTTTTTTTGCATGTAAAAGCTCCCCTTAAGCAGAAGGTTTTATTATTTCACCTGTCTACTTTAAGGGGAGCATATCAAAGAATCCCACGGCTCTTTTGCAAGAAGTAAATTTAAATTGTTTTTTTGAACTCGAACTTGTATTTCGAATTAGGATCGAAATCGTTCGGCCCAACTGGCATTACGCGATAAAAAGCTTTTTCTCGCGGCTTAACGGTTCCACTATGAAACTCTTGTAAGCCTGGGCCGTTTTGGTTTATATATTGAATCGAGATAATATTGTTATCATAATCCGTTCGAACGTACTGGAGTTGTAAATTCAATCCAAATGGGGGAGTCAACAATACATAGTATTTTTGTTCCCATTGTCCGTAGGAATTATCATAGACATACCAGTCTTCGTCAGTCAAGCTTTCGAGAGGTACCCAAGACTGGTAATAAGAACCGTCTGTCATGTCGTTAGCTGTTCTCATTGTATCTCCCCAACCATGGAGTGCAAACGACGAACTTGATCCAAAGACCATTAAACAAGCGACCAGCGCGATTGATGCTGATAGTTTCTTTAATCTCTGCATATTTCATGCCTCCCATTATTTCAGAATCTGAATGTAGATCCTAGTAGCGTGTATGAAATACCAAGATGTAAAAGAACTCAGTTTCTGGCTGGCCAACCATGATTAATCTTAACATACATTATTGTCCGAGTATATAGTATTTATGGATATTATTGGATTATTTTTTTGTGTTGAAATATAGTTGGTTATTCCGGATATTGGTTCCATTTTACAGTTTTGATATAATGATGATACAGATCTTTACAGCAGCTGGAGGAAATATGTTCAAGGAGAGAAATGGGGTTGGGTATTTTCGTATTTTCTCATTCACAACATGCATCATACCTTATGGTGCGTTTTTTAGTTCAATAAACTAAGCATATATGTCAGATTGACAAGGAGAGGTGCTGAATGCCAGTAAACGTAATCATAGGTGATTTATTGAATGCGAAGGAATTGATTATTGGACATCAGGTGAACTGCCAAGGGGTAATGGGCTCTGGTATAGCGAAGGCGCTGCGGGACAAATACAGTATGTTGTATCCAAGCTATAAGCAGTATTGTTCCCAGCATAACAGTCCAGATGAGCTGCTGGGCCAGTGTCATATCGTCCAGGAAGGTTCTAGACATATAGCGAATCTGTTCGGTCAATTAGAATATGGCAGACAAAAGAGTAGAGTTTATACGAACTATGAGGCGCTACGAACCTCCCTGACTACGTTACGAGAATACGCTGTACAGAACCAATTATCTGTTGCTCTGCCGTATGGTATCGGTTGTGGCTTGGCGAATGGAGATTGGGATGTTGTCAGTGAGATGATTGAACATGTATTCGTCGATTATGATGTTATGCTGTACAAGCTATAACTGTATCGTTTCGATATTCCAATCAATACATCTTTCCGCTACTTATCGATGTTGGTACTGATCTCGGAGCTGATTGACAGGTACTGAGGAGATTGTGGCTCGATCAACTCAGGCAGGTGAATGAGGAAGACTACTTCTATTTTGTATTTGCCTCTAGGTACCGGCTTGTCTTCATGGTCTAGAAAAGACCATCGTTCCTCATAGCTCATCTTCTCATCATTGTTCAAGGTTCGTTCGACTACTTCTGCGGTAAAAAATTTATTCAACGACCAACGGTACACTTCCTTGCCAACTTCATTCGTGACGATAAAGTCATACGGTTGCGAGCCGTAGGAAATGACCAGATCTTCTCCTGCCACATTGTGTATCCCGAATTGCAGTGTTATGTAGTCCTTATGCTGCTCTGTTGAGAGAAACGTTGTAAGCATATGACTCGCCCCTTATCTATCCATATGATAAAAAACAGAAACAACTCATCCCTCATAACGCGCACCTATATCGAAAGATTCCATCCCAGAGTTACTTTCCCCGAAACGGCTTCACTTACAAATTCTCTTCCCGTCCCTATCTAAGCCCAGAGTGAGATGTGACAAAGCCGCTGTACCTTACTTCGGTACAACGGCAGGAAATAAGTATTCGACCTCTGCTGCTCCCCCTGTAAACGATTCTACCATTGTTATATCCAAAATGTCTCATAGAATAACATTACAATTAAGCTCGAAACTGTTCGTTAGAATCATGATGAAGATAAGAACCGGTACCATTATCATACCGCCATCGTGGCTGACAATATACCAGACAAGACTGATCTGGAGCAATTCAGGACAATCCAGCTGGCAAATGCGTGACCGACATCGGACATGCTCGGACGAGTAATGAAGGTGATGACCACAAACACCAAGTTCAATGCGCCAACGAACAGTGCCAGACACCCCTTCGTCCAATACCCTGTAAGATCGCAACCGAAATGACCAGCAATAAGCTGAGCAGTGGACCAAAGTGCTCGAAAATAAGCTACGTGGGTCCTTTCTGCGTAACCGCACACATGCGAACGGTCAGTTCCTGAAATGTAAAGGTGATCAACGCAAGGCACGCCACTAAAGGAATAAACAGCCTAATTCCGAAATGAGCCCCTGTAATGACATACTCCAGTACTCCGCCAGCTTCATTATCGCCGATCTGATCCTATCTCAGCACTTCCTGCATTTTGTTCTTGTTTTGCTGTGATTTTGCAACAGAGCGGCTGGAAACAAGAAGCGTATTGAGGAAATCTCAACATCATTTCAATGGACAAGCACATTTTGCTCAACAGGAGAAGTAGAATATAGAAGTATTTTACAGGAGGGGAAGGGTATGAGTACAGGGGCATTTATTCTAATGGTGGTTTCAACAATCGTATCGTATTCACTCGGAATTTGCGTGTTGAATAAATTTCATGGACGGAAAAAATAAAGGAGCTTTTTAGGATGCATACTAAAAAGAGCCATAGGATTTTCCCCTACGACTCTCAGAATTATTTAATGGAATACTCATTTACTTCGAAGGTCAATATTTTATCGAAAATCACAAAGTCTTTGCGGCTGCTGAACGGCCCCTTGTTATTGTTATGCTTGTTTATGGCGTAGGACGCTGTGCCTGAACCGGCTTGTTTATTTTCATACCAGTTGATAAAGTCGTTCACTTCTCTCATGCTTAAGTCAAATTCCTTTTCCAGCCCCGTTGTCATGGTAACGACTAGAATGGCTCTCTCACCTTTTTCGGGCTCCGGTTCTGGTTTAGGCTCGGGCTTAGGTTCGGGTTCTGGTTCCGGTGTTTTCGGATCAAACGGTTGTAATGTGCTGTCGTCAGGCAAATCCAGAGCAACGACATATAAATAGTCTGTCGTATTGTTCACGATTTCAACGGAATGTTCGTTTGACGCCAAAATCGGACTTTCGTACATGGTTCTCGAAGTGCTGTCATCTTTCCCGATTAGTGAGAAATTACCTGTTTTTACTCCGTCAATATAAACATCAATGTCCGTTGAGCCATTGCTCCAATAATAGGAAATGAATCGGAATTGTTCTCCGACAAAATTAAATTTCATCTTCGAGCCGCTTGTGTACCTTACGTTTTTAGTACAGCTCGACACCTCGCAGACTTTCCATTGTCCCTCATACGATATGTTGAATTCGCTATAAGGGAATCTTTTCCATCCACTCTCGGGTTTACTGGAGTCTTGCCCAGTACTTGAAGCAAATGCATGAAATGAAAATGATAATACAAGAAAGATTGATAATACAACAGGCAGTAAGTATTTTTTCATGAAATTTAGTCCCCTCAGGTGCATAATATATGAACATATTAACGGATTTACAAGGGGCTGTCTAAACATAAATTCTCTTAAAATGATAGAAATAGAATATAACTGAATAAAATATAATGTTAGGTGATTGGAGGAACGTATAATTTAGAAGAGTTTCAACATTAAGATCGTCTTGAATAATTTGGAAAATAGATCTATAGTAAGTATGACGTTAACATACTAACCGGTCAGTATGTTGAGTGAAGGGAGGCTATGCCAATGAATTTCGATTATTCCAAGAAGGTTGAATCTTTGCGGAAAACGTTGCTGGAATTCATGAATGATGTGGTGTATCCGCAAGAACGAACGTACGAGGAACAGCTTGGTCAGGCCGGAAGCAGATGGGAGATCCCTCCGATCATGGAGCAGATGAAGGAGCAGGCTAAGCGGGCCGGTCTCTGGAACCTGTTCCTGCCGGACAGCGAATACGGTGCAGGCCTCAGCAACCTAGAATATGCGCCCCTGTGCGAAATTATGGGACGTTCCCTTATTGGCCCAGAGGTATTCAATTGTTCGGCGCCGGATACGGGCAACATGGAGGTGCTTGTGCGGTATGGGACGCGGGAGCAGAAGGACAAATGGCTTGTTCCTCTGCTTGAAGGGAATATCCGTTCATGCTTTTCGATGACGGAACCGGATGTCGCGTCCTCAGATGCAACGAACATTGAAGCGACCATCGAATGGCAAGGCGGCGAATATGTCGTAACCGGACGCAAATGGTGGTCTTCCGGTGCCGGAGATCCGCGCTGCAAGGTGGCGATCGTGATGGGGAAGACGAATCCGAACGCGCCGGCCTATGAGCAGCAGTCTATGATTCTCGTGCCGATGGATGCACCTGGTGTGAATGTCAAGCGCATGCTGCCCGTGTTCGGCTACGATCACGCACCGCACGGACATGCGGAAATTGAGTATGATCGCGTACGAATACCGCTCGATTCCATGCTGTGGGAACCGGGCAAGGGATTTGCCATTGCGCAGGGAAGGCTTGGTCCAGGACGCATTCATCATTGCATGCGCCTGATCGGTGCGGCAGAACGCGCGCTCGAAGTACTGTGCAAGCGTGTACGGCAGCGTACGGCATTCGGCAAGACGCTAGACCGTCAGGGCGTCGTGCAGGATTGGATTGCCTCCTCGCGTATTGAAATCGAGCAGGCGCGCCTGCTGACGCTGAAGGCGGCTTACATGATGGACACAGTCGGAAATAAAGCGGCGAAAGCGGAAATTGCCATGATTAAAGCGGTCGCTCCCAATATGGCGCTGCAGGTCATTGACCGGGCCATTCAAGCGCTTGGGGCCGCAGGTGTCTGCGAAGACTTCCCGCTTGCCTCGCATTGGGCCAATGCAAGAACGCTGCGCTTAGCGGACGGGCCGGATGAGGTGCACAAGGCCGCCATCGCCAAAATGGAGCTTCGCAAGTACGAAGAGATGAAAGCGATTACGATGTGAAAAGGGTAGAAACGATTAGAACAAATTTGAAGGTACAAACGAGACTTTAGCCTTTTCATGAATGGGGGATGGAAGGTGAACGTCAAGCAATTATTTGACTTATCGGGTAAAACGGCGATTGTAACTGGCGGCGGGCGAGGGCTCGGCGAGCAAATTGCTCATGGCTTGGCTGAAGCGGGTGCGAATCTCGTTCTCTGCTCGCGCAGGGTTGACGCATGTCTGGAGACGGCGGCCCGAATCCAACAGGATACAGGCTCCTCATGTCATGCGATGGCTTGTGACGTTAGAAATCCAGACGACGTACGGCGTGTGGTGGAACAGACGGCAGAAAAGTTCGGTCGTCTCGACATTTTGGTGAACAACAGCGGTGCTTCTTGGGGCGCGCCAGTTGTCGATATGCCGCTCGAAGCTTGGAATAAGGTAATGGACATCAATGCAACCGGTACGTTTTTGATGTCACAGGCAGCTGGGAAGATCATGATTGAGCAGCGCGGCGGCAAAATCATTAACATCGCTTCCGTGGCAGGACTGGGCGGGTCGGATCCGGAATGGCTGGATGCCATTGGCTATAGCGCAAGCAAGGGCGCGGTCATTGCATTCACGAAGGATCTCGCGGTCAAATGGGGCAAGCACAACATTCATGTCAATGCGATTGCTCCGGGATTTTTCCCAACCAAGATGACCCGCGATGTTCTTCAACACGGAGGCGAACAAATAGTAAGCCTCACCCCGTTGAGACGGCTCGGATCTGATCGCGATCTGAAGGGAAGCGTCGTATTTCTGGCATCCGAGGCTTCCGATTACATCACCGGTGCGGTGCTGACTGTGGATGGCGGCATGACAGCCATGTAACTGTCCCTGAATCGCGATCCATGGCAAGTGTCTCGTCTTTTTTATCCAGTAAAGCTATTTTGAAAGAATGAAGGAGGTCTGCATACCATGACGTCCAGGCAAGAGACATTACAGCAGGATACGATTCCCGTTCGCAAGGGCGAGGAGTTGAATGTTGCTGCGCTAGAAGAGCATTTACGTGAGCATCTCGATCTTCCGGAAGCCCCATTGGAAGTGGAGCAGTTCGGGGAGGGACATTCCAATTTAACATACGCGATAAGGAGCGGGGATTGGCAGGCAGTAGTGCGCCGTCCTCCATTGGGGCCAGTCGCTCCTAAGGCACACGATATGCAGCGCGAATATACGATTCTCTCAAGACTGCATCCATTTTTTTCGCTTGCGCCTCGTCCGTATTTGTACTGCGGCGACACCTCAATCATTGGCAGTCCTTTCTTCGTGATGGAGCGCCGGAACGGAATCGTGTTGGATCGAAGCTTTCCTTCGGATGTGGAATATACGCCTCAACTGGGCAGGGACATTTCCGAGACGATGGTCTCGACATTGGCCAGGCTGCATGAAGTTCCTTATCGGGAAACGAATCTAAGGGCGATTAGCCAGCCAGACGGCTTTATGCGTCGGCAAGTGCATGGCTGGATAGAACGTTATGAGCGAGCCAAGACGGATGAGATCCCAGGAGAAGAGAAACTCAAAAAATGGCTGGCTGATTTCTTGCCGAATTCACAGACACCGACCGTCATCCATTACGATTATAAGCTGAACAACATCATGTTCGCAGGCGACAATCTTACAGAGATCGTCGGCGTATTTGACTGGGAGATGGCGACGGTGGGCGATCCAATGGCCGATGTCGGAGCAGCGCTCAGCTACTGGTTTGAACCGAATGACCCGTCGGAGCTGCTGCACGGCTTGGGCCATGTTCCGCTTACGGTTCGCTCCGGCTTCATGTCACGTGCCGAATTCCTAGAGGCATATGCGTCAAAAAGCGGGCGAGATGTATCGGAGGCCCATTACTACTTGACCTTCGCTTACTTCAAACTGGCGGTCATCTGTCAGCAAATTTACTACCGTTGGAAAAAAGGGCAGACGAGCGATGAGCGCTTTGGCCGTTTCAACGATACCGTACAGACGCTGATTGCACACGCTTGGCAGCAAGCAGAACGTGGCAAGCTGTAAACTAGATTACGATTATTGCGCAAGATAGAGTTGCGGTTCATCACAATAGGGAGGTTCTTTGAGATATGGGCAATGAGCATTTACTTGTACAAAAGATAGGGCATGTTCTGTCGTTGAAGCTGAATCGTCCAGAGAAGCTGAATGCGTTCAGTCCTTCGATGATTCGGGGGATTATCGATGCGCTGGAGGAGGCGCAGAGAAATACAGACATTCGAGTCATCTGCTTGTCGGGGGCAGGACGCGCCTTCAGTGCAGGCGGAGACGTGACGACAATGAGCGGCGCAAAGCCGAATAACGTCTATGATCATATTGGAATGATGAATGAACTGGTTCATTCCATTAAAGAAATCGAGAAGCCCGTGATAGCGGTCGTGCATGGATTCGCGGCAGGTGCAGGTTTCAATCTCGCGTTAGCTTGCGATTTGATTGTTGCAGCCAATGACGCCAAATTTGCGATGAGCTTTGCCCAAGTCGGTCTCATCTCCGATGGAGGGGGATTGTTCTTCTTGCCGCGCCTCATTGGCATACACCGAGCTAAGGAACTGCTATTCAATGCCGAGCCGATCGATGCGGAATATGCCCACCGCTTGGGTATCGTAAATAAGCTGTATCCTTTGGAGCAATTGGAATCCGGTGCGCTGGAATACGCCTCCCGCTTGGCGAAGGGTCCCATTAAGGCGTATGGGATGCTTAAGAAAATCGCCGACCAGTCGTTGACTTCCTCGTTGGATGACATATTAGAACGGGAGAGAGTTACGCAAGCCATGATGGTCACGACCGAGGATCACCAGGAAGGTGTTCGGGCGTTCGTCGAGAAGAGACAGCCTTCATTCAACGGTCTGTAGCACTTGTCGGTTTTTATTCGTTCTGAATGACAAAATGGTTAGCAATGAGGAGGCGATTTTTGATGACGCAGTCCCATTATGCGTATTGGCCCGCACGATTGCCTGTTTCCATTTCAGTTCCGGACACGACGCTTACTGACAACTTGGAGGTTTCTGCCCGCCGTTATCCGGATAAGACGGCAATCATTTATTATAACAACTCTATTTCCTATCGAACCTTATGGAAAGAAGTCAATTTGATGGCCGCTTATTTGCTCCATCTCGGCGTAGAGCAAGGCGATCGCGTGCTGTTATATATGCAGAATAGTCCTCAGTATATTATCTCTTATTACGCGATTATGCGATCCGGCGCTATCGTTGTACCTATCAATCCTATGAATCTCACCGAAGAGCTTTCCTACCTTATTGAAGACAGTAATGCAAGAGTTGGCTTTGTGAGCCAGGAGCTGTACTCACGTATCGAACCGTTATTATCAGATCGTCGCCTCGAACGCATCATTGTTGCTACCTATTCGGATTACTGCAGCAATGTGGGTGAAGAAGTGCCTGACATCGTCAGGGCATCACGTCTTGAATCAATATCCCCCCAAGCTGTGTCCTGGACGGAGGCCATGAAAGTAGCGACTGTTCATCGGGGTTCCTTCCCGACGACGAAGGGAAGTGATCTGGCAGTTCTCCCGTATACATCGGGCACGACCGGCAAGCCAAAGGGGTGTATGCACACCCATAAATCCGTACAAGCGAACGTGATTTCATCTGCTTACTGGGGAGGATTGACACCGGAGGCAAGGGGATTGGCGACACTTCCCTTCTTCCATGTCATCGGCATGATTCATGGCATGCACGCTCCCATTTTTGTCGGTGCAGCCATGGTCATCATGACGCGTTGGGATCGCAGCACGGCCGCCCTGTTAATGGAACGCCACCAATGTACGTATTGGACAGGAATCAGCACGATGATTATTGACTTTTTAGCCAACCCTGAACTATCTCAGTATGATTTGAGCTCGCTTATGCTGATTAACGGTGGCGGAACTGGGCTGCCGGAGGTCGTAGGCGAGAAGCTCTACCAGGTTACGGGACTGCGATTTGTAGAAGGGTATGGCTTATCCGAAACGATGGCGCAGACGCACTGCAATCCGCTTGACCGTCCGAAGCTGCAATGTCTTGGCATTCCAGCCTTTGGCGTAGACTCGCGGGTCATTGACCCGATGACACTTGAAATAAAAGGGCCGGGGGAAGAAGGAGAAATTATTATAGATGGACCGCAGTTATTTCAAGGCTACTGGAATGATTCAGAGGCTACGCGGTCCGCTTTTGTAACGGTGGAAGGCAAATCATACTTCCGCACGGGAGACATTGGGCGGTACGACGAAGATGGATACTTCTTCATCGTCGATCGAATGAAGCGCATGATTAACGCCTCGGGATTCAAAGTATGGCCGACGGAAGTAGAATCGATTCTATATCGGCATCCGGCGATCCAAGAAGTATGCGTCATTGGCATTCCGGATGAGCGCAAGGGAGAGGAAATCAAGGCTTACATCGTCCTGCGCGAAGGGGAGCGCGGCAACGTGTCGGAAGGCGATATGATAAGCTGGGCGCAGGAGCACATGGCAGCTTATAAATACCCTCGAATTATCGAATTTGTCGCTTCGCTTCCGGTTACTGGTAGCGGCAAAATTTTGTGGCGCAAATTGCAGGACGAGGCATGGAAGAAAGCCGGGGAAAAATCGAGCTCCAGATAGAAGAATCGTATCAACGATTTGAAATGCAAAATATCCACTTGTTCCCTTTACATGTCTCTATTGTTCAAGCTAACATAGAAACATATTATTCGACATGAGGGGAGAATCACGCTTGGAGCTGTCCATGAAGGATAAAATCATCAGACACAGTATTGCGCTGTTCGAATCGAAAGGGTTCAGCGAAACCTCGATTCAAGATATTGTCGACACGCTCGGCGTGACAAAGGGCACTTTTTATTATTATTTTACGAGCAAAGAACAGCTGTTAACGCATATTCATCTGCAATATATTGACTATTTACTAGCAGAACAGCAAACCATTTTTGAACGCCCGGATAGATCGTGTCAGGAAAAGCTGGCTGGCGTAATCAACATGATGATTCGGGAAATCGCGGAAAAGGGTGCCAGCGCACGGATATTTTTTCGCGAACTTATTCATATTTCGGGCGAGGATCTAAATGTAATCAAGGGGAAGCGGGATCAGTTCCGGTTCAATTTACAATCCGTCATCGAGCAGGGAATGGAGAACGGAGAATTCCGCAATGATATCCCGGCGGATATGATGACATTCGGTATCCTTGGTGCCTGTAACTGGTGTTACACCTGGTTCAATCCGGAAGGCGCCGTATCCGATGTCGAGGTTGCTTCGATCTATACGAAGATGTTTTTGAATGGTTTGAATAAGCAATAAAACGTATTCTTAATTGACAATACGCTTCAGGCTGTGGAGGTTCGTGAATCACGGCAATTCCATCGTATTTATTGGCCACTATAGAGACGAGACCTCCCGTTTCGAATCTATCCCCGGCAAGGAGCAGACCAAGCAATCCGTGGTCTGCTTTTTGCGTGTGCAAGACAATCATCGCGTAATCGCAAGTTTCGTACACCCAACTGTTTCGAAAGGTTCTACCTGGAATCGTTCATTTCCTTGTTTCCTGCTGGAACTTTAATAGATGATGATCCAGCTCTTGGCTTAAGACAATTACCTTCTCATCGGTAAGGCTTTTTCTCTCTGTTGCCACCTTAAGCAATTGCTGGCGAATTCGCTCGATTTTATCTTTCAAATCTTCTTTTTTCTGATCATCAGAATTAGACGGGGCAATAGCCACTCACCCTCTCTACGTTGATAAATGTTGTCTGGCTCATTCTGGCTCCTATAATGAAAAATATACCACATCAACTTTTTTTTGAATCTAAAACTTGCCGAATGTGTTCCATTAGCAAGATAAATGTGATTATTGTGTTGAGGGTATTTTATCCTAAGGAAATATAAGTTGGGAGATATTATGATGTTTATCGGAGATTTGGGAGAGTTTATGAAGGGTTTTTCTATAAAATGGGACAAAAGTACAAGCTCCAATTCGCATCGCGAGATGACCAAATCGAGTAAAATGAGATATTGCAGATTCGAATTATAGATAAAAGAAGTAACCTATGATAAAACGATACAATGCGATTCATGATAGGAGAGGCATGACAATAGAATAGGAAAATCGTTCCACACGATAATATTAAAATAGACCGTTCCCAGCAAGGAAACGGTCTATTTTTCTTTCTATTCGGTTTTAAATTTCGAAGAAGCTTCCTTCAGTTGCTTGGTAAGGCTGTCAATTTCCTCAATCATCGAGGACAATTGCTGCACCATAGCCGATTGTACTTGAATCGTAGAGGTTACCTGCTCAACGGAAGCAGACACTTCTTCGCCAGAAGCGGACAAGTTCTGAGCCAGTTCCATAACGTCCTCTTTGCCCCGCTTCATGTTGTCCATTTCGTAGGCCATGCCCTTGACTTGATCAGTGATGTCAACAACGTTGTTCAAAATGGCTTCAAACGCCAGCTTCGTATCGCCCACGTATTGATTCTGCTTGGCAGATACATCTTGAAGGCTTCTTACTGATCCGTTTGCCTCTTGCGCCAAGCTTAGGTTGTCTGTGATGATTTCCTCGATCTCGCTTGACTGCTTTGCACATAGCTCAGCCAATTGTCTTACTTCGGAAGCAACAACAGCGAATCCTTTGCCATGCTCCCCAGCTCGTGCGGCTTCTATCGATGCGTTAAGCGCGAGCAAGTTCGTTTGCTTTGCAATCTTGCCAATGGTTTCTGTAATGGAGGCAATGCGCAAGGAGCTTTCCTCCAGCTTGGCCGTGATGGCTGCGATTGAAGCAACTTCCTGTTCACTGTCACCATGGGTATGTATCAGCTGATTCACGATCTCATTTCCACTATGGAAGACTTCAATAATGGAATCCGTCCGATCCTTCACAGCGGATGACAATTGATTGACAACTGCAATTTTATCCCCGAGATCACCGAACTTATTTACGATTTGCTCGGTATCAAGCGCTTGGGACTCTATAGCTTTGGCGATTTCCATGGTCGTAATCGAAGTTTCCTGAATGGATATCGTCGTTTGCTTGGAGGCGGTATCCAATTCACTTGTGCTTGTGTTCAAATGTTCGATTGAGTGATTCATTTGGGAAATCAGGCTCTTATTTTGTTCGACCATGATGGTGAAGCTGTCCGCCAAGTCTTTGAATTCACTCTTGTAGTTGCCTGTTGCAGCAACGGTAAGATCGCCGGACGCCAATGTCTTGAATAAGTCGGTTAGTCTTGCGATTGGCCGCGTAATCGTACGTGAGATGAGGATACCCACCGTCAAGGATATCAATAGGGCAACAAGCGTAATGATCGATATTTTGGCGAATAGATCATTAAGAGGTTTCTTAATGTTCTTATAGCTGTCTTGTACCACAATTGTCCAATCTGCTTTCGGAATTTTGGAATAACGGATAAAGTATTCCGGATCCTCAATACCTCCTCGGGAGATTTGCCCCTTAACCGGAGTCTGAACGACTGAATTAAATTTGTCGGATTCGACCATCTTTCCGATTGCCGAATTATTGTTCGAGTGGAAGATGGTTCGGCCTTCGCGATCCAAGATTATGGTGCTTCCTTGCCCATTATCGTCCGCATGCTTCAGTTGGTCTACAAAAAACGAGGTGTTCACGGTCATAATAAACACACCTTCAACATTCGAGCCATCCCCCAGGATAGGCTGAGCGAACACAACCACCTGACTGCCAGTACTTTTGGATACAATCGACTCGCTGATGAACGATTGTCCTTTCATTGCCGCTTGGAAATAGGCCCGATCCGTGCGGCTGCTTCCAATGTTGTCTCGGTTCGAACTCGCAATGATGATGCCGTTCTTATCGATGAGACTGCCCGAGCTCGTTTTGAGACTATCAGCCATCAGCTTATTCGCCTTCATGAAAAGCGGATTACGTTCAGAGAAAAAATCGGCATCCTTTAAGGAATGCTCCGCCCGAAGCTGCAGCAAGGAGAGGTATGTCTGATTAATAGACGCCAAATAAATGGACTGCTCCTCCAGCTGCACGGACGACCATAACCCTTCACCGATGCGGTTGGCATTCAAAATCATGTTGTTCTTGCTTTCCTTCAAAAGCATGTCGGATCCGTACCAGTACAATATGGAACTCGTTCCGATCAACATGCATACCGCCAAGGTGCTGATTAACAACGGAAGCTTTACTTGCAGTGACATATTCCCGATGCGAAAGCCCCACTTCTTAGATTTTATCATCCTCGTCTCACCCCTGATGTACAAAATATGTTCCAATGACTCCTATGTAAATCCGATTTTCCATCTCTGTATATGCCTCCTTCCAACTATTTGGAAAAAATATGATCAGAAGTCTGTTAATCTATTCAACGGAAATATTTACGTGTTTTTATATAGGTAAATTACGGTAAATGGGCGCAGTGAACACTTGAGTCAAATAAAGAAAGGGGCGTCCCTAGTCATGTCAAATGACTTTTGGGAGCCCCATTTTGCATGCTATTCGGTTTTAAATTTCGAAGAAGCTTCCTTCAGCTGCTTGGTAAGGCTGTCAATCTCCTCAATCATCGAGGACAATTGCTGCACCATAGCTGATTGTACTTGAATGGTCGAAGTAACCTCCTCAACGGAAGCCGATACTTCTTCGCCAGAGGCGGATAAGTTCTGTGCGAGCTCCATAACGTCATCTTTGTTCTGTTTCATAATATCGATCTCATAGGCCATGTCTTTAATCTGTTTGGTGATATCCATGACATTATTCAGGATCACTTCGAATGCTTGTTTTGTCTGGTCGACATATTGATCTTGCTGAGTGGATACGTTTTGGAGACTGCGTACGGAATCGTTCGCCTCCTTGGTCAAGCTTAGGTTATTTGTAATGATTTCCTCAATATCACTAGACTGCTGTGCACACAGTTCTGCGAGCTGTCTGACTTCGGAAGCAACGACACCGAATCCTCGGCCATGTTCACCGGCGCGAGCGGCTTCAATCGATGCGTTCAGTGCTAATAAGTTCGTTTGCTTGGCGATTTTGCCGATCGCTTCCGTAATCGAAGCAATGCTGATCGAGCTTGCCTCTAGCTTGGTGGTTATGGTCGCAATGGAGCTGACCTCTTTCTCACTGTCGTCATGAGCCCGGATGAGCTGGTTGATAACTTCATTTCCGGTATGGAAGACGTCAATAATAGAGTCCGTACGCTCCTTAACTGCCGACGACAATTGGTTAACGACTGCGATTTTGTCACCGAGATCACTGAATTGATTAACAATATGTTCAGTATCGAATGATTGAGATTCCATCGCTTTCGCGATTTCCATCGTGGTGATCGAAGTTTCCTGAATGGATATATTCGTTTGTTTGGAAGCAGCGTCCAATTCGTCTGTATTTGTATTCAACTGTGCAATGGAGCGGTTCATGTGGCCAATCAAGTTTTTATTTTGTTCTACCATGACCGTGAAGCTGTCTGCCAGGTCTTTGAATTCACTCTTATAGCTTCCTGTAGCAGCGACGGTGAGATCGCCGGAAGCCAGCTTCTTGAACGATTCTGTTAATCTGCCTATTGGCCGCGTTATGGAAAGCGAGATAAGTAAGCCAGCAGCTACGGACAGCAGCAGAGCGCCAAGCGTTATAATTGATATGTTCATAAATAAATGATCGAGTGGGCGCTTAATGTTCGCATAACTGTCGAACGAGAATACAGTCCAATCTGCTCCTGGAATCTTCGAATACAGAACATATTGATCGGCATCGTCAAGATTACCGCGAACAATATCCTTGTTTCCAGAAGCTTGGAAAATCGATTTCAGCTTGTTGGACTTAATCTGTTTTCCAGTCGCGGTCTTATCCTGTGAATGGAAGAGCGTATGGCCTAGGCGGTCTGTAATAATAATTGTGCCTACATTATCGCTGGTCATTTGCTTCAACTGCTCCACGAAGAACGAGGTGTTGACTGTCGAAATAAAGACACCGTCTACCTTCGAGTCGTGCGCTGATATCGGCTGGGCGAATACGACGATTTGGCTTCCGGTGCTCTTCGAAGTTAAAGCGTCACTGATGGTCGGCGTTCCCTTCATGGCAGCCTGGAAATAGGCGCGATCTGCGCGGCTTTGCCCGATGGCTTCCGGAGTGGAGCTTGCAATGACGATCCCTTTCTTATCAATGAGCTGATAGGATTCCGTGCCCGTACTGCCTTGGAAACTTTGGGTTAGCAGTCTATTTGCTTCGTTGAACAAGGAATTATCCTTCGAAAAAAAATGAGCATCATCCATAGACGACGCTGCTCGAAGATCCAGCAATGAGCGGTATGTACCATGTATTGAGGCCAAATATACGGACTGTGCTTCCAGCTTTACGGAAGACGATAATCCTTCGCCGATGCGGTTGGCGTTCATAGTCAAACTATTTTTGCTTTCCTTCAAGAGAATGTCAGAACTGAACCAGTACAGTATCGTACTCGTTCCAATCAACATTGCTACTACCAATGTGCTGATTAACAGTGGGAGCTTTACCCGCAGCGACATATTGACGATGCGTGAAATCCACTTCTTCTGTGTTACCATGCTAGTCCACCCCTGCTGTTCTATTTTGCGATGCTATGGTCTGCTTCTACGCGATTGAACGCCTAGACACCTCCCTTCTGAATAGGTTGGAAAAATATGATGTAATGCTCATTCAATCTATTAAACATTTAATTTTAAGTAAATTTCTATAGGTAAATTACGGTAAGTGGGGTGAGTGAGGGGGGATCTCGTTCAAGAAAAAAAGGCTGCCTCGTCTTGGATGAAGATGAAGGCAGCCCGCGAGAGCATTTACAGATTGGTGAGCATTTGAAAATCATATAAGTAGACGCCGGAGGAAAGTTTCGAAGTCAGGTTAGGAATAGGGAGTTTTTTTAGCAATTTGCCATCCGACAATTGGTATTGTTCAATCTTATGTACTTGGTCGGCGTCATCATAGCGGAACAGATAATAGAAAGTGCCATATACATAGCCCATCGCATCGTTTACATTGGATGACCGCTGGAACTTGGCAAGGGTGTTGGAGTTCACAGAAGCCTTTGTATCCAGTAAGAACGAGAAGATTGTACCGTAGCCGTCTACATAATAGAGCATCTTATCCACGATGCCGATACTATTGGCGCTAAGCGAGAAATATGCATTGTCTGGCTCTTCTCCGTATGTATGAAGCGAATAGGTTGTTGCCGTATGTGTGGACTTATCAATTTCCATAAGCTGAAGATGGATACGATTGTGCTCATCTCGGGTTGAGAAGACCACGTACATATTATTTTGTGTGGAAACCATCTTCGATTGCACGATGAGCGAGCCTGTATAGATGTCCAATAGAGGATATTTCGTTTGTTGAAGCTTGCTCCCCTCTAGCTCCATCACAACAAGGTTTAGGCCTTGCAGAGAGGCATGATCAGAGGTCAATACATAAATATGATTCTCATCGCTGCCCTGCGCCTCAACAAACTCTGGAATATCCGCGCAATTATGGTGCTGCGCATCTCCCCAGCGGATGGTAGATATATAGTTGTCATGGGTGTCAATCCCTTTGTTGAACAAAGCGTAATACAACTTGCTCGAGGTTAAGTAGCCCGACATCTGCCTATACCCTGCACTTACTCTACAACGTGAAGAATATGTATCCTCAATTCCCTTGCCTTGCTGCACATGAACCTTCTCTCTTGCTTGGATGACAATGCGATTCGAGTCCTGAAGCTGGACAGGGGCATTCCATTCCAATCCATCTCCGTTCCGAGTCTGAATGCTCCCGTCCTTGTCGATAGACAAGAAGTGAGAGTTCCCGCCGCCGATGATTTCCTGAGATAAGGAAGTAGAGTAGTAGACAAGGGCGACGGGAGGGTTATTCAGCTTGGTATTATTGTCTTGTGGAGACGATTGAGAACAAGAGATGAGAAGAGAGGAAATGGCTAGGAAGACGGTATAGATAAAGATGCGTAACATAGCATGATTCGAGGTCTTCAAGCTTCTCATCTCCGTTCCAAACAAATTAATAGCTTCTTAATGTTGTGAACATGGATGAGTCGCGAATATCGACAGGATATACACCGAGTCCGCCATCTCTATCAATATCGATGTTGGCTTTCTCTTTGAAGGCGCACCATACTAACTTGGAGCAGTTCTTGTCGCCGGAGCATGAGGTAAGACGATTCGTAGCAAAATTGTAGGAGTACTTTTCACCGATGCGGCCATTTGCCCAGTCAGCAGCTTGGGACCGCGCAGTTGCGTTGGCATATTCGTTCTTGAGGGTGAGAATCTTGGAGCCGCTATCTACTCGCTTATCAATAAGCTTTACTTTGCGGACTCCTGTGCTAGGGACAGACTCGACGATATAATCCGGTGTGTAGTAGATGCCTACATGGCCGTGAGGGATGCCGATCGTCGAAGCGGTCTCGAAGAACACATCGCCTTTGCTGGAAGAGGCGAGCTGATAAGCTCCTTGTCCTTTGTCCCCTGAGGCGATGCTCATCTGTGGTGTTACCTTCTTAGAACGGAGCTCCTTGTACATCTGTTGGATGATGACGTTGCGTGGCTGATTTGTAACACGGGAAGCGTAATCAATTTCGGACAAGAGCTGTTCCTTCGTCACATCAGGGTATACCCCTAACACGCGATCCAACTGTGCTTCTTCATCTTGACCCAACGCGCCAACGGTAGTAGGAACGAACAACGTCAACAGAAGCATAACAAGCAAAATCTTTTTCATTCAAATCCTCCCATCTATCAATTGGTAACTTTCACTCCTATCATACAATCATTTTGGATAAAAATTCAATAATTTTACTAATTATTAATTTTTTTGTATTAAGGAGTTGCATTGAGCCATTGTTCGATGACATTTACGGATTGCGGAGCCCAGGATAGTTTTAAATGATTGAGCTTCAAGGTAACATTTCCTGTGACAGTTCCAATTCCATCCGTTGCGGAAGCACTGTTCACGAATACCACTCCATCACTAGGCCCTGTATGCTCATTGTGCACATTCGGAATGTTGTTTTCATTGCCAGACAGCAGGTAAGTGTTAATTGTACCTGGTATGCCAGAGCCTATAAGTTTGTTAACAAGCGAGCCCTGCTGGATTGCGGCATCGATCCCATCTCCCTTCGTGAAGAATCCCGTACCTCCATAATAGGTTGTGAACCAATCTTGCTCAGTCGCGGGAAGCGGGTACGCAGTGTCCCATTTCGCCAACATTTGCTTTTGCCCGGGGAAATAGTTACCTTGAGATGTGCTGTATATGGACAGCTCGGGATGATTGCGCCAGATGCCATAACAGATCATTTGTGTGTGGGGAGAAGGGGCATTGACATTGCCGCCGCACTCTGGAATGATTCCATAATTGAAGGTCCACCCGTGCCTGAAGATAAAGTCCGTTCCTTTATTCGGACTGCCAATGAGAATAAGTTTTCGAATATCATTGGCATATGGAGTTCCGCCGCCTTTCACTACGGAGGAAGCATACATCCGCGAGGCGAAGGCCCCTTTGCTCCAAGCGACAACATCAACTTTGCTGGCACCCGTTGTTTGCTTAATAATGTGGATGGCATTCTGGATGTGCTCGGCGGCATAGTAATTGTCTCCATGCTTGTGGCCGAATCCGATTGCAAATACTTTATATCCTTGGCTGACAAGCTGCTGCATCAGGCCTGTGCTCGGGCATGTGGAAGCTCCACAAGTATTCGGCCCGAACTCATTTGGGTTAGCCCAAGCCCGGTCGGCATTGTCGTTGGCACCATGGACAAGCAGAACGGGTGTGGATTTTGCATTGGTGTCATATTGAGGTGCATAGTACAGCAAGAAGCGGCTTGAATGGGGCTGGCCAACGCCTCCGAAGAAGGTGAGCCGCTGTCCATTCTGATCTCCCCGGCCATCTGGGGGATATTGTTCCGCTGTGAACATGGGATTACTGTCCTTCCAGCGTTCTACCTTCGCCCAGCCATTGGCGACATTTGGGAATGATTGCTCCATGGCCAGCGTTGATCCGCCAGCCTGGGCTTGCGAGAAGGGAATGAGCAGCGTGCACATGAGAAGCGCGATGAGGGCCACCTCGATCTTCTTGCCATGCTTAAAACGGGACATAGCATCCTCCCTTTCCTGGACTGCTTCGAGGCAGTCATTCATTAGTTATCGGGAGTCCGTGAAGGAACTCCTAAATTTCATTATAGAGAAAGCGGTTACAATTAAGTTGCTGAATTGCCTGCTTTCATCCAAAGATCGCTCTGACGAGGATTCTTATATTCAATTATTCCGGCAATCGGAGACTCATGTATAAGTTTCCTGAACTGGAATTAGTTTTTTGTTGAGATGAAGAAGAAGTCTCCTTGAATTTCCTGGACGCTCAATCACATAATAAAGTATGGAAAGGGGGAGCTTGATTATCCGTTACTTATACGAGTTTATACAGCACCAAGACGATTTGCCTATCAAATTATTCGTAAACAGCGTGAAGCATATCCATTTCCATTGGCATAAAGAGATTGAAATCATTTATGTTCTTCAAGGCACGGTGGTCATGTATACGGATCAGCGTCAATATACCCTTCGTCAGGACGATATTATTGTCATCAATAGCATGTCTGTGCACAAGATTGAACGCACGAACGAGGATAACGTGCTGCTGACGCTGCAATTCGGCCCGGAGTGGCTCGATACGAGCGCGTTTATTCATTGCAATTCCAGTACACAGACGGAGGAGAATCGCAGCAGCTATGATGTCATTCGCCATTATTTGGCGAAGATGGTCTATGAGATTAACAAGAAGGCAAGCGGCTTTCGCAGCTACACCCTAGGGTGTCTGCAGATGCTGTGCGGCCATCTGCTGCGCTATTTCGCATCAGGAACCAACGAGGCGGTCGAGGAAGATACGAAGTCGTATGATTACAAGCGGCTGAATCGGGTGCTCGAGTATATCGATCAGCACTATAACCAGAAAATTTCGCTTCAGACGATGGCGGATCAGGAGCATTTAAGCCTTCATTATTTTTCGCATTTCTTCAGTGACAAGATCGGCATACCCTTTCAAAAGTATTTGACGCTTGTCCGTCTCGAGAAAGCACAGGCAGAGCTGGCTAATACGGCCAAGAGCATCACGGAAATTGCCCTCGACTGCGGCTTTGCCAACGTTAAGTTATTCAATAAATATTTCAAGGAAAAATACAACAGTACGCCGAGCGCGTATCGGGAATCTTTCGCCTTGACCGATTTGCCGGATCCAGACCGAAAGCCGCTCACCTATGAAGAGTCATCCAGCGGAGACTATTATGAAACCGATACGATTCAGGCAATGTCTTCACTATATCGCTACCTTCATCTCCATACGGACGAGGGAATTGAGTCTAGGCCCGTTTCCTCGGTGGCGGGAACTATATCAGCGGCTGCTTCAACGTCGGTGAACGTAATGGTTCAAGCGAATGAGCAGGGTGCGCCTTTCGATAAGCACTGGAACGTCGTCACGACGGCAGGGCGGGCGGTCGAGGGATTAAGAGAGGACTGGCGATGCCAGTTCAGCGGGATGCAGCGCCGATTCCCTTTTCAATATATTCGCTTCCATGGCATCTTTAATGATGAAATGATGGTATATAGCGAGGAGGCTGACGGTACGCCGATCTACAATTGGTCCTACGTGGACAAGCTGTATGATTATTTGCTTCAGCAGGGCGTAAGGCCGTTTGTCGAGCTTGGGTTTATGCCGAGCCTGTTGAGAAGGTCGAATGAGACGGTCTTTTGGTGGAAGGGTTGCATTTCCCCACCTAAAGAGCAGGCCAAATGGGATGCTCTGATTCAGGCCTTCGTCCGACACTGCTTGAACCGCTATGGCTGGGACGAGGTGAGCCGCTGGTACTTTGAAGTATGGAACGAGCCCGATCTGTCCGGCGTGTGCTGGGCAGGGACGAAGGAGGAATACTTTGCGTTCTATGAATCGACGACGCAGGCGATTAAGTCCATCTCACCAGAGCTTAAGGTCGGTGGACCTGCTCTAGGCTACGGTTCGTTATGGAACGATACATGGGCAGAGGAGTTTTTGGCGTATTGCAGTGATCATGAGGTGCCGCTCGACTTTTTCTCCTTCCATGTGTATTCGGAGTACCCTTTCCAGAAGGAGGAGAACGATCGCCTGACCACGATCATGCCGCCGTCCTTTTATATGGAGAGCATTGAACGATTGAAAGCCAAGCTCTCGGTTACGTCTTATCGCGATGTGGAACTGTTCATGACCGAGTGGAACTTCTCGCTGTATGACCGCAATCTCGTGCATGATACGGCGTTTATGGCCCCGTTCGTTATTTATCATGCACTCACGACGCTTGGTACAATGAAGGGATTGGCCTTCTGGTCTTTTACGGATGTATTCGAGGAAAGCGTTGTTCCGTCATCCCACTTCTACGGGGGATTCGGGCTTATTAGTCGGGACGGGCTAAGGAAGCCAAGCTACTATGCCTTTGAGCTGCTGCACAGGCTTGGGGATCAGATCATCGCTCGCGGAGACGGTTATTTTGCGACAAGGCACAGCGACGGCAGTGTGCAGCTGCTTCTGTACCATTACGTGCACGTCGATCAGCTATTCGCAAGCGGAGATTGGTCGGAGCTGTCCGATATGAATCGGTATGCTGTTTTCGAGGAGAAGGGGAATAAAAGATTCCATATCCGCCTCGAAGGGCTTGTTGGGAGCTATAAAATGACAAGCTACCTGCTGGATCGCGAACACGGATCTGTGTTCGATGAATGGGTTCGACTTGGCACCCCTCAATTTCTCACCGAGGAGGAGCTTCATTATTTGGATGCCAGAAGCGGGCCGGTGATGAATACCCGGATGATTCATGCTGAACAGGGCTGGCAGCAAGAAGTGACCCTTTCGCCTCATGGTGTGATGCTGCTTACGTTTGCAAGGCAATACTAGTCGGCCTCAGTTACAGCAGGAGGCTTCTGTTTCTTAATTACTGGTGCCATGAAACACAAAGCGCACCCCTTCTCGGAGGGGTGTTTTTTGTTGTGTAAACGGTTTCCATTCTGCAAATGCTAATCTGGTCGGGTGAAGGAGAACAAGAAACGTCCCTAATTGCAGCAAAGAAGAACGGGAAAGCGCTATCAATCAATTCTATACTTAAGACATGACATAACCAATCAATAATATGTTGCGAAGGGGGAATATACATGGATCGTCTCATGAAGTGGATGAACGAAAAATTTGCGCCGCGTTTGGAGGCGTTTACAAACAACGTATGGGTATCTTCCATTCAGGAAGCCATTATGGTTACCCTGCCTATGATTTTTATTGGATCGTTTGTTACCCTGATCTCGATTCTGAAAGACTTTATTCCGGGAATGCCGGACTTAACGCCTATAACTACATTCAGCTTTGGCCTGCTGGGAATTTTTATCGCCTTCCTAACGCCCTACACGGTGATGCAGAAGAAAGGGCGCGACAAAATCAAGCTCATTGCCGGAGCGACAGGCATCTCCTTATTCCTTATGCTGCTGAAGCCCGTCACGAACGAAGACGGAACGATTCAGTTCATTATGGAACGTTTCGGGCCTTCTGGAATGATTACCGCGCTGCTTGTTGGAGTTGCGGTGGCCGTTGTACTTAATGTGTTCAACAATTTTTCATTTTTCAAAGAGGATTCGACTCTGCCGGAGTTCATCATGGAATGGTTCGACTTCCTCGTTCCGATTGCGATTATTCTTACGCTCGGATGGGTGCTCGTATATCAGCTGAACTTCGATATCTTTAATCTGATTGTAAGCGTATTCGAGCCAGTTAACGCATTAGGCCAAACGCTATGGGGCTTCCTGCTCTTTAACATGATTGGCGTTGCGTTGTACTCCTTCGGGGTCAGTCCGTGGGTGATCATCCCAATCTTCTATGCAATCTGGATTCCAGCGATTGAGCAGAACGCAGCCCTGGTGGCGCAAGGTCTTGAACCGGTCAACATTAATACGTTTGAAACATTCTTCTCCGGTTGGCTCGGAGTAGGCGGACTTGGTGCAACCCTGCCGCTTATCATCTTATTCCTGTTTGCCAAGTCGCAGAAGCTGAAATCGATTGGCAGAGCGACGCTCGTTCCATCTTTATTTAACATCAACGAGCCTGTGATATACGGAGCACCGATCGCATTTAACCCGATTTTGATGATACCGATGTGGATCAACGGTATCATTACGCCGATTATCGTATACTTGGCGCTAGACCTTGGATTCGCTCAGATTCCAAGCAAGGTGTTCCAGCTGTGGTATACGCCGATTGGATTGTCCACATACCTCATGTCCGGTTTTAATGGGCTTATCCTGCTGGCAGTCGTGCTGGCCATCATCTTTGCCGTATGGTATCCGTTCTATAAGATTTATGACGCGCAAGAGCTGAAGAAGGAGCAGGAAGAGGCGAAACAGCAATAAAACGTAGAAAGTGGGGATATATTATGAATCAAAAGATAAACGATTGGATGAAGGAATTAACGCTAGAGGAGAAGGCTTCGCTATGTGCAGGACTGAATATGTGGATGACGAAGGGGATCGACCGCCTGAATATCCCGCCGATCCACATGTATGACGGTACGAATGGCATACGCAAGACGAATAGCGATGAAGAGATGGGGATTGCTACGGAGGGGAATATTCCAGCTACGTGTTATCCAACCGGCTCCGCGATTGGTTCCTCTTGGAATATGGAGTTATTGCACGAGGTTGGTGTAGCGCTTGGCGTTGAAGGGAAGGAAATGGGCGTCGAGCTTCTGCTAGGGCCTGGCATCAATATGAAGCGCACACCGTTAGGCGGCCGCAACTTCGAATATTATTCCGAAGACCCTTGTCTGTCCGGTGAGCTCGGCGCAGCCTTCGTGAATGGGCTCCAAAGTCAAGGCGTTGGCGCTTCCGTGAAGCACTTTGCCTGCAATAACCAGGAGTTCGAGAAGATGGTGACAAGCTCGGAGGTTGATGAGCGTACCCTGCGCGAGATTTACTTGAGTGCGTTCGAGCGAATTATTAAGAAGGCCGATCCGTGGACAATTATGTGCTCTTACAACCTGCTTAACGGCTCCTATACGAGCGAGAATGAGCATCTTCTGGATGACATTTTGCGTAAAGAATGGGGCTATGAAGGCGTCGTGCTGTCAGACTGGACAGCAGTCAACGATCGTATTCGCGGTCTCAAGGCAGGACTTGATGTTGAAATGCCTGGACCTGCTCATTACAATACGACTGCGATTGTAGAGGCGGTTCAGAATGGCACCTTGCTGGAAGAGCAGCTCGATAAGAGCGTACGGCGCATTCTTACATTGGTAGAACAGGTAACGGCCAATGAAGAGGAGTCGAATACGGCTGCAATCGATTATCATAAGCTGGCGAGAAAAGCAGCGGCTGAGAGCATTGTGCTGCTCAAAAATGACAACGGCATTCTGCCGATCGACCCTGCTAAAGCTCAATCTATTGCCGTGATCGGTACATTCGCGAAGAAACCGAGAATTCAAGGCGCCGGAAGTGCCGAAGTGACGCCAACGCGTGTCGACATCCCATGGGAAGAGGTGCAGAAGATTGCTGGCGAGTCTGTACAATTCAGCTATGCGGAAGGCTACCCGAAGGATGAGCGAATTGATGAGGCCATGATCGAAGAGAGCGCAGCGCTTGCAGCGAAGTCTGATCTAGCGATTCTGTTCGTCGGACAACCCGAATATGCGGAGTCCGAAATGCATGACCTTGAGAGCATCGATCTTCCCGAGCATCAGGTGAAGCTAATTCAGGCGGTAGCGGCTGCACAGCCGCGATGCATTGTCGTAACGAGCAGCGGTACTGCAATGGCGATGCGCCCTTGGGTGCAGCATGTACCGGGTGTGCTCCACTCCTGGCTGACAGGGCAAGGCTCAGGCCGTGCGATTGCGGAGATTCTATTCGGAATGACGAATCCATCCGGCAAGCTGTCCGAGACATTCCCTGTGAAGCTGTCTGACAATCCATCCCATATGCGAATCCGCGGCGAGAACGGCAAGCTGTTTTACCGTGAAGGACTGTTTGTCGGGTACCGCTACTATGACCGCAAGGAGCTTGCACCGCAATTCCCGTTCGGCCATGGATTGTCCTATACGACCTTTGCTTACTCGGACATGAAGGTTTTACAGCATGACCGCCGCGTAACCGTGTCTCTGCAAGTAGAAAACACGGGAGCCGTAGCAGGGAAAGAGGTTGTCCAACTGTATGTTCACGACGAGGAGTGCAAGTGGACGCGTCCAGAGAAGGAGCTCAAGGCCTTTGCCAAGATCGAGCTTCAGCCGCATGAGAAGAAGGAAGTCGTGTTCGAGCTGGAAGAGCGGGACTTCGCTTACTACAATACAAAGTACAATCGTTGGGTCGCCGAAACGGGCTATTTCAAGCTTGTTGCAGGCAGCTCTTCCCGGGATATTCGCCTGACGGAGCGCGTATTCTGTGACTTTGGCAAGGAAGAGGTGTCTTTCCACAAGTTCAGCCTGTTAAATGACTGGATCGCTGATCCGCTTGCCAAATCGGTATTGGAAAAGTGCTTCAATGAGATGAATAAGCATGTTATCGACCAGGTGGTATTGAATGAAGGGTTTGTCGGATTCTGGGGAGACTTCCCAGCGATAAAGGTTCTGCAAATGTTCGGTCAGAACTGGCTCGTTCACCGTACTCCAGATCAAGTAATAGAAGAGCTGATTGCCGAAGTGGATCGCGAGCGCCGTCAAGCGGTTCAATAAAGGAAAAATACGCCGTGGTTATTCGGTTAATTCATAGATAGGAAAGAGGAATCCCCCCATGCGTTGCCATCGGGGGATTTTTCTTTGTTTGCGGAATATCTATAATTTGCTTGCCGCTGTGATCGATTTCAAAAAAACGTTCGTTGAAAAGGATAATAGGGAGGAAATCCATTTGCTGAATAAGCAGGGTGTTGATACTGGGAGTAAGGGGAGTGTGGATGTGAAGACGAGTTAGAGGAATAGCTGTAGGTTGAATGCGTCGTATCATCGACTTCCTGTTCACAACATGCTTGGCAATCTGCCGGTGGCCCGATGACAACGGTCTTTGTAATTGGGGCTAATGTATCTTTTACTTTCGCCTCATCAAGGCAATACGAATGCGCCCAGGCTGCTGGAGGGGTCAATCGGAGTATATCTGAGCCGAAGATGACTTCTGGAGTAGGTGCATCGAAGATCGCAATCAGATGCGTATTGTCTTGGTTCGCAACCTCATAATGCCACCAGCCTTGGGGCACATTGGCGACCTGGCCTGGCTTGATTTGATAGTTTAATAATTGATTCGTGAACGGATTAATGAGGCTGACAAGTGCTTCTCCTGCTACACAATAGACCAATTCACTCGCGTTCTGATGAATATGGGGTTCTACGGTATTGCCGCTGCTTAAATAGATATCCAGTAACGAGGCGTTGCCTAGCGTGTTTAATTGGCTTACGCCTAATACGTTAATGTAGTTGTTTGCATCTTTGCGAAAGAATAAGGACTGATTCACATCATAAGCAAAATGAGCATCCGGTGAAGCGAAATCAATAGAGTTATTGGTAGCCACTGCTCGTAACCTGCCTTTACGGGAATTTGTATGCCATATCATATGTATTCGCCTACAAGACGTGAGCCCAAATTCTCTAGTTGGAGTGCAAACCTCAGGTAAGGTAGAATGAAGTGGTAATCTATGGATAGGTGCTAGACGCATTTATAGATACGGAAGGACAAGGAAGTTGCGACAACATGGAAAAGGGAGGCATCATGATGACATATGATGTTATATGGAAACGGCTTGAAGGCGAAGGCCTTGAATACTGTACAGTTACTTTGCAGCCTGCAACGGTAATTCAAGGCAAAGTAATCTGTGCCGATGCGGATCGCTGCTTCGTTGAATATGAAGTGAAGTGCGATGCAGAGGGGGGAACTGAGGAAGTCGTGGTGCGTTACCACGAAGAACAGAAGTTAAGAACGCTCAGGCTGGAGCGGGATCATCAAGATCGCTGGACAGTGAATGGGGTAGTTCGAGAAGAACTAACAGGCGCCAAGGATATTGATATCGGTGTAACGCCATCGACCAATGTGCTGCCTATTCGGCGTCTGCAGCTCGAGATTGGCCAATGTGCCGAGGTTATGGCGGCATGGATCTGTTTCCCCGAATTCACGGTGCAGCCATTGCTGCAATCCTATGAGAAGACAGGTGACAACACCTATATCTATCGCTCCATCGATAGCGGATATATGGCCCATCTGCAGGTGGATGCGAATGGGGTTGCTATGAATTATGAAGATCAGTGGAAGGCATTATAGGCATTCTACAGGTACAGGCAGGGTGCTGAAGCTGGAACAAGAAGATCAGGATTAACAAGTTTCCTTAGTTTGCCTTGCTTATCGCGAAAATAGAGCAGACCCCATGCTGTATGTGGCGGCAATGAGGTCTGCATACTCTCATTCATTCACTTTACTTGTTCAAGTGCTTCGTTAAATAATTGACGATTCCATCCTTCGCATCTTGCGAATATTCCCAGACCATTGCACCGCCCAGTTCATGCTCCTTAATGTATGCAATCTTAGCCTTCAAGGCCTCCTCATCTTCATAGGAGATGAAGGTATCACCATTAAACAAGTAAGCGGCCTTAGCGGTCTCATCGAAATAACGCTTGAATCCCTTCTGATTCAAGTATTTCTTTACGATCGTGCTATAGCTCAGATCGATCTTGTCAATGTCGATAGGCTTGCCGACGGAGAAGGCGCCATTGCTGCCCGGCTCCCTCTTGACCTTCTCCCATCCATAAGAATAGGCGGGGATGCCCAGCAGCAGCTTTTTGCTGTCTACATCGTGAGCCTTGTAGCGCTGAATAATGTCATGGACGCTCTCTTTGGCTTTGCCCTTCGCATCTTTGTACAGATTCGCATTATAGTCGGTCGTATCCGACCATCTTCCTGTTAAGTCGTAGCTCATGACATTGATGTAGGAGACGTATTTCTCTATTTCCTTGACGTCGACCTTCTCGAAATACCAGTCCTGCGTGCCCGCGGCAAAGGTTAACAAGTACTTCTTATGCACATGCGGAAGTCGGTTCAACTGTTCCCTCAATTCCTTCATCAGCGCTGTAAAGTTGACGGAATCCTCAGGACGTGCCTTAATCGCACCCCAGGCATCGAAGGCGGGATACTCCCAGTCGATATCGACACCGTCCAAATCCAGTTCCTTCACCATGCTAATAATGCTTTCCGTGAACGAATAGCGATTTCCATCCATCGCAGCGTCAGAGAAGCCATCGGCATTATATCCGCCAACGGCGAGCACGAATCGAGTCTGAGGGTGCTGTTCCTTCAATTTCGTGATTTGCTGCTTAATCCGCTCATTTTCGTCCTTGTTCTCGTGGAAATAGATGTTGTTCTTATCAATTCGGGCAAATGCAATAAAGGCGATATCAATCGCTTGATCCTTCCAGTTCATTTGACTGATATCTTTCCAGATTGGAATATACACCGAAGTGATCTTCTGTTCGGCCTGACTGCTCACATTGTAAGCATAGAGAGACATTCCAACCAGCAGAGCAGCAATAAATAATTTCGTATAGAGACTGACCTTCATTCGCGCTTACCCCTTTCCACCGAACAGAACGGTAGTCATGACCTTGCTGAGATTCAACATTTTCACAAGCAGATAGCTGACAGTGAATACGGCGATAACATTGAACACGAGATTGGATGATGTCTGGAGTAGGGACGCTTCTGTTTCGGCCCTTCTCGATACAAGCAGCTCAATCAATAAATGAATGAGATAAATACTGAAGCTTGCTTTCGAAATCGAGCCAATCATTTTTTGTAGCTTGTAATTGACTCGCTCATGCAGGGTTGGTTCCTTCTCCTTAAACCAAATAAACATGGCCACAGCCATGAAAAAGGTCGTAATGGAATAGTTCCCGTAGAAGGTCTCATCCAATATCCCTAGATGTCTAGAAGCGAAGTAGGTGGCCACTGGTGTTAGGAAGAAGGAGACGATGCCTAAATTGAACAATACCTGCTTCCATTTGTCCGGCAAGCCATATGTAAATAAATAATGTCCCAAGATGAAGTAGCCGAGAAACCCTGTGAACAGCGGAATGTTCAATAGCGGGATATTGATATACTGTCCCGTCAGCTTGACGATAATGTCTGAAATAAATCGGTAACCGATGCTAATGGCAGCCCACCAGGATAAGTAATAGCGCAAATCCTTCTCACTGCATGTCTTAACAAGCTTGCTAATTAAGGGAATCGTCATATAAATGGCGATGATCGCATACAGGAACCAGAGATGGACGTAGTTGCCGTCCGTCAACAGCTTATAGCCGAAATCCTGCAGAAACGCAAGTGCATTCATCTTGCTGTTAACGATAACGTATTGATTGTAAAGCGCATAAATCAGTGACCAGCTGATTAGTGCGATGACGAGTGGAAGTACTCGTTTTATATAAAAATCCCTGTATGTGGTAATGTTCACCCGCAGCATCATGGCGCCGCTTATCATGAAAAACACAGGAACTGCAAATCTCGATACGGAGTTGAAAATATTGCTGACCCACCAAGACGATGTGTCGAAATCATTCGTTCTCGTCAGCAAATCTGCAGTAATATGCAGCACGATGACGGCAAGAATGGACAGAATGCGTAGTATATCTACATAAATGATCCGATTGCTCTTCCAAATACTCTCCATATTCTCCCTCCCAAAATGAACATGCGGCATTCTATTTGTTATATGGCCGCAATGCTGGTTGCGCAGATACAGGTATTAACTAATGGTGGCTACGCCTTTGCGTTCTACGAAGCCCCAGCCCTCATCATTATCAAAGTACTTAATGGTGCCGACAATATTCAAGTACAGCAGTAGATTACGGTATGTGAGCAGCTCGTACTGACTGAACAAGAACATATAGATATAATCTCGGAGCGAGTAGCTGCTGTCGTACTTCTTGCATAAATACAATGAGGTGATGATTTGAGCGGCATTTACGAGAACAATGATAGAGAACAGGATGAGCATTTGTGTGATACTGCCGCCGAATAGAAGCATGTTAATAAGATAGATAATCGTCGTGAACGCCGTAAGGGTTCCCAGCACAAAGCCATCGATAGCAAAAAATAGGCTGACGCCTAGGCTGAATTTCTGCGATAGCTGGGACCAATAGATCAAGATGCAGTCTACGAAAGCCTTCTGCCAGCGTATCCGCTGTTTATTGAAGTTCTTCAGATTCTCAGGGCATTCCGTATAGCATACGGCTTCAGGTGCATAGACCAGCTTCTTCTTCAGTTGATTGGCCTTCATGTATTCATGAATCTTCAAAGTAATGTCGATGTCCTCGCCAACGGTGCTGCGGAAGCCATTCACTTGAACCAGCACATCTTTGTAAAAGGCGCCAAACGCTCCAGAAATGACGACGATCGAATTGAATACGGATTGGGTTAGCTTCCGGACATAGAATCCGTGAATGTAATTCAGAATTTGGCTCTTGATTAGGCCTTTCCCCATGAATTTCTCTACGATGACGCCATTTTTCTTCTCAGCGCCCTGCACAATCTTGACCGTACCGCCAAGTGCGATAATATCCTCATTGTGGAAATATTGATTGACATACTTCAATGAATTGAATTCCAGCATACTGTCTGCGTCAAGTGTAATGACGATATCCGATTGTGCGCAGTCAATGCCGGCATTGAGCGAATCAGCCTTGCCGCCATTAAGCTTGTCGATCACGAAAATATGCTTATATGTAGTAGAGCCATAGATGCCCTTGATCGCTTGATACGTTAGCTTGCCGTCGCCCGTACGCTGAACTGGCTTCAAATCAAGGAGCTCATCTAAACGCTGCATGGTATTATCCTTCGAGCCATCATTAATAATAATGACCTCGAAGTTGTGGTAATTGACACTGTTCATTGCCTCGATGCAATTTTTGATCGTGAGCTCTTCGTTGTAGGCAGGGACGAGTACGCTGATTGACTTTTCGCTCAGGTCATTATTCAATTGCTTCACCTTGCTGAACAATAAGGGAACGATCGTATACAAGAGCTGAAATCCTAAAAAGATGAACGTTGTCACATAGAAAAAATACTGCATGTAGTTTCACTCCTTCTCTCTCTAATTCGAACGAAACATGAAAAATCTTCCTTGCTTTGTGGTGATAAAGCGAAAAAGTGTGTAGGTGTATGTATGCGCGAGATGAATAAATTTGATGCTGCTTCAACAAAGTAGGGTATCGTGCCGTGATGATGTGGTCTAGGTGGAAAAGCATTGCGGTGTGGGAAATATTGACCAAGCGTTTATTCGTGTTTCCATTATCCTCCAATCTGTTAATTAGGCCATATTCTACCTAATCACAAACTATCCTAATGATTACCATATGTAAAACCGCTTTAACTTTCAAGAAAACGAATACATCACTTTCTATCGTGAGCAGACGAGCATTTTTGTCATTTTTCGTGGAACAGTGAAATTTAGGAAGTCTTTAACATTGTGAAACATAAATGACATATCAAAAAGAGCCGAGTGCTTAATGCACCGGCCCTTCGTCATGAGATGATAGTAGATATGGAACAGCTGTTATTCTGTCTTCACAGGTTCTTGCCTCACGCTAACCTCAAGCAGATCTAAGAAGAACATGAATATCGGTACTCCGAGAATCAATCCCCATACGCCGAGGAAATGCTCTGCAATAATAAGAACGGCAAACGTATAGAAAATTGGCAAGTGAACCTTCGCTGACATCAGTTTCGGATTTAAGATATACGCCTCGATCGCATGGATGACGATGACCATAATGACGACGTACAAGACCTTAATCAAGCCGCCGATGGTGAAAGCAATCGCACATAACGGAATGAGTGAAATCACAACGCCCATTACCGGGATCAGCCCGAGCAGGAAGATCATGATAGCTAAGCCGAACAACTGCGGGAAGCCGAGCAACCACAAGCAGATAGTGGACAAGACGGTATTCACGATGGCGATGAGGAACTGTGCTTCAATGACCTTGCCAAATGAATACAAGAACTTATTTCCGAAATACTCCAATTCCGAATAGATGAATCCAATCTTGCTCGTTCTGAACTTCTCCGTAAATTCCATGACACGCTTCTTCTCCAGTACGAAGAATAAGCTGAGGACGAAGGAAATGATAGCTCTCGTACCCCATTGTCCAATATCAGAGACTGATTTCACGATAAAGTCGAAGCCCTTACTCACATAGCTCGCTAGGTCGATCTTCTGCAGCGAGTCTGTAATGTATTGCATGAACTCGAAATCAAAATCGTAATTCATGAAAGCCTTCGAATTATAGAACTGAATAATATTGTTCACGAGCTGCTCAATCTGTGTAATCACTTTCGGGAAGACACTGTATGCTCCACCAATGATGGCGAGCAGCAGTACTGCATAGAGAAGCAGTACGGTTACTTTGTAATTTACCTTTATGATCTTGTTGATCCTCCGATGGAGGAATGTGTGCAGCCTGTCCACTAAGTACGTTAAGATGAACGTTATAAGGATGAGGTGGATCATGCTTCGCATTGCAAAGAGCAAGGCGATAAGTACAAGAAGAATAAAGATGCGTTTGACACCAGGACCTTTGAAAAATTCTTTCACTGTTTCCATCGTAAATCTGGGGCTCCTTTGATTGTCACTTGTGAGAGCAGTTCGGTCCCTTGCCATATCTGTTAGAAGAGAACGCTCTTCCTTTCACTGTATTCAAGCATATGACATTCCATACGCGATAGCAAATGTAAGGATTCAATCTTTTACTGAAAAAAGTAAATAACTTTCTTACTTTTTTCTTAAGTAGGTGACATCACTCGGAAATATGGTGAAATTGTAAACTGACAAATGGAATATATTGCGCTAAGATGTGAAAGAGACGAGGCGATTGACATAAGAAGGAGAGGCATAAATGAGCATCCGGTGGAAAAACAGAATAGGGTTTTCGATTATTGTCATCTGCATGTTTGCAATTTTTACGTATCAATATAATGCGTCGAGCAATCAACTGAGCACAATGAAAGAGATAAAGGAACGAACACTTCAATCAACATTGCTCGCAGATAATATGAAACTGTCGGTCGTTCAAGTTCAGCAGTGGCTTACCGATATTGGGGTTACGAGAGCGCAGGATGGTATGGACGATGGATTCAACCAAGCCGCTAAGTATGTCTCACAGTTCCAAGCGGATGTTCAGCACTTCAAGCAGCTTCATCCAGAGCTGTCCGGCAAATTAGATGAGATTGAGGGATCGTTTAAGAAATTCTATGAGATGGGCCAACTGATGGCGCATGATTATATTGATAAAGGAACGGAAGCGGGGAACCAGACGATGGGCTCCTTCGACCAAGCTTCTGAACAAATTAACAAGCAGATGGACGACATACGGTCGCAGCAATTGGACCGTATTCAGCAGGAGATGAATGCCGTGGAGCAGGCGAATCGTTCTCATCAGTCGGTCTTATTCATTTTGCTGCTTGCAACCGTTCTCATTGCGATTACGACAGCGGTGGTGTTGACCAGATCCATCGCTCGATCTATGAAGCAGTTGAATGAATCTGCCCGTGTAATCGCAGACGGTGATTTGCGTCACCCTATTATTCGGACTACAAACGATGAGATGGGGCAATTGGCGAAATCATTTGAGAAGATGCGTGTTGATTTATCCCAATTGATTAGTCATGTTCAATCCGCAACTGATATGGTGGCGGATTCGTCAGAGCAGCTTCAGCAGTCGGTATTGCAGACCACGGACGCGACCAATCAATATTCGGAGTCGATGCATCGAATTGCTGAAGGCGCCGAAATACAAATGCGTGCATCTGCCGAGAGTGCAAGAGCAGTAGAAGAAATGGCACAAGGAATTGCAAGAATCGCTGCAACATCGGCTGAGGTTGCTGATTCCGCCCTCCATACAGAAAAATCGGCCTCAGGTGGGGATGAGCTCATTCGTCAAGCGGAACAGCAAATCGTGGCAGTTCATGAGGCGAACCGCAATGCCTCATACACGGTCGAGCAATTAAGCAAGCAATCTGCTGAAATTCAACAGATGGTAAACGTGATGACGACTATTGCTGCGCATATTCAATTGCTTGCTCTAAATGCCTCTATTGAAGCGGCACAAGCTGGGGAGCATGGCAAGGGATTTGCTGTTGTGGCATCAGAAGTAAGGAAACTGGCAGATCAGTCTAAGCATGCGGCAGGGCAAATTGCAAGCCTTGTAGGTCAAGTGAATGAGAAGATGGATGCAGCGGTTGAAGCGATGGAAGAGAGCACACGAGAAGTTCTCCTCGGGCAAGAGGCAGTGCTGCACACTAGGCAATCCTTCCATAGTATCACTCAATCGACGGAGCAGGTTGCGTCGCAAATTCAAGACGTGTCCGCATCTACGGAAGAGTTGTCGGCAGGATCAGAGGAGGTAGCAGCTGCGTTGTCGCAGTTGAGCGATCTTGCACAGCATGCATTTCATGAAAGTGAGCTGTTATCTTCCGCATCACAGGTTACATCGACGGCCATGGAAGATATGAATCGATCGGTTACGCGATTAAACGGTCTTGCTGGTGAGCTGCAAGCTTCTGTACGTCATTTCAAGCTAAGCTAAGTGACTGGCATCGAATCGGATTTTTACCTATAATGATAGAGATTGAAGGATGAAGTGAGGGATAATATATGAGTGTAACGATAACGAAAGCATCGATGCGTCAGAATGAAGACAAGACTTATATCGGACAAGTAGTCTTCCAGTTAGAGCAATTGAAATCACCGTATGAAGTTAGCTTCTTCAGCAAGAACGGGAAGGATTGGGATTACAACCTGCACTTCACTGCCCAGTCTGGTGACGAAGAAGAATTCTACGAGTTGGATACGAAGCTCGAAGGAGACGACGATTTGTTCGATGAATTGTTGTCTGCAGCATGGGATACGCTTGAAGCACCTGCAACCGACGTATAGCATATTTGGATGAAGGCAGGAAATAAGTTGAAGAGGGTAAAGGATATGATGCAGCAGCTTCATATCCTTTTATTTTTTTGAATGGAAGGAAGACATTTTATGAGATGGAATGGTATAATACGGAAACGTAAATGGATTCCAAGACATCACAGAAGCAGGCAGGAAGGTAATCATTGTGTGGAGGTGTAGCCTTGAGAAGGATTTGTTGCCTTGGCTTATTTCTATGGCTGACTATATCCTTCGTAATCCCTGTTCAAGCCGCAGATGTACTACACCGATTGACTCACAACGACCAAGATACGCTGCTTATTGGGCAAGTGATACGAAATGAGAAGGCAGGGGTGGCGATTCAAGTCATCTATATCGTGTCAGGTGAGCAGACGAAGCAAGACATTACAGTTACCTATGCTCAGCAAGCGAATGTGTGCGATGCATGGAATGTTGGAGATATGGCGTTATTCTCACTCGATAGGACGGATACAACAGATAGGAACTATAAGATGAAGTGGGGAAGTTATCCGCTTAAGATTGCAGAAGGTAAGGCGCTTTTGAAGAATGCACAGGAAGAGCCGGACATTGCAGCCTTGCAATACTATGTGAATAGCGGCGGAAAGTCATTATCGTTTGTAATTGATGGAGAGCGGGTTCTAGGCAGGTATGACAATGGTGAGATTGTTCGAATTGCGCCTAAGCTGGATCATGCGGCGCAGAAGCATACGGAGGATGGGATTGGGCAGCTGATACGCCCTCATGAATATAATCATCAAGTTACACAGCTGAAGGACATGGATCATGTGGAAAATCGGTATACTCGCGTTATTTGGATTGTTGCAGAAATTCTCGGTTTTTTGATTGCGGGTGCCCTATTACTTGGGAAGAGATAACGAAAAGCCATCAATAATGTTACCGGTAACCCTTTTTGCTCGGCATATCTCGACTCAAAGCAACTGGATATTACATGATTCGTAATAGATACCAAGTTGAATTGTTCTAGCAGGGCATTGATCCTCTAGCCATCGTGGTATTAGGCTGAAGGCTCATGGATTTCTGCACAACAGATGAGAATGAGTGCATCCAGATGGTTCTTGATCATAAAAAAGCCAGCAAGCTGTCTCTGTAACAGAGGAGGCCTGCCGGCTTATCTTGATCGTAGGATAAGTGCAGCAAATCTTAGTAAATCATATCATTGAATTGAAATTAGAGATTACCACTTCTCTGATACAAGCTTCGCTTGTGTGAAGAGGAGCAGGTAGTCTCTTCCTCCTGCCTTCGAGTCGGTTCCTGACATATTGAATCCGCCAAATGGATGTACGCCTACTAGTGCGCCTGTACATTTACGGTTGAAATACAGGTTGCCGCAATGCATATGATGGCGCGCATATTCCAGATGCTCGCGGTTCATGCTGTACACTGCACCGGTCAAGCCATAATCGGTATTGTTGAAAATATCGATCGCTTGCTCGAAGTTCGAAGCCTTGCTGATCGCCAGTACGGGACCGAATATTTCTTCCTTCATGATGGTTGCTTTTGCATCAACATCTACGTACACTGTCGGTTGGATATAGTATCCGTTGCCATCGGCAATACTGCCTCCGGCTACGAGTCTGCCTTCGCCTTTGCCAACCTCAATATATTTCATAATGCTGTCGTACGCATGCTTATCGATGACTGGACCAATTGGGGCGTTCTCCTCAGCAAGACCTACACGCAAAGCTTGCGTTTTCTCGGTGACGAGTCGAACAACTTCGTCGTATACCGCCTCATGGACAATGGCGCGCGAACCGGCGGAACACTTCTGTCCTTGGAAGCCGAAGGCAGATTGTACGATCGCAGTTGCTGCTTCTTCCACATCTCCGGTTTGATCCACGACGATGCCATCCTTACCGCCCATTTCTGCGATGAAGCGCTTGATCCACAGCTGGCCTGGCTGTGTCTTAGCAACACGCTCATTGATGCGAAGTCCAACGTCGCGTGATCCCGTGAAGGATACGAAGCGAGTACGCGGATGATCAACTAAGAAGTCGCCAATTTCTGAGCCAGAACCAGGAACGTAGTTCACTACACCTGCTGGAAGGCCAACCTCCTCCAATAACTCAACGAACTTCGCTGCAATGACAGGAGAGGCGGAAGAAGGCTTCAACACGACGGTATTCCCTGATACGATAGCTGCACAGGTCATGCCAGCCATAATGGCTAGCGGGAAGTTCCACGGTGGAATGACGATTCCGATGCCTAGTGGAATGTAAGTGAGACGATTGTCTTCACCAGCAATTGTTGTAATCGGCTGTGGACCACTGAGACGAATCATTTCCCGCGCATAGAATTCTAAGAAATCAATTGCTTCCGCCACGTCCGCATCTGCTTCTGCCCAGTTCTTGCTGACCTCGTATACAAGCCAAGCAGCATAGTCGAACTTGCGGCGGCGCATGATGGCAGCTGCCTTGAACAAATACCCTGCACGCACATCTGGGGCAACGTGCTGCCACTTGGAGAATGCTGCATCCGCAGCTGCAATTGCTGATTCTGCGAGGTCGACGCCAGCTTGAGCAACATGGCCCACAATTTGATCAAGGTCGCCTGGGTTCGAAGAGGTGCTTCGCTTCTCTGTCAAGATTCGCTCGCCGCCGATGACCAATGGGTAGGTATTACCCAGCTGCTCACGCACTCTAAGCAATGCTCCTTGCATTGCCGTGCGATTGCCCTCTGCTGTGAAATCCGTAAATGGCTCATTCCGATAATCGATTACTGTCATCTAGATGACCTCCTTAACGAATGGATACTTATTAATATGGAGTTGAGTGCTGTCAATTTGTATGAGATGGATCTGCTATAGCATGCAGGATGCTATGCCTTAAACATCGATTTGAGAACGAACCCGACGTTCGCAGGACGTTCTGCAAGTCGGCGCATGAAATATCCATACCAGTCATTTCCGTATGGGACATATACGCGCATGGTGTAACCTTCGTCAGCAAGCTGCTGCTGTGCTTGAGTCCGAATGCCGTATAACATTTGAAATTCGAATTGTGTGCGTGGAATATTGTGAGTTTGTGCGATTTGTTTGACGTGATCGATGATGTGGTCGTCGTGTGTGGCGATCGCGGCATAATTGCCGTTGGCTAGATGCTGTTCAATGATGTGGATGAAATTGCGGTCGACATCAACCTTGTTCGGGTATGCAACCTGTGGTGATTCTTTGTATGCTCCCTTAACCAGCCGCAGATTGGGTTTGTAGCGGTTAAGATGTTCGATATCCTCGCTGCTCTTGTACAGATAAGCCTGAATGACAAGGCCAACCGTGCTGCCGAACTCTTCGCGAAGCTTATTGAAGATGTCGATGGAAGCTTCGTTGCGAGCGTAGTCTTCCATGTCGATGCGCACGAAGTTATTATGACGGCGAGCAGTATCTAGGATGGCGCGCATATGATCTATGCAGAGCTGTGGCGAGATGTCCAAGCCGAGCTGAGTTAGCTTGACTGAGAGATTGGACGTAACTTGATGCGCGGCTATTTCATTTAAGGTGCGGATACAATACTGTGCTGATTCTGCTGCTTCCTCTTTGGTGGAAATAAACTCGCCAAGATGGTCGAGCGTGGCTACGATTCCACGATCATTTAATTGCTTAACCGTTGTAATCGCTTCCGAAATTTGCTCTCCCGCGACGAATCGTTTAGCGCCAAATCGCAGTCCGTATTTCTTCGCTGTGCGATTGGCCAGCCGATTCTTCGAGAGAAAGAGAAATGCATTGCGCATGATTGCCTCCATGGCGTGCAGCTTCCTCTCTTTACTGTAATGGTATTTTTACATTCTTCTCATTCGCAATACGTTCATTAGCACTGGAATAAGTGTTCAAAAATTATACACAAATACAATTTATGATTAATTATAATCACATCAAGCGCATAAAGTAAATCATTATTTTAGCATCATATGGAAAATGGGTTGGGCTCTACATGTGCACGGAACAGGTGTCTATTCGTGTTTTCGTTGCTTTTTCCCACTCTTTTTGCCATAATTTAAGAAAAAATAGAGAAGAATCGGTGATAGAATGCTAGAGTCGCAACAAATACAATCATGGCTCGAAGGCGTGTTGAAAGCGACGAATGATGCAGTGACGATTGTTGATCCTGAGGGTACGGTTATCTATTGGAATGGTGCCGCTGAGCGTACGTATGGCATTGAGCGGACTGTCATCGTAGGGCGGAAGATCGGAGACTACTTCCAACGGGAATCGATTATGCTGCTGCAAGTGATGGAGAGCGGGCAGGAAGTGCGCGAGGTGTATCATGAACCGCGTCCGGGGATGCATGTGATGATCAATGCCATTCCTGTATTCGATCAGAATCAGGAGCTTATGGGCGCCATTTCGATTGAACGGAATGTAACACAATATGTGAAATTGAGCGCAGAGATGGTCAGCCGTCCAAGTGAAGAGGGAGTGACGACAGCCTTACTGCCGCTGTCCGCGGAGAAGCAGAGCAGTCTAGGGGCCTTGGCTCGGATGAAGTGTCCGATGCTGCTAACCGGATCTGCAGGAGCAGGGAAGAAGTCGGTTGCGAAGTGGATGCACGCTCACTGTGGTCGTGAAGGACAGTTCGTCTATGTAAGCTGTAGTGGGATTCCAGCAGGCCTGCTGGAGGCTGAATTGTTCGGCTATGAAGGAGAGCACCCACGAATAGGCAAGCTTGAGCTGGCGCAGAATGGAACCTTGTATTTGAAGGATGTGCATATGCTTCCGGCTTCGGTGCAGGAGAGGTTAATAGAAGCACTGCAAGAAGGTCAATATGTTCGGTCGGGAGAGATGGAATCGAAGGAAGCCGTCACGCTCGATGCGCATGTGATAGCCTCGATTCCAGAAGAGAACGGTGAGTGGGCTGGATCTGAGCGGGATCAATCTGCTCAATTGTTGAAGGAGATGTACTATGTGTTCCAGAACGAGCATATTCCTTCTCTCATGGAGCGCCAGCAGGAGCTTCCGGAATTGTCACGCTTCTACTTAAGCGAAGCTGCGGAGAAGGTTGGCGCGGCTATACCGAGTCTAGGCGCGGATGCAATGGCGGCGATAACGTCTTATCGTTGGCCCGGCAACATGGCGCAATTGGCCAATGCGATGCAATATGCGCTAGCGTCTCATCTAGGGCGCGGTGGAGACGGGGTCATTGCTGCTCAGGATCTGCCCGACTATGCCCGGCTTACGACACTGAATGAGTTGACGCAGCCCGAACTCCCGCTGAGCGTTCATTCGGAAGAGATGGAACGAGCGCTTATCTCGGAGACGCTGCAGCGAACGAAGGGCAACAAGGCCAAGGCAGCTAGACAGCTCGGCATATCGCGCGGAGCGTTGTATTATAAGATTAGGCAGTATGGACTGGAAGGTTCATAGTATTACAACTGCATCATAGAATAGACAACTTAGATAGAGATAGGAACAGGTGAGACATCATGAAATTAGGATTGGCCTCATTCCAATGGCTCGTATTTATTTTGGCGGGAAGCCTCGTTGCTCCGCTGGCTGTTGGACATGCGTTTGGATTTTCATCGCAGGATATTGCGGAATTTATGCAGCGCACGTTTTTGATTATCGGGATATCAGGTATATTGCAGACGATGTTCGGTCATCGGCTGCCGATTATGGAGAATCCGGCTGGTTTATGGTGGGGCGTCTTCGCAGTCTACGGTGGCCTCATCGCGGCAGGAACAATATCGCTCGAAGGCGGACTGCGGCAGCTGGAGATGGGGATGCTGATTGCAGGCGCACTCTTCATTATCATTGCTGTGCTGCGCTTAACGTCGGCAATTGGCAAGCTGTTCACACCGCTTGTCGTAGGGACGTATCTGCTTCTGCTTGTTGCACAGCTTAGCGGCTCCTTCATGAAGGGAATGCTCGGAGTTGGCTATCGTGCCTCTACACATGTAGAGCTTCAGGTTGCGATTCCCGCAATTATTACATTATTGTGTGCCATGCTGCTGCCACGGAGTTCGAAGGCCTTTTTGCGCAATTATTCTGTGCTCATTAGCTTGTGCATTGGTTGGCTGCTGTTCTATCTGCTCGGCATCACAGAGCCTATACAGCCTTCTGCTTCATGGGTATCAGCGCCTATGCCATTCGCTTGGGGCCTGCCTGAACTGGATTCCGGCATCTTGATGACGTCCTTGTTCGTCAGTCTTCTTCTCATTGCGAATATGATGACGAGCATTCGCGTCATGGAGGGCGTTATGGATAATTCGGGAAATACATCCGAACCTGTCAATTATGATCGTACAATGCTGATGATGGGGGCGAATACAGGCTTAGGAGGCATTTTCTCCGCAATGGGATGTGTTCCGATTTCAGGGACAGCGGGCTTCATCATGACGACTCGAATTTATGAGCGTCTGCCATTCGTTATTGCCTGTGTGCTCATTGCAGGGATTAGCTTCTTTCCGCCAGCGACGGCCTTTTTTGCATCGATTCCCATGCCGGTAGGGTATGCAACGATATTCATTCCATTCGCTTCTATGGTCGGGTTGGGATTGAAGGAGTTCCAATCGATTCCTATGAATGAGCGCAATCGCTTCATCCTCGGCGTATCTATTATGATGGGGATTGGCTGTATGTTCATCCCGGCTGAAGCAGTTGGGCAATTGCCAGGACTGCTGAAGACTATGGCGAACAACGGATTGATCGTAGGCATGATCCTGTGCATGGCGATGGAGCAGGGAAGTCGCTTGCTGGATCGTAGAGCGGGTAGAACACAGAAGGAAGAATCGTAGGAAGAACAACTAAATTTATCAAAAAGAAAGGCGTCAAATTGGATTTGTCGCCTTTTTCGTATTATAATAGATTGGCAAAATAGGGAAAATAGTATATTAGTTCACTTCATCGTTTTTCATGGTTAGAAAAATGAGAACACCCATCATGAATGTAGTCAGTCGATCCGCAGGGAACAAGCCATTCCACTCTGAGGACATCCACATGCCGAACCATTCGCCACCGATTACCTGAAAGCCTAGGAACCACACGCACAAGCCAAGAATAAGACCCGCGATCGACACGTTCTTCGCCTTGTGGAAGGATTCTGCATCTGCATGCAAGTGGGAGAACAGGCGAAGTGATCCCCAGATGCAAATGGATGCGACAGCCGCCTCTGTGATGATAATCGCAATATAACCAATATGATGAATCGTCGTTCCTGTTATGGCGCGGTACATAATGTTGTTATCGGGAAATGTGGTGTCCATACTAAGCACATGCTTTACGAATTGGAAGTTCGTATTGTAATCTGTAATATTGCCGAAGGCGACGAGGAACACATACAGCCCGAAGAACATCACGGCTAATGCTTTGGTAAAGCGGATTAACACACCTGTTGAGAGAATCATAGCTGTTACCCCTTTTCTATGTTTTTCTATGTAATGATTTAACAATACTACTATAGCACCCATGAATATGTTGTCAAACGTTCATATTGGCGTGCGAAAATATCAAATTGCAAGACATACATCATTGACACAGGGAGAGATTTCAATCGACATGGAAGCTCATAAACTATCAATTATTCATCAATTGAATCTAGCTGTTCAATCAATTCGCGGCATCTTGGAACAGGTAACAGAGCAGCAGTTGGATTTGCAGCCCATGTCTCATAAACGTTGTTTACGAGACATGCTCGCTCATTTGACTCTCATTTGTGCGGCCGATCTGCATATTATGAACGAAGCAACACAGACCGATATGGATCGTTTCTATGAAGAACATACGCCATATACAATCGATGAAATGAAGGAAACGTTGGCAGATGCTCACGAATCATTAGTTGAAGCGATGCGTTCGTGGTCGGAAGAGCAGTGGCTTGAAATCAAAACCGCGTATTGGGGAGTTGCATATTCGCGCTTTGAGTGGATGCTGGAAATCATCCTTCATCTGGCGCATCACCGGGGTCAGTTGTTCACCTTGCTGTGTGAGCATGCGGCGGAGCCTAAGATAGTAATGTTTGAATAGACGGGATTGGAGGCATTACACCATGGATGGAACTGAGAAGATGATAGAGCTGAGATCGCTCAAGCTTACAGATGGTTATGATGTTTATGAGATGCTGCAGGGGATCGGCCCAGGTGAGAATGGCTTCGTCAATAGTGCGTACGGCATAAGAAGAGGCCAATTCCGAAGCTACCTGAGACAGCACTGGAATATATCGCAAGGGATAAATCTAATGCCGCAATATGTGCAGCAGACGATATATTGGCTGTATGTGGACGGTCGACCGGTTGGATATGGGAAGCTTCGGCACAGATTGAATGAAGCGCTGCTTGAACGAGGCGGTCATATTGGCTACGTCATCCGGCTAGATGAGCGAGGCAAAGGATATGGAACGCTCTTACTCCGTGAACTTGTTCGTGAAGCAGCGGGACTTGGGTTGACAGAAGTGCTGCTGACAGTCGATGAAGATAATCTTCGCTCACGAAGAGTGATTGAAGGCAACGAGGGCGTTTTAAGCGACACCAAGGATGGAATATGCAAGTATTGGATTACGATCAAGACGTAAGTTATCAGCCTTATCAGCCGGGGTTATACTCAGAGTCAACAGATAAAGGAGCAGGGGACTGCATGGGCGTAGGAGGATTCAATGAGCCAGCATCAATGTTTAATCTGATGTCTACGATCTTCCCAATTTTCATTGTTCTGTTTATAGCTGTCTTCATCTTTGTGATTATTAAGGGTATTATGCAATGGAACTACAACAATCAACAGCCTGTTCTAACTGTGGAAGCGAAAGTGACGGATAAGCGAACAGAGGTGTCCAATAGTCATCACGCGGATCATCACAGCCATTATTCAACCCATTATTACGCGACGTTCGAAGTGGAGAGCGGGGATCGGATGGAGTTCCATGTGAAGAAATCGGACTACGGATTGCTGGCCGCAGGAGATCGCGGGAAGTTGACATTTCAAGGGACGAGGTTTTATGAGTTCGAGCGGTATCACGTTCGTTGAAAGAAGGATGGTATCATACGCGCAGCTAGCCGATAGTTGGGCATGGAACTGGCGAAATGATGTTGAAGCAGCTATCATATAGAGAAGACAGAATAGGAACTTTGCAAAGGATGATTGTACATGTGGTGGATTGGAGCGGCTGCGTTCATTCTTATCCTGATCATTGTGATTTCAACGATTGCAGTGAGCCGGTATGCTTTCCGTCAGGTAACGATGTGGGAGAGAAGCACGCTGGACAAAGCGTTTGACGCGGTTGAAGGGTTCGGCTTGATGAGCAGGCAGGAATTCGCTGAAATGGCCAAGGAAGATGTTTTCATCACTTCGGAGGACGGTCTGACGCTGCGCGGGTACTATATCGAGCCCTATCCAGAGCGCAAGAAAGTCATGATTATCGTCCACGGCTATACGGCAAATCATATTATTGGCTCGCAGTTTATCAATCTATTTACCGAGGAAGGCTATAATGTGCTCCTTGTGGATCAGCGGAGCCATGGGCGAAGCGAAGGGACGTATGCAACGTATGGCTACTATGAGCGTCAAGACCTCGATCGCTGGGTTGCATGGGTACGTGAACGAGTTGGTCATGATGCCTTCATCGGTCTTCATGGGCAATCGATGGGTGGAGGCACAGTACTGATGTATGCAGGCATTAATAAGCATGCCAAATTCATCATTGCGGATTGCCCCTATTCGGACATGGAAGACTTAATGAAATATCAAATGAAGGAACTGAACCATGTTCCGCATTTTCCATTTATTGCGCTGTTGGAACGGAGCTTGAATCGGATAGCACAGTTCTCGATGAAGCAGGTGAAGCCGATTCGAGAGGTTGCGAACAAGGACATCCCTCTACTGCTGATACACGGCAAGGCAGACACATTCGTGCCAACACAGATGAGCGAACAGATCTATCAAGAGAAGACAGAGGGATTAACGAAGCTGGTAATTATCGACGATGCTGTGCATGCGAATGCATACCCAACCGATCGTCAGATGTACGAGTCTGCTGTGCATGATTTCTTGAAGGAAGTTCAGGATCAATATGACGAGGCGGGAGTCAATGTGTGGACAGGAAGCAATGCGAATGGAGCATGAGGTGCTGGGATTTACGCCATGTGAATTTATAAATAGCTCCAATTCATATCGATGAAATGGATGAAGGATGACTGTATGATGCAGTCATCCTTTTTTTTGTCTTCAATTGACAAAAAACGATGGTAAACATGTTCATAGAATGGAGGATATCGGCAATAAAAACCAATATCTATGTGACAGCGGTTGAAGTGAAAACCGATGTCGAATCTTTGAAAAAAATAACACTAGTAAGCATATAATTATAGTATAATATAGGCTACCACATGACAAAAAATAGCAGATTTCGATCTCCGCAATCGGGACTCCTTAAGGAAACTCACCATAGAAACGAACCCCCGAACGGTATCCTGACTATATTTCATCCTGCTGCATTCCTGACATTATTCCATGCAATCCTTGAATTTCACGTTTTTGATCGAGAATGATGACCCATCAGTTAGGAGCTTTCTTCTAATTAGGTAGGAGGGTTATCTCTTCATCTCTTCCTATTCTTATCACTTGCCATTCGCATATTGGAATTGGCTTATATTTTGCCAAGGAGGGATGCCTGCTAGCGATGAACACAGGTAAGATGAGTAATTAGGCAAGAGGGGGGATATCACCGCAGCGAAACAGACAAAAAACAACAAGAATCAATAATAAACAATATTATTCGTTGCGATTCCACAATGTAGGTGTTAGTATGAAGTCAATTACAGGAAAATCAAACCAATTTTAGTGCAGGGCATTCATCATTTTCATATGATATCGAGGAGTGTGTTCTATGAAAAGAAACATGTTCAAAGTACTGATCCTATCATTAATGGCTGTAGTTCTTGTTGCAACAGGCTGTTCAACAAGCGGCAAGTCATCCTCAGGCAAGGCCGCCGTAGACAAGGGGGCAATTGCTGACCTTCCACAATCAATTAAAGACAAAGACATAAAAATTATGGTTATTCGCAAAATCGGCGGTGATGACCATACCGCACAGTATCTAGCTGGAGCCAAACAAGAGGGTGAATCGCTGGGCTTCGTAGTAGATACCTTCTCCGCGAATAACGATTCTGCCAAATTTCATGATGCGATCGCTCAAGCGATGGATAAAAAATATGACGGCGTTATCATCTCGCACGGTGATGATGCGGCAACGGTTGAAGATGTAAAGAAGTTGACGGAAAAAGGAATCCCGGTCGTTACATTTGACTCTGTTCCAGAAGTGTCTTCGGTGAATGGGGTAACCATGACATCACAGGATGATGGCCAATTGGCAAGTCTAGCGCTAGACAGTTTGAATAAGCAGCTGAACGGCAAAGGGAATATTGTATACCTCTGGGTAGATGGATTTCCGCCAATGGTAGCTCGTAACGGAATCTATCAGCAATTTTTGAAAGACAATCCTGGTATTAAGGAAGTGGAGCGTTTCGGTGTGGCTGCAACAGACACATCTGTTCAGACACAGAATGCTGTTGCAGCGATGCTGACGAAGCACGGCAAAGGGGAAATCGATGCGATCTTCGCAACATGGGACGCGTTCGCAATTGGAGCAGCACGGGCGTTGAAGGAAGCGGGTCGTGAAGAGGTTAAAATCTACGGTATCGATGTATCGAATGCTGATCTGCAGCTCATGCAAGAGAACAACAGTCCTTGGGCTTCCACGGCGGCAGTAGATCCGAAGGTAATTGGGGCAGTCAATTTGCGCTTGCTGGCGAAGAAGATTGCTGGTGAAGATACACCTCCGAAATATGATTTGAAGCCGACTTTGATTACTCAAGTTCAATTGAACTCCATAGGTGATGCTGTCAACATGGAGAGCCTGAACAAGATTATTCCGGGCTGGGGTGTAAGCACGGACTTCGAAGAAGACTGGATGAAGGCGCTTAAGAAGGCTAACAAGGCGCAATAACAGGTCGAAGCTAGTCTCGCACAGTGACAGCGAACAGGCAAGCGTCGGATCAGACAACTGGTTAGGCGCGCGAAGCGCTTGCCTGCTCATCGTGAACAGGGGGTCAGGGAGATGGGGAAGACGAGCAAGATACTCCTGGAAATGAAGGATATCTCGATAGAGTTTCCCGGTGTACAAGCGCTTAAGAACGTTCATTTTACAACAGAGACGGGGAATGTGCATGCGCTGATTGGCGCTAATGGGGCAGGGAAGTCTACTTTAATGAAGGCATTGTCCGGTGCGTATAGTCACTATACCGGGGAAATCTGGATTAATGGTGAAGCGGTGACGATCCGTTCGCCGCGTCAGGCGAAAAACCTAGGGATTCAGATTGTCTATCAGGAAGTTGATACTGCGCTGATTCCTTACTTGACAGTAGGCGAGAATATCATGTTGGAAGATATGGTTCATGATATGGGGCCGAAGCAATGGATCAGATGGAGGAGACTTCATGATTCCGCTGGGCACATATTGAAGCGAATGAATGTTCAGGTACCAACCAAGAAACTCGTCAGTGAATTAACACTGGCGGAGAAGCAGATGGTGTTAATCGCGAGAGCAATCTCAACGAAATGCCGCTTTCTTATCTTGGACGAGCCAACAGCGCCGCTAAGTCATGCAGAGACGACTGAACTGTTCCGCATTGTACGCGATCTGAAGGCGAACAATGTAGGGGTTATCTTTATTTCTCACCGCTTGCCGGAACTGTTCGAGATCTGCGATGATATCACGATCATGCGCGACGGGGAACTCGTGACGAAGATGCGGATTGCGGATACCACCCCTGTTGAGACGATTGAATACATGTTGGGCAAGAAGCTTGGCGAGCAGTTCCCAGGGCGTGCATCTTCCATTGGAGGCATGCATTTTGAAGTTAGCAATCTATCTGACTTTCATAAGATTGCAGATATTCATATGCATGTGCGCAAAGGGGAAATTGTCGGCGTCGCAGGATTGGTTGGAGCGGGCAAGACGGAATTATGCAAAGCGCTGTTCGGGGCTTCCGAGATTCAGTCGGGACAGCATAAGCTCGATGATCGACCGATAACCATTCGCAATTCACATGATGCCGTAAAGGCAGGAATTGCGCTTGTTCCCGAAGAGCGGCGCAAGGAAGGGATATTGATATTTGAATCTGTCGTGCATAACATCTCGGCAGCGAATCTATCGAGGTATTGCAAGTGGGGGCCGTTCCTTCAATTTCGCAAAGAAAGAGAAGAGACAAGAAGGCTTATTGAGGAACTCGGCATTAAGACGCCTAGCGAACATACGAAAGTGCAGAATTTATCGGGCGGCAATCAGCAGAAGGTTGCGATTGGAAAGTGGCTGCTGGCTGATGCGGAAGTATACATATTTGACGAGCCAACCAAGGGTGTGGACGTCGGGGCGAAGAAGGACATCTTCGAGCTAATTACGAGGCTGGCGGAGCAAGGGAAGAGTGTAATCTACGCCTCCTGTGAATTGTCGGAAATCGTAGGCATTACGGATCGTGTGTATGTGCTGTACGACGGACAGATTGTGAAGGAACTGCACACGAACGATACGAATGAAGAGGAATTATTGTTCTATTCAACAGGAGGTAAATAGGTATGAGCATAATTCGGCGTAGTCAAGCTCAAGGACAGACACCCAAGTCGTTTGACTTTTTCGATTTTTTATATAAATACGGCACCATCATTACAATATTGCTATTGATCGCTGTGTTCGGAACGCTGTCAAGCAGCTTTTTGCTGCCGTCCAATATTATTAATATTTTGCGTTCGATCTCGATTGTAACCATTATTTCTATTGGGATCACGATCTCGCTTGCGGTAGGCGGTTTTGACCTGTCCGTTGGTTCCGTCGCCTCGCTTGCAAATGCGATCGTTATTTCTATGTTCGTATGGCATTCGCAAAATACATTCATCTCGATCATTGCTGCGGTACTGGTATGTCTGATTGTAGGTGTAGTGAACTCGTTCATGATCGTGAAGGTGAAAATACCGGACATGCTCATGACGCTGGCAACGATGTTCATTATACAAGGCTTGGCGCTTACCTATACAAGAGGGGCGACTGTCTCGCAAAATATGGTGATGCCAGATGGCTCGTTCGCAACGGGGAAGATAAGTGCTTTATTTGCTAAGATCGGGCAAGTTCCTTGGATTATTGTCATAATGCTCATTGTAGTCACTGTTGTGCACATATTCTTGAACTATACAAAACATGGCAGATATATGTATGTAATCGGGGGCAATATCGAGGCGGCGAAACTGTCAGGAATCGCGGTCAATAAGTACCGAGTGCTTGCTTATATTCTATCAGCAGGATTTGCGGCGATTGGCGGCATTATACTCGCTTCGCGTGTTATGACTGCAGAGGTGAATGCTGGTGCGCCGTATTTGATGGATGCAGTAGCGGCAGCCTTCATCGGCTTCTCTGTAGCAGGTGCTGGGAAACCGAATGCATTCGGTACATTCATTGGAGCAATCCTGATTGGGATCTTGCAAAATGGTCTTGTCATGATGTCGGTTCCATACTATGCGATGGACATCGTGAAGGGGACGGTGCTCGCATTTGCACTGGCATTAACGTATTACAAGAAAAAATAAGGCTTACGGGAGGGGAAAGGAATGAAATATACAACGTACTTTACAATGCAAGAAGCAGATGTAATCGACTATGCGTTAACGAAGCTGGATGTATTCTCCGAGGATGCGAGCTTGACCTGCAAGGAGATTGGGGACGGCAACTTAAATTACGTGTTCCGGCTCGTCGATGAGCAGTCGAAGCGTTCTATTATCATTAAGCAAGCAGGCCCTGTAGCGCGGATTTCGGATGAATTCAAGGTATCTCCTGACCGTAATCGCATCGAAAGCGAGATTCTGAAAATCCAAAATGAGCTTGCACCTGGACTTGTCCCGGAAGTATACAACTATGATCCGATCATGAACTGCTGTGTGATGGAGGACTTGTCCGATCATGTCATTATGCGCACCGCGTTATTGAACCGGGAGCAGTTCCCTCTGTTCGTGGAGCATATTACGACATTTATGGCGAACACATTGCTGTTGACATCTGATGTTGTCATGAATCATAAGGAGAAGAAAGAACGGGTTAAAACATTTATTAATCCTGATTTGTGTGAGATTACCGAAGATCTTGTATATACGGAGCCATTCTACAATTGTGCGAGAAACGATGTCTACGAGCCGATTCGTGAATTCGCAGCTAAGCATTTGTGGGAAGATGAAGCGTTGCTGCTGGAAACGGCTAAGATGAAGTTTGAATTTATGACGCATACTCAATCTCTGATTCACGGCGATTTACATACAGGATCAATCTTCGTGAAGCAGGATTCGACCAAAGTGATTGATCCGGAGTTCGCTTTCTACGGGCCAGCAGGATACGATGTGGGCAATATTATTGCAAACTTAATCTTTGCCTATGTGAATGCAGAATGTACAATGGAAGCGGGCGACTTGAAGGAACGTCATATGGAATGGATCATTGAAACGATTCAAGACGTTGTTGACCAATTCCAAACGAAATTCTTATCCTTATGGTCAACATCTGTTCTAGATAAGTCAGCTTCGTATTCCGGATTCGATCGATATTATCTTGATCTGATTATGAAGGATGCAGCGGGTGTTGCGGGGCTTGAATTGTGCCGTCGCACACTCGGCATCGCGCATGTGAGAGAGATTGCATCCATTGCTGATGCTGATGCAAGAGAACGTGCTGAGCGGATGTGTCTCATCATGGGCAAGCAGCTCATTATGGATCGTTCTGACATGAAGCGAGGCAGTGACTATTTCCGTATCATCAGTTCAAGCAGCGAGATGTACAGCCGATAGAATGGGAGGATGGAAGGATGAGTCAAATGAACAGCAGTCAAACAGTCAGCATGATATCGTCAGTTCGGTTAGAGGATGAGAAGAATACGCTAATCATTCTAGATCAGACACGTCTCCCAAATGAAACCGTATATCTCGAGCTTCAGAAGCTCGAAGATATTTGGGATGCTATCTATCATTTGAAGGTACGTGGTGCGCCTGCTATCGGCATTGCGGCGGCATTCGGGGTATATTTGGGTGTGAAGGGATCCTCAGCGGACACGTATGAGGAATTCTTCGAAGATTTCGGCAATGCGAAGCAATACTTGGGTTCGTCGCGACCAACGGCAGTGAATCTGTTCTGGGCGCTGAATCGTATGGAAGCAAGGCTGGAACAGGTGCGAGAACGCTCTGTTGCTGAGATTAAGGCAGCGTTGAAAGAGGAAGCAGAAGCGATTCGCGCAGAGGATGAACAGGTATGCAAGAGCATCGGCCGCTATGCATTGTCTCTGCTTCAGCCGAACTGGGGCATCTTGACACATTGCAATGCGGGGGCCATTGCAACAGCGAAGTATGGAACAGCTCTTGCACCTATCCATCTCGGCCAAGAGCAGGGCTATCAGTTCAAGGTATACGCAGATGAGACGCGTCCATTGCTGCAAGGGGCTCGCTTAACGGCCTGGGAGCTTAAGGAAGCGGGCGTGGATGTAACGTTGATCTGTGACAATATGGCATCTATCGTTATGAAGGAAGGCAAGATACAAGCTGTGTTGGTCGGCTGCGACCGAGTGGCGGCGAACGGTGACGCAGCGAACAAGATTGGCACTTCTGGCGTGGCCATCCTGGCAAAGCATTATGGCATCCCGTTCTATGTATGCGCCCCATTATCTACGGTGGATTTGGAGTGCCAGACAGGCGACGATATTCATATCGAGCTGCGTCCTGACAGTGAAGTAACGAGCAAGTGGTATGAGCAGCCAATGGCGCCAGAAGGGGTTAAGGTATACAATCCTAGCTTCGATGTGACCGATCATTCTCTCATCACAGCAATCATCACGCAGCATGGCATTGCTTATCCGCCGTTTGCAGATTCTCTGCCAGAGATGTTCCGCAAGGAAGCTGCGTCTAAGATGGGTTGATCGCCTGCTTATAGTAATCGAGTTTATATAATGAGACGAATCCGTATCTAAACAAAAATCCCCTGCATGCAAATCGACAATGAACAAAGCGATTTGTCCATCAGGGGATCATTTATTGTACATTTGTTTATTCGCATTCGTATAAGGATATTCCCTTTGTACTAGTGACCTCATGCCATGGATCATCCAAACGCTGATCAGTAACAATGGTGTGGATTTGATCCAAATCACAAATACTTGCGAAAGAAGTTCGGTCGAATTTCGTATAGTCCGCAGCTAAATATACCTTGTTTGCCCGTTCTGCGGCAATGCGCCGTACCTCAGCTTGTTGTTCATTGGAGTCTGTCAGTCCATGCTGGATGCTGACTGATCGGCAGGAGATGAATGCCATATCGAAGAAATAGCTCTTCATGTTCACTTCCGCATTTCTGCCCAGAGCCGACATGGAGCTGGAGGATATGCCGCCGCCAATGACAACGAGATGCACTTGTGGACTTTCCATCAATACATTAATAATTTTTATTGAATTGGTTACGACCGTCAGACGCTGCTCCTGAATTTGTTGTGCGATGTACAGCGAGGTGGTAGAGGCATCTAAGAAAATGGAGTCACCGTTTGAAATAAATTGAGCGCATTGCGCTGCAATTCGCTTCTTGCCATCAACATGGATATGTTCACGGAGCTGGATATTGATATCATTTTGAACACCATCAGGTATGTACGCACCTCCATAAGTTCGAGTCAATACGCCTTCCTCCTCTAGTTGTTTCAAATCTCGGCGAATGGTCTCCTCCGTGACTTGAAATAGTGAAGTAAGCTTGGCGACCGTAACGCTCTTCTCCTCTTGGATGATATCTTTAATTTTCGCTTTTCTCGTAATAGGCAGCATATTGTCCGTTCTCTCCGCTTATGTTTGATTTTAACTCCATTATATCATACCTTCTCTCTATAGCTTGCCAACTTCATACATAAACAATCCACACAAAACAACACAATACATTGACAAAACGGATATAAAGTACGAATATTAAATATATGGCATACGAGGATTTAGACTTTAGATATAAGCCTCTTTATGTTTGATGTAGAGACAAGCCAGAGACACAGGGGGTGTGAAGGATTGAATAAGCTGCAAGCTAACTCAGATACGGAAATGAAAGAACTCATCTGTGACATCGGCAGAAGGATGTATGCACGGAATTATGTGGCTGCAAATGATGGGAATATTACGATGAAGACGGAAGCGGGTACCATTTGGGCGACACCGACAGGGGTAAGCAAGGGCTATATGACACCTGACATGCTGGTGGAGATGGATATGCAGGGTAATGTTTTGTCGGGTACATACAAGCCTTCTTCTGAAATTAAGATGCATTTGCGAGTATATCAGGAGAACTCGGAGGTACGTGCTGTTGTTCATGCGCACCCTCCAGTGGCAACGGCATTTGCTATTGCGGGGATTGATCTGGATCAAGCTATTTCTCCCGAGGCAATTGTTAATCTGGGACGAGTAGCCGTTGCGCCCTATGCGACACCAGGTACGCAGGAGGTTCCCGATTCGATTGCCCCATATTGCAAAGGATATCATGCTGTGCTCCTAGCGAATCATGGTGCATTAACGTGGGGGAGGGATATGACTGAAGCCTATTTCCGAATGGAATCGCTAGAGCATTATGCACTGATGTACATGTATGCGAGCAGGTTGCTTGGCCGCACGAATGAATTGTCAAGTGAGCAGGTCGCGGAACTCGTAGACATACGAAGCCGGATGGGCGTTACAAGCGGTGGAAATCCATCGTTAAGGCGGCGGGAGGAAGACACCCTCTTCGATCAACTTGCGGATAAGATAGTAGAACGAGTGTTATCCAAATTAAATTCGTAGATATGCGCTTCATTGAGACAGATCCCGAAGTCGGCAGGGTGAAGGGATTACTAGAAATTCAGGATGGATATTAATTCTAATTTCATACACAGACAGCCCCAAAGAATAGTCACAATCCATGCAGCTGCGTCGGATGCGATATCTTTGGGGCTGTTACTTTTTCTAAAGGGAGATATTTATTGTTTTCTCTGACTCATTCCATTCCACAGTGCTTGGCAATGCATCACGAAGCAACTGAAGTGGAACCATGAACTTGCCTTTGTATACAATCATGGGAGCCGTAAGTTTATTAATCGTTCCGTCAATGGAGAAGGTGTAATGGTTATGCTTAATTGGGACAATCACTTGCCGTTTCGCTGAAGATATGTAGATTTTGTTGTCTTTAACCGAATAGTTTGCTTGTAGTGCCTTTAAGGTATCGATAAGTGGAAGCATAAGCTGGCTGTCATGGCGTACAGCCTGAATAGGCAGTTTAGTTGCTTCCTTGTTAAGAGTGATGGCAGCTGCTACTTCCGTGACGATAGGTTTGTTTTCTTTTGCCTGTTTATTAGTTGTGTTACCAGGTTTAGCGTTGTTTTTGTTTTTTGTTGTTGATTTACTAGATGATGAAGATTTGGAAGAGTTGGATGATTTGGACGACGAACTCTTCTTAGAAGAAGACTTAGATCCACCATTGTGATAGTGGTATTCCCCATACTCCAATCCCCATTTTTCGCAATTCGTTCTACACGTATGACCCCCGTTGCTATCTGTTCGGCCAGGGTGTGCGATTGAGATCGATGAAAATGTCGTCATCGCAACGATACAAGCAGTACTTACGGCTATCAGCTTACTCCATCTTACACGTTTCATCGTGGTAACCCCTTTCTATTCGCATAGGTATTATGGATCGATTCTATTATAGTTCCACTACCTCTTAAGAACTAGGAAATATTTGAGAAATGACGAGATAGGTCAATGATTATCGTGTTTTTTGCCATTATGCAATTTCGGATGGCTGTGAGATAATGAGATGTAGAAGCATCTGCAGCAGGGGAATCCTGCACGGATAGCGTAAGGATGACGAAGGGGAATGACGTTCATGGCGGGCATAAATGAAAGATTAATGAAGCAACTTGAATTTGTGAAGGAATTGGATAAATTAAAGAAGGTGTTTCGTCGTTCGTATTTGCTTGATGGAAGCCGCCATGAGAATGATGCCGAGCACACATGGCATTTGACAGCGATGGCAATGCTGCTGCACGAATATACAAGTGAACGCAATATGAATTTGCTCCGTGTGTTCAAAATGTTAATTATTCATGATGTGGTCGAGATTGATGCAGGGGATACCTTTGCATATGACGCTGAAGGCAATGCAAGCAAGTTCGAGCGCGAGTCCAAGGCGGCCAAGCGGTTGTTTGGCATCTTGCCAGAGGATCAGAAACTGGCGCTAACCCAATTATGGACGGAATATGAGCAGCGTCAGACACCGGAAGCACAATTTGCCGTTGCACTTGATCGTTTGCAGCCGCTGCTTCACAACTATGTGACAGAAGGCAAGTCGTGGAAAGAGCATAAGGTAACGAGTGAGCAAGTGTTGGCGCGGATTCAAGCCATCCGAGATGGAGCTCCAGAACTGGGGAAGCTAGCGGAAGAACTCATCCGCAGTTCGGTGGAGAAGGGATACTTGGCTAACTAAGGCTGTCTAGCATCAAACCGTGAATACAGGGGGAAGGAGTGAATATGCATCCTTCCCCCTTTTCTCTTTGTTCATCTAGACGTAGAGAACCCAACGATTGCGGGTTTCACTCGAACCTTCCAGCTTCCATCCATTATGCTCATAGTATCCATTGAAGCTAGACTGAATAGGGCAGGCTGATTCTATCGGATGAGGAGCTAAGGTATCCAGCATTTGTCGCAATAGATGCTGCCCCCTGAACGGTTCCGCTACAGCAAATTGATAGAGAGAGATGCATGTACACCGCAATCCCATCCTCAATATTCTTCACTATTTGCCAACTAGAACGAACACGTTGTGATCTGGAGCTTCCATGACGGCAACGTGTCCAGATTCGGTAGGGAACGGTTCTCGAATCCAATGAATATCAGTCCGTTCTTGCAGCTTCGCATACGTCTCTCGTACATCATCAACGAGAAGTTCGATATCGATTTCTTTCAACTCAGGGTTGTCCTGCAGCACAAGCTCTGAGCTGCGTTCATCTGGGAAAGACAACCCCACAATTGTCCATGGTTCCCCATTTGGAAGAGGGCGTGTGATCGTCCAACTCTCTTTTAACCCAATTGCGGTGTAGACAGCAACGGATTCCTCTATGTTGGCAGTATATAATGCGGCACATTCCATTTTTCGTATCATTCTATTTCCTCCTTGTATCTCGTACTACTCATACTGTACTATCTAACCATGACAAATCATGTCATAGTTATGAAATCGTTTTACGATAGGGGGAGGGGGGAGTCTTGGGCATGAACAAATCCCAGCGACTCATTGAGTTGATGATGATTGTGAACAAGAAGCAGCAGTTTACCGCGCGTGAGCTGGCGGAAGAAAGTGGTGTATCCGTACGGACAATATTGCGGGATTTGCGCCAATTAGAAGAGCTTGGTGTTCCTCTATATACGGAGTATGGACCTAGAGGCGGGTTTCGTTTGTTGAAGGAGAAGCTGCTTCCGCCGCTGACATTTCTGGAGCAGGAGGCGTTTGCTATCTTTTTCGCCGTTCAGCTGCTGCAAGAATATAAGACAATCCCATTTGGCAAGGATGCCACGAGGGCATTATCGAAGTTCTATCAGGTGCTGTCTCCACATACACAAAAGCAAATCGACGCGATGAAGCGCTGTGTACGATTTTGGGTTCCTCCTCGTGAACAGGATATACCGCATTTGCAGCAATTGCTGCATGCTTCGCTCGACAATAAGGTGATCCAGATCCGTTATGCTTCCATCAGAGGAGAGGAATTGCGCGATATCGTTCCAATCGGCATATATGCCCATAATGGCTATTGGTATTGCCCAGCCTACTGTATGGAGCGGAAAGGGTATCGGTTGTTCCGTGCGGATTGCATGCTTGAAGTGATCGAGGTTGAGCAGCATACAGTACCTATGTTAGAGCTAATGAGCTTGGAAGAGTGGTTCGAGCCTCCCCAACTGAAGGACGATGTTGTTGCCATTTATGTGGAATTGACGAAGCTTGGGGTTCGGAAATGTCAAGCCGATCCATGGTTGGATAAGTCGCTGACTGTGCGCGAAGATGGGACGGGTGTGATCAATCACGTGATCGCGGCGACTGAGGTAGGCTATTTGGCGGACATTCTGTTTGGAATGGGGACAGATGCGCATGTCATCGAACCTCCAGAGATTATAGAGTTGATTCAGCAGAAGGCGGAGCAGTTAATTGCACAATATCAACACTTAGAGAGGTCCACTATGAATCTCTATTACCAGTCTATTTGAGGGATATTCTGGGGTTAAACCCCGTCTTTGGGCTTATTGTAATTGTGTGATCCCAATATATACTAAACAGAGAAGTAATAGATTTGGAGTAAATTTGGTAGGAATAACGAATTAATAGAGTGTGATTTCACATAAATTGACAATAATAGTCAAATGGTGCTAGAGTTGACTTATCACTACGTGCTGGTGTGAGAGGTGCCTTAGCTTATGATACTTACCGTCTCTTTTGGAAGACAAGGCCGTGAGTGGTTCGATATTGATGTAGCGGATGATTGTACAGTAGTTCAGTTGAAGGCAATACTTGGACTGAAGCTATTCGGAGAACCACCGAAGAATCATATGCAATATATTTTGGAAGTCAAGCAGCCAGAAGGATTATGGAGTACTGTTCCTGAGCAGCAGCGTTTGCTGGAGGCAGGTGTCCGTGAAGGGGCATACATTCGTGTACAGCGAGCGTTCTCCACGACTACAGATTCAGTACCATCGTTTGGTCGCCGAGCATTGTTCCAACTCGATGAGGCTGATGAACATACTGAGTAGTCGTGACAAGAGGAACGAGACGAGGAGTTGTTCAATGTGAACGTGATGTATCAGAGATCGCCTCGCATTAAGCCGGAATTACCAGAGGAGAAGCTTGAGATATTACGGCCTCCTGCTGAACCGTCGCGTCCGACGTTCTCTATCGTTACACTGATTATTCCGATTGTGATGACCTTGGTCAGTATCGGTTTCTACATATATATGTCCATGTCAGGGAAGATGGGCAATAGTAACTATATGATGTTTCAAATGATTACCATCTCGATGATGCTTATGTCCTATACGCTTCCATTTTTCTTGTATTTGAGCAACAAAAGACAGTACGTGCGCAAGCAGGCGGAACGAAGTCAGATGTATCTGGCCCAATTGGAGAAGCATCGTCTGGAGATTATCGAGAAGCAGCACGAGCAGCGAGCAGCGATGTATGCGATTCATGGTGATCCAGATGTGTGCCATCAAATTGTGAAAAATCGCAACAGCAGCCTGTGGGAACGCGGGCCTTTTGATGTTGATTTTATGGATGTTCGCATTGGCACCGGAGAAGTGCCTTTTTATATGCCAATCATTACTCCGCGAACCGATGGCTACGAGAAGGATCCGCTTATCGAAGCGGCTCATAAGCTCGAACAAGATTCTCGCACAGTAGATGAGGTTCCAATTACCTTGCCGTTGTATGAGTCGAAGGTAGTCGGAATCGTTGGAGACAAACATTCCGTTATGGAAGCAGTGCGGATTGTGATTGCTCAGCTGACGACAAGGCATTCGCCTGATGAGGTGAAGCTAGCTGCGCTCTACGATGAGCAGGAAGCAGAGAATTGGGGCTGGCTGCGATGGCTTCCGCATACATGGAATGATGATCGTACACAGCGTTATTTGGCTGATCGGCGTAGTACGGCACATCAATTGGCTGATCAATTGTATGGAATTCTAAATCGTCGCAAGAGTTTCCAGACGACAGGCGAGAAGAAGAAGCAGCTTCCCATTTATGTTGTTCTGCTGCAGGATAGCCAAATGATCGAGGAAGAGCCGCTATATCCTCTTCTATTAGAAGAAGCGAGCCGAGTGGACAGCTGTACCCTAGTGCTGTCTGATCGCAAGGAGCGGCTTCCGATGCAATGCCGCCTTATTGTCGAAGTCGGTGCAGATACTGCTGTATCTACGCAAAAAACGGATCAGGAGGGGATCGTTCAGCATTCCTTCCATATGGATCATTTATCTGCTGATAAGATCGATACGCTGGCAAGATATATGGCGCCGATTCGCTTGAAGCGTTCGGCTGCTTCAGATCTTCCACCCGTTCTAACGTTGTTCGATATGTTCGGTGTAGAACAAGTAGATCAATTGAAGCTGGTGGAACGCTGGAATCGAAATCGATATCCAGATACATTGCCAGTGCCCGTAGGTGTGCGTGCTGGTGGCAAGCTGGTGTCCTTGAATCTCCATGACAAGATTGAACGCAAGGGACACGGTCCACATGGACTTCTCGCAGGAACAACAGGCTCAGGCAAAAGTGAGGTTATTCAATCGCTAATTGCTTCACTGGCAGCTGAATACCACCCTCATGATGTGGCCTTCATGCTGATCGACTACAAGGGCGGAGGAATGTCTAATACGTTCGAGAAACTTCCTCATGTCGTAGGAACCATTACGAATCTAGACGAGAGCCTGATCGAACGTGCACAGGTATCGCTTCGTGCTGAGCTGATTCGCAGACAACACATCTTGAATGATGCGGGAAACATGCAGCATATTGACGAGTATTACAAGTCGCCGCTTCGCTATCAGAATCCGCTGCCTCACTTGATCATCATCATTGATGAATTTGCTCAGCTTAAGAAGGATCAGCCAGAATTCATGGATGAGTTGATCAGTATAGCAGCTATTGGACGTACATTAGGTGTTCACTTGCTGCTGGCGACTCAGAAGCCTGCCGGGGTAGTGGATGAGAAGATATGGAGCAATACACGATTCCGCATCTGCCTTCGTGTTCAGAGTGAAGGCGATAGTCGGGATATGCTCAAAATTCCGAATGCAGCTTGGATTACGCATCCAGGGCGCGGGTATTTTCAGGTGGGCAGTGACGAAGTGTTCGAGGAGATGCAATTCGCATGGAGCGGTGCACCTTATCTGGTAAAGCGTCAGGAAGGTCAGCCGCTGCGAATTGAAGTGAGCGAGGTTCGTCTGAACGGGAAGATGGAGGCTTTGCTGCCTAGTGATACACTATTGTCGGCCTATGATGAGCAAGATCAGCTGAAGCAGCTTCAAGTATTCATTGATGCTGTTGCCGAGGCGGCATGTTGTGAGGGAATTAATCGATTGCAAGGGCCATGGCTCGCCCCGCTGCCACAAGAGCTAGGTCGCAGTGAATTGTTCAAGCGTACACGGACGTTGTCAGGTGTTTCCGGTGATTTTAAGGGAATACAACCAATTGTAGGCTTGCTGGATGACGTCATGAACCAACGGCAGGAGCCGCTTGGCATCGAAATGGATCATGAACATTGGGCAGTATACGGAATGCCGGGAACGGGAAAGACAACATTTGTACAGACACTTCTCATGTCTCTCGCTGAGCAGTATGAACCTGATGTCTGGCACGGCTATGTTGTGGATATGGGGCGTATGCTGAAGGATTATGCTGACTTGCCTCATGTGGGCGCGGTAATTGCAGGTGAGGATGAAGATAGACTCAAGCGGCTGTTCCGCTATCTTCTTGCGAAGGTGAAGGAACGAACAGAGATGTTGTCCGAAGCCGGCGTCAAGACGATTGCTTCTTATCGGCAGGTAACACAGCTTTCGGTGCCGAATATTGTTGTTATCATTGACGGGTATTTGAATTTCCGAACTTCCTATCCGGATGAGAATGAATGTTTGGAATATTTGCTTCGAGAAGGCGGCAGCTTGGCCATTTCATTCGTGATTACAGCCAATCGCGTAACCGATATTTTTGACAAATTCCGTAGCAATATATCGAATGCGATTTCGTATGAATTAGCTGATCCAAGCGACTATTACTTTGCTGTGGGCAGACCGGCTAGAACGCCGGCGCGGCTGCAGGCAGGTCGCGGACTCATTAAGCATAACGGGGTACCGATCGAATTCCAGACTGCTTATCCTGCGGATGGGAACAATGATGTAGAACGTGTTCTTCAGTTGCGTTCACAGATTCGATTGATGCACAATTCCTGGCAAGGGGCTGCAGCCCCACTCATTCGCAGCTTGCCTGAGCGTGTGCGTCTTAGTGAACTGCTGAAGCTGCACGACGATTCATACGAGGAAAGTGAGATCATAGAAGCGGAACAGCTGCAATGCTCGGAACGGTTGCAACCCGTGCCTGTTGGCGTGCGCACAGATGATTTGGAGCCATATCTGGTCAATTTGAAGGAAGGTCCTCACTTCGTCGTCGCAAGTCCTATGGAGAGCGGCAAGACCTCATTCCTTACGAGCTGGATGCTGTCTTTGGCTTATCATATGTCTCCAGAACGTTTGCATATCTATGCGATTGATGTTCGATATGGGGACAATGGCGTTGCTTCGCTAAGAGACTTGCCTCATGTAAGGGAGATTGTAACAGAGGAAGAGCGAATTCCTGGATTCATTCAGCAAGTATATGATCAGGTCTCGTCCCGGAGTAAGGATGGAGGGGATCCAATCCTACTGCTGGTTATGGATGATGCAGATATGCTGTGCAAGCAGCTCACAGATTACACGGTCAAAGATCAACTGTCTGCGATCGTACGCCAAGGTCGGGATAAAGGGGTACATCTCGTATTGGCAGGGGTTCCGTCTGATTTTCCAACCTTCGGGGTGGACTGGTTTAACGATGTAAAAGCATCGCAAGCGGGATTTTTATTTGGGACGATTGATGCGAATGATCTGTCCTTCTTCCGAATCCCGATCTCAGAGTCGCAGTCTTCTGGACCTAGTGGGTCGAAGGTGCTTCCTCCTGGTCAAGGATATTTTGTTAGACGCAAATTTACAAAAATAAAGACAGCAATACCCTACGATGAAAAATGGACTCCGGCCGCATGGACAACACATATACATAAACGTTGGAAAGTGCGGGTCTGATGGGGGGTGGACACATTGGTGACGAGTAACGAACCATATCTACAAGCGCAAGATGGCAGAAGCGGTATTGAGCTTCATGTAAAAGAATTGTATTTTCTCGCTGGAATCATTGGATCTGATCGCTTGCTTGGGATCGAGGATCCATTTCGGGGCTATCTAACTGAGGAAATTGCAGAAGAATGGAATAAGGTCAAAGCTGCGCTGCTGCGCAAGGGATACTTAACGGAAGAGCCTGGAGGCAGAGAGCTGGCTATGCCATCTCACGTCTATTCAACGGTAGCGGTAACGGGATTGGCAAATCGCTCCTGCTGGGTTCGGTTTTCAAATGCAGCAGATGAGGGGCCTAATCGCGAAGTATACGAAGGCTATTTTCATTTTACGAATGAATTAGTCATCGAACGAGCACAGAAGCGGCTCCAACCGGAAATTTGCTCCTTTCGAGAATATGACTCGACGAATGAGGCATGTTCCGTCATTGTGAACCGCATGAACTGGGCTGATCAGCCGGAAAGCGAGATAGCTGCTGTTATGCTGTCCAAAAGGCATTTCCATAAACTCTATGAGCATGCAGATGATCTTTCCGTAGAGCAAATGACAAGTCAGCTAATGACCTTCGATGGAGAGGAAGCGGGAGCAATGGCCCTGGCGCATTCGCTGAAGCATCGTACCGCAGAAGGGGAGCTCTTGTTTCTTGTGTGGAATGAGAAAAGCTGGGATGTACAGGGAGCTGCTTTTCTCGTCGGAGGTTCCCGCAATTGGCTTATTCGGCAAAGCTCCAAAGGTGATGAGGATTGGCTGACTGCCACATTAACAACAAAGGAACAACTTGAAGGCCTGTTAATCGAGTGGGAACGCCAGCATTCTATAGAAGAAGGAAGGTGACATCGTGCGCATTATCGTAACGCCGGATGCGCTTCGTCAGGGGAGCCGTCAGTTGCAGGCAACAGCGGAGCAATTGAATGCGATTCAATCGTCATTGGAACGTTCTCTGCAGACGCTGGAGTGGGAGGTTTCTATTAAGGCTGCGATCGGAGAAAAATGGCAGCAAGCTTCTCGGTTATCGGCTCAAATACATACGCTTTTGTTTGATTTAAGCCAGCAGCTTCAGTCCAAGGCGGATCAGTTCCAATCAGCTGATCAGCAAGCGCACCCGATTCTAGGCCATGCCTATCAAATCGGTTCGGCGGCGTCATTATATTCAACGATAGGGATTGGGGGGGCATCACTGATTATCCCTGCTCTAGGGACACAGGTAGGCGCCATATCGAACCCAAATGCGGTTGTTCGGGCGATTGGCACACAAGAGGATAAAGGTTCAGGCGGTTGGAATTGGAAGCCAACGACTCCTGAAATGTATGGTTATGGCAAAGACGGATACCGCATGATCAATATGGCGAAGAGCGGGTTCAATGTGAATGTTCGTGGAGACGGCTACGTGACAATCAGCGGTGCAAGATCGAAATTCGCACTGTCTGAGGGGATTCAAGGAACGAGATATGCGGCATCGAATGCAGCGAATCATGCAAATGTGTGGAAATTCGTTGATCCAGTAGTTGCAGCAAAGGAATCGCTCTCTATCAAGGGATGGAGTGCCAAGCTTGGATATGCGGGGCTTGCATACGATACAGGTACCGCAGTCATGACGGATTACGAGAAGGGTGGCCCTAGTCGTGCAGCTGCCAGTACTGTTGTGAATGGATCAATCGGAGTAGGTACCATGGCAGCGAGTGCTGCCGTGGGAGCCTGGGTAGGTTCAGTCGTTCCTGTTGCCGGCACTATTGTAGGGGCAGGAGTAGGGTTAGCAACAGGAGCTGCTATCTCTATGGTTACGGAGGTAACCATTAACGGCAAGTCTATCAAGACCCATGCGGTTGATGCCGTTGACACTGTGGTGGATACCATGACTGATACCGTTGCGAGTGGAACGAAAGCGGCAACTGAAGCCGTTCAAGATGGCGTTAAAGCGGTGAAGAGCGGTGCAACGAAGGCTGCTGGCAAAGTTGTGAATAAGGTTTCAGATATGTTCGGTTCAGTAGGTAAACTGCTGCCTAGTTGAAGCTATTAAAACGGGTCTAATAGACTGACCTAATTTATGACATAGGAACTATATTATGATATTTATTTATCGCTCTGTAGGATCAGAATACTGCTCATGTTATTTGTACATTGGTTAATATGATCAGCTCGTCGCATCGCGTTTGCAGCTTCGATAAGAATTGTAGGATGCAAGAGTAGAAAGGGAAGGATGAATTATGGGGAATCAAACTGAACAACAACATGTTGGGAATGGAGAGGATGCATTGCTTCCACTCGGCTCTATCGTACTGCTGCATGAAGGAAGCAAAAAATTAATGATATATGGCCGCAAACAGCTGCAGATCACTACGAACCGTTTGTTCGACTATTTGGGAGTCATATATCCTGAAGGGTATATTGATGAGAACTACTCCTATTTGTTCAATCAGGAAGACATTGAAATGATTGTCCACGTTGGCTATACCGATGTGGAAGAAGAGCAGTTCCAACTCGTACTTCAGAGCGTTCCTCAGGCTCAGGAGTCCACATTTTAGAATTAGGACTGCAGACTCTTTTAAATTTGTAATAGATTTCATGTACAATTATGAATAGAAATATTTGCATAATTTATTTGTCGTTCAAATGTCTATGTCTACCAAAAGGAGGAACAAACATGGCAGGTCGCATTTTAATTACACCGGAACAGGTTGATCAAGTATCGAATCAATTCAAGCAGGGTGGAGATCAGAGTCAACAGATCGTAGCTACCCTGACACAGGCTATTCAAGGAATGGAAGGTCAATGGGAAGGGATGACGAAACAGCGCTTCTTCCAAGAATTCCAAGAAGCAAGCAAGCAGATGCAATCCTTCGTTCAAACCTTGAACACAATTAGCGAAGAATTGAAGGCTATTGCGCAGAAGTTCCGCTCTGTGGATGAACAGCGCTAATCGTTCAATTCTTACTTGAATACGAAGAGGAAGCCGGGCGTAGGACACTCCCGGTTTTTCTTACATCATACAGATGCATCATCTCGGGAGGATAGGAATTATGTCATTTCAGCCACAATCAGGAGATACGATCATTATTCAAGATATCGAATATCGGTTCGGCGAACATCCGGCAGCTCCTGGCCTCGTATATGCGCAGGCTGGCAGACAGGGTGTCATCTATCAGCTGCTTCCAACCCGAGGAGATGCTGTAGAGGCAAAGGCGCTCAAAGTGTTCCATCCGAAGTATCGTATCCCTGCGATGGTATATCAATCTGAGCTGCTCGATACCTATAGTGAGCTTCCAGGACTAAGCGTGTGCAGTCGGAACGTATTGACCCCTGAGAAAAACGGAGGACTTATCCAGAAGAGCACGGATTTGCTCTATGCAGTGGTAATGCCGTGGATACATGGCCCGACGTGGCTGGATATCGTTGCAGAACATAATCGGCTGACACGCCAAGACAGCCTGCAGATTGCCAAATCGCTGGCACGAGTATGCTCCGGTATGGAGCAGCGAGGTCTGGCACATTGCGATTTGTCTGCGCCGAATGTCATGCTTCCGTTTTTCTCGGAAGTTAAGCAGAGTTCGAAGGCATCATCGATTGAACTGGTAGATGTGGAGCAGCTCTATAGTCCTAAGATGGATCGACCGGATGTGCTGTTCAGTGGCTCTCCAGGATATGCTGCACATCGTGCGCTGCTGACAGGGATGTGGAGTGCATATGCAGATCGATTCGCAGGCAGCATTCTTCTTGCAGAGATGCTTGGTTGGTCATCTCAGCAGATCGTGGATAAGGCATGGGGCGAGAGCTATTTCGACCAACGTGAAATGCAAACCTCCTGCGAGCGTTATGAGGGATTGAAGCATGTATTAACAGAACGATATGGCGGCAAAGTATCGGATCTGTTCTCACGCGCTTGGGAAAGCCAGGATTTGAGCAGTTGTCCGACCTTCGGTGAATGGTTGATTGTGCTTAATGGCGTAGCCGAGGAAGAACAGATCGTTATAGACGTTAAGCAGCAGAATGCGCCAGAAGGAACGCAAGCGATTCATGAGCAGCGTTCAGAGGATAAAGCGATAGATAAAGAGGCGGAAGGATACACAGAAAATTCTGCTGTACAACCCGATGCAGTATCCGTCCCCCTTATTCCTGCTCGGGCTGATGTTGATCCAGATGTGGTCAATCGCCTGTTCCGGCAGGCCAGAGAACTAGAAGAGCAAAATCAACTGCAAAGTGCCTTGGAAGTGTACCGATCGGCTCATCATTTTGTTGAGAAGGAAAGTCCGATGCATATTGAGCTGGCTGCGGCGATTCAAGACTTGGAGCAGAAGCTTGCAAGGGAAGCAGATCAAATGCCACGGTCTAAGGTCAAGCTAGGGAAGCGAGCGATTGCGATCATTAGTGTAGCGTCAGCCCTCCTATTGCTTGGCTGTGGAGCTTTTGTGGTAAATCAGATGAACGAAGATGCGGTCAAGAAGGCTGCGGAAGAACGAGCGCTGCTTGACGCGAAGACTCAACAGTTGAAGGCGGAAGAGGAACGGAAGCAGGAAGAAGCAAAAAGGGTTCGTGAGGAAGAACAGCTCAAGGAGGAAGCGCGCAAGCAAGAGGAACAGCAACGCAAGGAAGATGAGCAGAAGCGCATAGAAGAACAGCAGCGCATCAAGAAGCTGGAGGAACAGAAGAAGAAGGATGCGGAGCGGAAACGCCTGCAGGCCCAGTATGATCAACAAGAGCAATATGAGAAGTATGTGGAGTGGAAGAAGAAGCGGGATGAACAGCTGAAAATAGAACAGGCTCGCGAGCAGGAGCGCAAACGGCTGGAAGCGGCACAGGCCGCACAGGCCGCGGAGAAAGCTGCTCAATTGAAGAAGGTTCGCAACCGTGACGTGGTACTGCTAATTGCTTCTTACAATAAAGCGTACAATGCACTATCAAGAAATAATATGAAAAATGCTTCAAAGTATGCGTTAGAGTTTACAGAACGGTATGAAAAGGACCCAGACTACTTCAAAAATGTAGGCAAGGTGGGGACGAGGGCTGGACATATTTATAAGTTCTTGAATGATACGTCCTATCAGCTGCCTGACATTTAGCGTGGACCAGGCACGATTCAAATAACATGCTATGAGGTGAATTGGACGGATGAACTACACGATACAGGCTTCACAGCGCACGCCTGCACTTCTCATCTATTTAATTGATATCAGTGCTTCCATGAATATGACGATGGCCGGAAGACGGCGAATCGATGTAGTATATGACGCATTATCCCAAGCGATTCGACAGATGGTATTCCGTTCTACGAAGGGAAATCGTCTGACACCGCGCTATCGCATTGCAATATTGGCCTACAGTGACGATGTCTATGATGTGCTGAATGGCATCAAGGGAATTGACGAGATTGCAAGCATGGGGGCATTACCTGATTTGACGCCGGTTCGCTTCTCTGATGCAGCCAAGGCGTTCCTTCAGGCAGAGAGACTGCTGGAGGCCGAGCTGCCTCATATGCAGGACTGTCCTGCTCCGCTTATTTGCCATATGACGGACGGAGTTGCTACTGGGGATGATCCAGCGCCAATTGCTAGGCGGATTATGCAAATGAGTGTGCCGGACGGCAATGTGCTTATCGAGAATATATTTATTACGGATCACATGTTGGATACACCAATTGAAGAACCCCGCAGGTGGAAGGGGATCGTGCAGGATACCATTCTTACCGATGAACATGCACAGAAGCTGCGAAGTATGTCTTCGATCTTGCCGGACAGCTATCGTGAGATGTTGGTGGAGGCGGATTATCACCTCTCATCAGGAGCCTACATGATGCTGCCCGGAAATTGTCCAGAGCTGGTCTCGATCGGATTCCAAATGTCTGCCGCTACTCCTGTGCGTTAATTGATTCCTAACGAAGGGAATTCACAATGAGGAGAGATTGCAGGAAGCTATTCAATCTCCGTATGCCTATTGTACAACGATACAGCTTGGATTACGTAAGAAAGGCAGGGTGAATCCGATTGAGTCTGACATCCTTTCACTACCGTTGTTCCCAACAGATGGATCAGCCGTTAATGACGATCGAGCAATCCTCTTTTCGCTGTAGATTTGCTTACGCACGAGCGGGAGAGACGGCGCAATATAAGGATAACAATCAAGATTATTTGGCCTTTCGCATAGATGGTGGTTCGCTCAGCTTTGTATTATGCGATGGGGTCAGTTTGAGCTACCAAGGAGATTTTGCTGCGAGGTTTCTAGGTGCCCATCTATTGGACTGGATTGCTGTTCAGTCTGAATTGAATGCCGAGTCTTTGCATGCTTATCTAGATTCTCTACGTGATGCAGCAGCTGAGCAAATGTCTGGGCTGCCGATTCCCTCGGGACTCCCTCCACTTGTGAAGGAAGTATTGGAAGACAAGAAACGAATCGGGAGCGAGGCGATGTTCACCTGCGGGCGGATTGATGGCACTGATGGAACGGATGAAACAGAGCCGTATAGTCGAATATGGCTTGCATGGCATGGGGACGGGCGACGTCGGTTATGGCAGCATGGACAAGAAAGCTGCAATCTGTTCGAGACTTCCAGCTCAAGTGGAGAACGGTGGTCAGTCTATCGTGGTCTCATCGGCGGAAGAGCTCATACCTTGCACCACCATATTGAAGGCAATGCACCCTTTCGGCTGATGGTGTATACCGATGGGTTATCCGAATTGGACAGCCTGCCGTATCCGCCTGCAGACGAACTGCTTCGCCACAAGCTGGAGCATCGAAATGGAGAAATGCTGGAGGATGATGTGTCTCTGCTCGACATAAGCTGGTCATCTTGCGGAAAATAAGGAGATATGACAATATATCACATGCCGAACGCTTGCGAGTAAGGTATAATCGTAGCAAAGGAAATTTGAAGCTGGGCCTCTCTTGTCTATCTGCAGATACAGGTGACGAACTGCAGTGCTCGACAAATGGGAAATAAAGAGACGGCATCCAAGCTGAGGAAGGTTGCCACATGAAGAGAAAACACGCAGATCGCTACGATTGGAAACGGATTTTGTCCAAGCAGTTCGCGCTAACTGAAGTAGATTCTCCGGAATTTACAGGCTACATCTCTCTGATTAAATTCAATGCGGTGCGGCAGCCGTTAACAGTGACAATGGACGGGAAGAGAATAAAGCTCGTAGATACAGGATATTGCTGGATGCAATATTTCCCCCTGCATGAGCATTATTCCATTACGACTGTATTTGATGAACAGGGGGAGGTCATGCAGTGGTACGTGGATGTTTGTGAACCGGTCGGAACGGATGATCGGGGCATCCCCTATTTCGACGACTTATACTTGGACGTTGTGCTGCTGCCATCGGGCCATATCTTCCTCTTGGATGAAGATGAGCTGGAAGAAGCTCTGGAGTGGGGACGCATTACCCATGATCAATACAGCACAGCTGTGAAAGAAGCTTCCCGACTCGTTCATGAAGTGAAGGAACACCCATTAGTTAGACGAAGTAAAGAGGACTTTATAATGATGCAGCAATTGCTTATGCCATGAGAGAAGACTGATATCAGTCTTCTTTATTTCTTTATAGCACTTGTTCGCATTTCTGCATAACTTGACCCGTATTTAGATCCTATCTATAACTGGAAGTTATTTCGTATTGGTATACAGTAGGCTAGTCTAGTTCTAGTCACCATTAGCCAACCAATTTTTAACTCTCATTTGACCAAGGGATGGGTGTGGGTTGAAACTTTTTCCATACCTGATGCGTCTAAGATATGTACCTTGCAAATCGTGCATGCGCAAGAAGATGTAACTCAGTTAGGTCAGCCAAGTTTGTTATATATCAAGCAGAGGATGCATTTCCAAGTCAGCAGACCAGCCCAACAGCAATTGTCATGTATGCGCTCACACTGGCCTTGCTTCTTATCGCTGCTGTACTCACATTGCGCAAATAGGAAGGAAACGTAAAAAGAGAGTATATCAGTCGGACATGAAAAGGGTGGGGTCAAATGCATTTTCCAGTTGTATATTCTACATTATGCGAGCAAGCACTTAAGGAATGGATAGAAGAGAATTATGCTGTAGGCAAGGTTCAGCGGGTTGAATTTTTGCTGCGCGGAATGAACGATACCTATAAGGTGCATGGCGATGAAGCCCTGTATATTTTCCGTGTATATCGTGGGGATTGGAGAAGACACCAGGCAGTGGTTGAATTTGAGATGGATTTCCTTCTTCATCTACAAGCTGAGGGGATATCCGTATCCTCACCGATTACGGCATTGAATGGGGAACGTGTTCATCCGCTCCAAGCGCCTGAAGGTATTCGATTTGGCGTCCTGTTCACCTATGCTGTGGGAGAAGAACGCTCAATCGACAATGCCGACATTAGCCGATTGTTCGGAGAAGCAGTAGCGCAGCTGCACAGTGCAGCAGATACGTTTACAAGTTCATATGAGCGTCCTGTAATGGATCAGAATTATCTAATCGATAAGCCGCTGCAGGTGATTGCTGACCGAATTCAGCATAGGCCCGAAGATGTTCAGAAGTTGATGGCCATTGGCAGCGCATTGAAGGAGCAAATTACACAGTTCTCAGCGCTGGATTGGGGAGTGTGTCACGGGGATTTGCATGGAAATACTAATATTAGTTACAGCGGCGATCAGACGTATACTCATTATGACTTTGACTTGTGCGGTTATGGCTACCGCGCTTATGATATAGCAGAATTTCGCTTGGCTCGTGAGGTGCACTTAGGCAATGATCCTGGAAAGCTGTCAGAGTTGTGGGATGCATTCCTAGAAGGCTATCAGTCTGTACGTCAACTTCACGAAGACGATATTCGAGCAGTTCCCGTATTCGTTGCTGCACGTCAGTTGTGGTTAATGGGACTATGTCTCCATGATTTGCATATTGTCGGAAGCATCGATTCGGGCGATGATTTTATTGATGAGAAGATGGAGTATTTCAACTCGCTGTCTGTCGAATTTGCAGGTCGTCTATAATAAGTTTATCGAGCGGAAATAGACTAGATAGGAAGTAGACAAGCGACTTAGCAACTTAGGAGGGACATCATGAATGTAAAGAAGCTGCCTAGAGAGCAGAAGGAAAAATGGATAGAGGATTTGAAGCAGTATTTTGAGACAGAGCGTGGAGAATCCCTGGGCATGTTCGAGGCAGAGGAGCTAGTTGACTATCTACTGAAGATGTTTGAGCCCTACTTATATAATCAGGCCATCGAGGATGCGCGTGCGATGTTGGAGCAGCGTATGGCTGGCATTGAAGAGGATCTATATGCAATGAAGAAATCGGAGAAGGGCAGCAGATAATCATGCCTTTTACCTTCGCACATCCACTGTATGCTGCACCTGTTCAGCGTCTTGCGCCGCAATACTTAAGTGTGACTGGGCTAGTTCTTGGAAGCATGGCACCTGACTTTGAATATTTTATTATGCTTGAACCGTACCAATTGATGGGCCATACGTGGAAGGGATTGCTGTTGGAAGCAATCCCTCTGTGTGCATTGTAATGGATGCAGCATTTCTTATCCAAGGTAGGACTTTCTGTTGAAGTGTATTGAATATATCGATGATGAACTCACCTGTAGAGGAGGGAGTCAATTGCAAATTCGAAAAGCGATGGCTGGCGATGCGCCTGGTATTGCGCGTGTTCATGTCGACAGCTGGCGCACTGCCTATCAAGGGATTATATCAGATACTTATTTGTCTAGCTTATCTGTACAAGCTAGACAAAATATGTGGGAGCATGCAATAGGACAGTTGACAGCGGACAAGTGAATTTATGTCGCAGTACAGGATACTGAGGAAATCGCAGGTTTTGCGATGGGTGGCCCAAGCCGGAGCGAACAATTTCTGGATCGAGCAGAATTATATGCACTCTACTTGCTGTCGACCGTTCAAGGACAAGGGCTCGGCAGCAAGCTGGTTTCACACGTGATGGAGCATTCGAAGTCGTTCGGACATACGAATATGTTGGTATGGGTTTTGAAAGGGAATCGTGCTCTTCAATTTTATCGTCGTACCGGTGCAATAATCGTCGGCGAGAAAGAAATTGAGATTGGCGGAGAACCGCATACGGAAATCGCTATGGAATGGGGACAACTGTCGATATAACAGGTAGGATCCGACTACTCCGTTGTGAACAATTGCTCACCACACACGGGAAGCGGGACAGATACTACATTATACATAAGTAGGTGATTTGCAATGGCTTCAACGATACATTATCAATTAAAGCAGTTGGAAGGTTCCACGGCATTATACGCTTACGCTACGGAGGCAGGCGAGAAGAAAGGGTTGTTCGAAGTCGACTTTGTAGAGTATGAACGGATGTGTCAGAAAGGGCAAGTACCTTCGATAGAGGATACAGTTTATTTAATACGCAAGAGTGAGCATGACTCTAACTTTTATGGGGGAATACGTGTGTTTTTCCACCTATACAAGCATTATCTACAGCATGGTGCGTATGCCCATGAATATGGGCAGATGGCGTAAGTTGCATGCTCATGAATCCACACACAAACTCTGTCATTCACTTGATTCAACCATGCAGGTGAGAAGTGAGAGACAGCTTAGAGGAGGATAATCATCTTGGAAGCACTCATTATTCCTACGGAAACTCATAACATCCCACTAGATTTGCTGCTGCTTGCTGATCCGGAAGAAGCTGCCGTGAATCAATACTTGCATCGCAGTATCGGTTATACATTGAATGTGAAAGGAGAGACGATTGGAGCTGTACTTCTGCTTCCGACGCGCCCCCACACCCTTGAGCTTGTGAATGTGGCTGTTGCAGAAGAGTGGCAGGGCAAGGGCTATGGCAAGCAGCTTGTACAGCATGCCATTCAGTGCGCTCGTGAGCTTGGTTATCAAGTGCTGGAGGTAGGCACTGGGAACTCCAGTCTGTCACAGCTCGGTTTATATCAGAAATGCGGCTTCCGTATTTGCGGAATCGATACCGATTTCTTCGTCATTCACTATGATGAACCGATCGAAGAGAATGGAATTCCTTGCGTAGATATGATTCGTCTCCGCCTTATCTTGTAAACGTGTACTATAATGGATAAATAGATAGATTTGCATTTATCCATACGTTGATAAGAGTGGGAGCGTGTTACCGATGAATCATTTTACCGATGAAGAAATTCGCATCATTCGAGATCAGGCATTGTCCATTGAGCGAGAGGGGAAGCTTCCGCAGCAGCTGCTGCAATGGATTTATGAGCGTGGATTGTTCAAGTTGTTCGTACCAGTTGAATTACAGGGGAATATGACAGAACTTCCCGAAGCGTTGAAATGGTTCGAGCATACGTCCTGGATTAATGGCAGCTTCGGCTGGCTCGTAACGATTGGCTCTGGAGGCGGCTTCTTTGCACCATTTATGACGCCAGAAGTGGCGAAGGATGCTTATACGAGGAAGGAAGCGGTTGTAGCAGGATCGGGGCATCCAAGCGGCACGGCTGTGAATGTTGAGGGCGGATACCGGGTGAATGGGCGCTGGAAGTTCTGCAGCGGCTCCACATATGCGACTGTGTTCACCGCCAATTGTGTGGTTCAAAAGCATGCCGAATCGGATACTGGAGGGGAATCAGCAGCGGAGCCGGTCATTCGTTCATTCGTATTCTGGCCGGATGAAGTTGAGATCGTGAAGGATTGGAACGCATTTGGCCTGAAGGCTACAGAAAGTCATTCCATTGTCGTACATGATGTATTTGTACCTGATGAACGAACCTTTAGCATTATGGAGCCAAATGGTCTTTACGATAACCCGATATACAACTATCCGTTCCTGCCATTTGCAGAAGCATCGTTCGCTGCCGTAAGCATAGGGCTGGCAATGCACTTCCTCGAAGAGGCACGAAATATTGCGGAGCGGAATCGCACTGTATGGGAGAATGCTTCGGTGAACCGTTATGATTCTATATCGAATAAAATCATCATTCAGAACGAATTGCTGACGGAAGCGGTAAGTGCGTTCTATCAGGCTATTGAGCAATCGTGGAACGAGCATACACAAGGCAAGGTACTCACGGACACGGATGTACAGGAAGTATCACTTCGGTGTAAGGAAGCTGGACAAGCAGCCTTATCATCGGCCAATGCGCTTTTCCCGTACTTGGGCATCCATGCAGTTATGGAGGATGCGCCAATCAATCAAATATATCGGGACTTGCAGACTGTGTGTCATCACTCATTGTTAGTGAAGTTTGATTAAGTAAGAGGTATACGTCACTTTCAAGATAGCTTGGAAACGACATGAAAAAGGCAGAGTAGAGATAGGAGGAACTTCTCCTGATTCTCTTCTCTGCCTTTATTGCTTGGTCTGAAATAATTGGATACATCCTAAACGAGATGGCAGGCTACATAATGACCAGGCTTGGCTTCACGGAATTCCGGAACAGCAGCCGCACACCGCTCAGTTGCCGCGGGGCATCTCGTACGGAAATGACATCCGCTCGGTGGATTGATTGGACTTGGGAGTTCACCGCTTAACACGATTCGCTCCTTCTGCGCCTCGATATCTGGATCGGGAACGGGAATGGCGGACATGAGCGCTTGCGTATAAGGATGAAGCGGCTCATTGTAGAGCGTCTCACTATCAGTCAGTTCAACCATTTTGCCCAAGTACATGACGGCCACGCGATCGCTAATATGCTTGACCATGGACAAATCATGGGCGATGAACAAATAGGTAAGTCCAAGTCGAACCTGCAGATCCTTCAGCAAGTTAACGACTTGTGCTTGGATGGATACATCAAGCGCGGAGATCGGCTCATCACAAATAATGAGCTTTGGATCTACGGCAAGCGCTCGAGCGATGCCGATACGCTGTCGTTGGCCGCCTGAGAACTCATGCGGATAGCGAGTAGCGTGATCTGGATTCAAGCCAACAAGATCAAGGAGATCTTCGATCCGCTTCTTCTTTTCTGCGCGGCTCGCAGCCAGCTTGTGAATATCGATAGCTTCTCCAATAATATCAGAGATGGTGAGCCGCGGATTAAGCGAAGCGTACGGATCTTGGAAGATCATCTGCATTTCACGGCGCATCGCTGCCATCTGCTTGCGCTTCAGGCTGTAAATATTCGTTCCATTGTAGATTGTCTTGCCGCCTGTCGGCTCGTAAAGGCGCAGGACAGTTCGTCCTACAGTGGACTTCCCGCAGCCGGATTCACCAACCATACCGAGGGTCTCACCCTTATGGATGGTGAAGCTGACATCGTTAACCGCTTTTAATATATTGCCGCGGCCTAGATTGAAATACTTCTTCAATCCCTGTACTTCAAGCAATGCCTCTCTGCTCATCGAGCCACCTCCTGCGCCAGCGGATGGAGAAGCCAGCATTTCGCTTGATGCGAATCGCCTACCTTCGTTACTTCCGGATCGTAGGACATGCAGACTTCCATCGCTTCATTGCAGCGAGCGCAGAACCCGCATCCTGCTGGCGGCTTAATCAGATCTGGCGGTGTGCCGTAAATCGGAATAAGCGGCTCCTCCTTCTTCTGATCCAGACGAGGCAAGGAACGGAGCAAGCCCTTCGTATAAGGATGCTGTGGATTTTTGAATATATCCCATTTCGTTCCGGTCTCAACGATTTTACCAGCATACATAACAATGACTCGGTCGCATAGATCAGCGACAATTCCGAGATCATGTGTAATTAATATAATGGATGTGCCCATCTCCTGCTGCAGCTGCTTCATAACGCGCAAGATTTGAGCTTGTATAGTTACGTCAAGCGCTGTAGTTGGTTCATCTGCGATTAGCAGGGATGGTTTGCAGGCAAGTGCGATGGCAATCATCGCGCGCTGGCGCATTCCTCCCGAGAATTCATGCGGGTATTGCTGGAAGCGGGAATCTGGATTCGGAATCCCAACCATAGACAGCATCTCGATAGCCCGTGCCTTCGCCTGTGAAGCGGTCATTTGTTGATGCTTCATTAATACTTCAGTAATCTGTCGACCTATCGTCATCGTCGGATTTAATGAAGTCATGGGATCTTGGAAGATCATGCCGATGTCCTTGCCGCGAATCGATTGCATGTCACGTTCTTTCAGCTTCAGCAGATCATTTCCCTTGAAGCGTATCTCGCCTTGCTTCACCTTGCTAGGTGGGCTTGGCAGCAGCCGCAATATCGATTGCGCCGTAACACTCTTGCCACAGCCGGACTCGCCTACGATCGCCACTGCCTCGCCTTGATTCACATGAAAATTGATACCGCGTACTGCCTTCACCTCGCCGCCACGGACGTGGAAAGAGACGTGAAGGTCGTTGATTTCCAATAAAGGCTTCATATTCGTCATCCTCCTCGTCTACTTTTTCATCTTCGGATCGAGTGCATCACGCAGTCCATCGCCAAACATGTTGAATGCAAGCATCGTCAAGCTGATAAAGAATGCAGGGAATGCGATACGCCATGGATAGACGGTCATCGCCTTCAATGCATCGCTAATCATCGTTCCCCAAGAGGCAGCAGGGGATTGTACACCAAGCCCGAGGAAGCTAAGAACCGCTTCGCCGAAGATCGATACAGGAATTGCTAAGGTTAGCGTAACGATAATCGGGCCGAGTGAATTTGGAATCAGATGCCGGAACAAGATTCGTGCTCCCGATGCGCCCAGAGAACGGGAGGCAAGGACGAACTCTTGATTTTTGAGTTGCATCATTTGCCCGCGCACAATCCAGGCCATATTTATCCAGCCAGTGAAGCACAGCGCCAATATAATAACGCCAAGACTTGGTTCTAGTACTACTACCAGTAGAATGGCGACAAGAAGGTCAGGAAGTGTGAATATAATTTCAGATGCCTTGTTCATGATTTCATCGAGTTTGCCTCCCACATACCCCATAATGCCGCCATATATGACGCCGACAATCAGGTTAATGAGGGCTGCGGAGAAGCCGACGATAAGTGAAATACGAGCGCCCATCCAAGTACGGGCGAACATGTCGCGGCCGAGATCGTCCGTGCCGAACCAATGCTCTGAGGAAGGTGGCAAATTCGTCTTGTCCAAATAATTGGTTTCGTAGTCATAAGAAGTTAACATTGGTCCGATGATGGCCATAATAATGAGCAGTACAAGAATAACGAGGCCTGTCATTGCTGCCCAATTGCTGCGCAATCGAAGCCACGAATCGCGCCAAGCGGATATACTCTCGCGTTCGATCGCCTCCGCCGCATGTTCGTCGATGTTCGCTTTTTTGAATTGCTCGGGCTTGATAGGGGGCTGATGCAATGGATTCTGTTTGTTGTAGGTAATCATGCCGCTTTCTCCTTTCCTTTGGCAAGCTTAATGCGAGGATCGATAACACCATAAGCCAAGTCAGTAAGGAAGCGAGCCACCATCAATATAACGCCATAGAACATAGTGATCCCCATGATGAGAGAATAGTCGCGGTTCGTAATACTCATTACGAATATTTTACCAAGACCACCGATTCCGAAAATATGCTCCACAATGAATGAACCGGTAACAATACCTGCAGTAAGTGGGCCAAGATACGTAACAACAGGCAAGATTCCGTTGCGTAAAATATGTCTGCGCACAATGACACCGGCAGACAGACCTTTGGACTTGGCTGTCTTAATATAATCAGAATGCAGAACCTCCAGCATACTGGAGCGAGTTAATCTGGCGATGAAAGCAATCGGTAGAGCTGATAGCGCAATGGTGGGCATGACATAGGTGAGGGGGCCTGCTAGTCCAAAGACAGGAAGTAGCTTCAGTTTTACCCCAAGCACGTATTGCATAAATGAGGCAAGAACAAAGCTTGGGACAGACACGCCAACGACAGCGAGTACCATGGAAGACGTATCAATCAGCTTGCGATGCCGCATTGCTGCAGCAATACCGAGTCCTATTCCAATCGTAACGGCCACGATTAATGCACAGATACCCAGCTTAAGTGAGTAGGGAAAGGATTCGCGGATGGCCTGAACGACTTCACGATCCTGCATTTTCATGGAAATACCAAGATCACCTTGAACGAGCTTGTTCAAATAAACGACATACTGTTCATATAATGGCTTGTCGAGTCCATATTGTTCCATGAGCCTTGCACGTATTTCTGGAGGAACGGCTTTCTCTGACAGAAATGGGTCGCCTGGGACAGCCTTCATCAATAGAAAGGTAAGTGTAGCCAGAACCCATAAGGAAATGATGAGATACATTAGCTTGGTAAGGACATAGCGAATCACATTCCACCAGCCTCCTGAAGGAAAATTTCAACCTATAATGCTAAAGTCGGGATACATATGAACATTGCCTGCATATGTACCCCGACTATTTACATGCTCAATGTCACGATCGATCGATTAGTGTTCTGCAATATAACCGCGAGTGAAGTTTATTTGTCCTTGGTAGTCGATAAATACATTTTTGACGTACGGCTTCTGTAAATGGACATTTGTATGATAGAAAATCGGTATGATCGCCATATCGTCTGCAATCAGCTTCTTCTCAGCTTGCTTAATCAAGTCCATACGTGCATTTGGATCCACAGATATCTTCGCATCTTTCACCAGTTTATCGAATTCAGGATTGTTGTACCCAATATCATTATTGCCGCTGCCAGTCGTATACAGATCGATGAATGACATTGGATCATTATAGTCTGTCGTCCAGCCGGCGCGAGCGACTTGATAGTTCAATGCCGTCCGGTTCTTTAGGAAGACACCCCACTCCTGATTTTCAACCTTTATTTTCAGTCCAAGCGTATTTTTCCACATATTCGCGACGGCTTGAGCAACTTTCTTATGCATTTCATTGGTATTGTGAGTGAGTGTAAATTCAGGCATTTCTGTCAATCCGGATTCCTTCAAGCCTTTTTCGAGAAGAGCCTTTGCTTCAGCAGCATCTTCCTTGAAATAGGCGCTGTCATCAGATTCATTGCGATACTCATCATTTATCCCTGCGATACCTTTCGCAACAATACCAAATGCAGGTGTTTGACCACCAAGCGTGACTTTCTCAACAATTTGCTTACGATCAATAGCCATTGCCAGTGCCTTGCGGATATTGACATTGTCGAATGGCTTCTGCTTATTGTTGAACAGGTAGTAATACGAGGATGCAATACCTTTGATTTGAAGCTCATCTGGCTTCGACTCCTTCAGCATCGCAATTTGGTCGACCGGAATTTCACCAGTCGGCTGACCTGCGAATTCAAGTGCTCCCGTTTCATACATGCTGACTTCGGTACCAGGATCCTCGACAATTGTAATTTGTACTTTTGTAAATTTGATTTCATCTTTTGCATAGTAGTGTTCGTTTGGAACCAGTTCAAGTGAGTTTTGATGCTTCCAGTCTGACATTTTGAATGGGCCGTTCGATATGATAGTACTTGCCTCAGAAGCCCATTTTGAATCGCGGGCATCCGTGTGTACAGGGTAGTAGGATTGGAAGGAGAGTAAGCTTAAGAAGTAAGCAGTTGGAGTCGTGAGTTCGACTTCCAACGTGTAATCGTCAGTGGCTTTTACTGCTACGGAATTTGGATCCGTGGATTTCTTCGTGTTGTAATCTTCTGCACCTTTAATGTAGTACAGCTGATAGGCATATGGTGGAGCTGGCAACATCTTAGGATCGAGAACACGTTTCCAAGCGTTCTCGTAATCTTTTGCTTTTACAGGATCGCCGTTCGACCATTTGGCATCTTTGCGGAGATGGAAGACATACTTCGTCTTCGTAGCATCTTCTTCCCAGCTCTCTGCGGTACCTGGAATAACTTTGCCGTGCTCATCCAATCGTGTGAGCCCTTCAAAGATATGGCTCAATACTTGGAAGGAAGTCGTATCCTGAGATGTACCAGGATCAAGGGAAGGAGGATCACTCTTCATGTTGAAGCGGAAGGTCTGATCTGAGGCGAGTGCCACGTCCTTGTTCTCTTCTTTTTTCTCACCTGTCCCGCTGTCGCCAGGTTTCTGAGTCTCGCTCGGCTTGGACTCAGGGGCAGGCGTGCTGCCGCTTCCGCAAGCGCTTACAAACGCACTTATTGCCAGTAAAAGCGTCAACATAAGCATCATGGATCTACGTTTCATACGTGTACAGTTCCCCTCTCAATGGAATAATCGTTTACACCATACGCCAACCTTACTAGATGCAGGTCAGAGGAGATAATTGACACCTGGTTTGTACCATATACTACCATAATGTTGGGTGTTCGTCTTTATCTTTTTCGATGATTTTATAAAAAATTTATCAAATTCGTAACGATTACCGCATTGACAGCTTGCCAATTAAGGTACAATTAACTGTTAGAACACTTTTATCAAGGGGGAAGACATATGAAGCCCATACGAAATTCAGCCAAGGCAATCATCATATACGACGGAAAAGTGCTGCTTACGAAAAACAAGGATCAGGAAGGATTCTTCTATCTGTTCCCAGGTGGTGGACAGGAACATGGAGAGCAGTTGAGTGATGCGTTGAAGCGGGAATGTATGGAAGAAATAGGTTGTCATATCCGTGTGCACGACCTCGCGTACGTTCGTGAGTACATAGGTAAAAATCATCAATTTGCAGAATGGGATGCCGATGTCCATCAGGTTGAATTTTATTTTGTCGCTGAACTTGATGAGCGTATTCCACCGACAGAGCAAGAGGCTCAGATCTTTGCAGGAACGAATCCTGACGAGTATCAGGTTGGTGTAGAGTGGGTTGCCTTATCAGCGCTAGATCACATTCGAGTCTATCCTGCACAATTGATACCCAAGCTGCAAGGTAGAGGGGAAAAAGACGTCTATATGGGAGACACGAATTAACATATACGCTAACGTTTAACCTTCGCTATTTAAGAATAGCGTTGAAGGCTAGATCTGGGATGAGGAGCTCGATAGAGCTGCCTTATCCTTTTTTAATTGGCAGAAGATTGCTGCTTGCGAAATGCAACGACTCCAACTATAATGATAATGATTATCAATATCAATTTTATGTACATAAAAAAGTTGGAGGTTATATACATGAGCACATTGTTAATTTATGCGAGTATGACGGGGAATACAGAAGAAATGGCGGAAGCTGTGGCCGAAGGCGTCAAAGGAACTGATGAGGAGCTTACGATGAAGGAAGTCATGGATGCCTATGCATCGGAGATGGCAGAGTACGAAGGAATTCTGCTTGGCGCGTACACATGGGGGGATGGTGAACTGCCCGATGAATTCCTTGATTTCTTCGATGAGATGGATGATGTGGATCTGACGGGCAAGAAGGCGGCCGTGTTTGGTTCTTGTGATTCTTCGTACGCACAATATGGTGCCGCAGTGGACATTCTCATTGAGAAGCTGCGTCAGCGCGGCTGCGAAGTTGTGTTGGATGGCTTGAAGGTAGAATTGACGCCTAAGGCTGACGAGAAGGAACAGTGTAGACAATTCGGGAATGCTTTCGTTGGCAAGCTTCGTTCATAATCAGGTCTAGTTCTACCTATGTTATTTCGCAATCATCCAAAGCGATAATTCTAATAACAGCATCTAAAACAGACATCAGCTCGTGTCCTTATTGAAGGTAACGGGCTGTTTTTCTTTGTCACGTTGAAGAGATAGATAGAGATAGAGCGTGGTTAGACAATAGCGGGCGGTTATGGCATGATCTTGTGTAGAAGAATAAGGTGAACCCCAGATCCATAAGGAGGGAAATCATGATGCGCAAGACCGAACTGTTCTTTCCCGTTCCAGTCCTAGAGACAGCCCGTACACGTATGAAGGAAATGACACTTCAGGATGCTGAGGATATGTTTGAATATGCCTCTGATGAAGAGATTTCGCGGTTTGCAACATGGCCTGCTCACCAGACGATTGCTGATTCGCAGCGTTTTCTGAACTGGATTATCCAGCGTTATAGTCACGGAGAGATTGCTCCGTGGGGAATTTACTGCAAGCAGTCGGAGCGGCTTATCGGCACATGCGGCTTTGGGAATTGGAATCAGCAGCATGCACGTGCCGAGATCGGCTATGCGTTGTCCAGATCCTGCTGGGGACATGGCCTCATGACAGAGGTTGTGAACAAGGTGATTCGTTATGGATTTACTTCGATGAAGCTTGTACGGATTGAAGCTAGATGCTACCCAGATAATACTGCCTCGATTCGCGTGTTGGAGAAGTGCGGTTTTCAGCAGGAGGGAGTGCTTCGTAAGCATATTTTTGCAAAAGGGCGCTACGAGGATGTTCATTTGTTCTCCATTATTAACGAAGACTTGTTGGATGGGCAGCAAGCATAAAAAAGAGCAGTACAGGTAGGAACAGCCCGTATTGCCCTTTCTAGATTTCAGATCTATCCGCTCTATGGAATTATTGCTGCATACATACATCATCCAACCTTCTACCAATTGTTGAGCAGGGTAACGGTCTTCGTTTTGCTATCCCAGTCAAATTGATAAGTAAATACATTCTGCAGAAGACGAAGCGGGATAAAGGTTTTATTGTTAATAATTTGAGGGAATGTCGTGAGCACCGTATCCTTGCCATTCACCTTCATCTTGCCAGTTAGTGAACTCCAAGTAATATCTGATTTGTCCCCTTCAATATATACAGTATGGCTGTATGATTCCCATCGTACCTTCAAATTCAAATGCGTGCTTAAATCCTTAATAGGGATATATGTCAGCCCATTCTCGATCAAGGCGTCATGGGATAAGGTATTCCCATCCGTATCTACCACACGTACGACCGGAATTGGAGCCGGTTGCATTTGAACTTTATGCGCGGCACCATCACCAGCATAGGCGAAGCTTGAACCAAGCAGTGTTATAAGTAGACAGCCTACTAGAATGGATAGGCTGTATTTCAATGTACGAGTAACATCTCTCATGTAAGCCCGAAACCCCCTTTAACAATAATAACGATGATAGAATGAAAAAGTTGCAACATTTAGAAGTCTTTTTTTGATCTGGACAAGTACGGAAACGACGTGAGAAAATAAAAAACATGATTCTAAGCTATAATTGGTATAACAACGATTTCCTGTGGGGGAGTTCACGTTGGATAAAATTATCATCATCTCCTTACTAACTATGCTTATCCATTTATTTGAGACATTGTCCTATGCGGTTCGCTACGCGGGCGTACGTACAGGTAGACTTGCAGTTGCCCTATCATTAACCGGCATAATTGTCCTTGTATCTCGTACTTCGAATTTGCTTCAGGGCCCAATGACAGGGAAAATTATCGATTATGCAAAGCAGCATCCGGAATTTGATTTGGAAGGCCAGTTCCGTATTGTAATCGGCTCATCAACGGTAGGAACGCTGCTGGCAATGCTCTTTTTTCCAACAGCTGTCTTGATTGCAACTAGAGTGATACGTCATATGGAAGTGTCAGGCTCTATTCCGAAATTGATTTCATCCGTATCCCTCGATCAGATTCGGCATGTGAAGCATCATCTGCGAACGCCAACATGGAACATGCTCCGCTCGCTGCGGATCATGGGAATTCCGAAGCGCTTGCTGCTATTGAATTGTCTGGTCACCAGCATCTATACGATCGGGGTTCTGGCAGCACTGTACGCATCTGCATTGAATCCAGAGTATAGTACGGCCGCCTCGCAATCATCTGGACTAATTAACGGACTAGCTACGATCATACTCACGATCTTCGTCGATCCGCAAATGGCAATGCTTACCGATCGTGCAATGGGCGATGTGACAGAACGGAATCGCTTAGGTAAAATATTCGCGCTCTTGATGTTCTCAAGAGCGGTAGGTACGATTATCGCTCAGTTGCTGTTCTATCCAGCTGCTGCATGGATTGCTTGGGTCGTTCAAGTTATCTAGGTGATGAACTCGCATTCGACAAATTGTCATTACCCATATTTATGAAAAATGAACCGTTCTTCTCCGTGAAATCCAGCGAAATACATGCCTGCTCAATGAATCAAAGGGCAGGTTTTTTGTTGTTGATTTCTTGCAAATAGGTTCCATATCTATGATGTAAAATGGTAGGAAGGGGCACGTTTCTAACTTACATTCTGTTTTTCTTGTAGATCTGCGTTGAGAGGTGTTGTAATCCGTCGATTTATAGTAATATGAAACTAGTTTATTTTTCCAATGATAATAATGGAATAGGAGTGCTCAATTGTTTATGGTGGGGAAAGATCGCCCAAGTGTGATCGTGCTAGGCGGTGGTATCGCCGGCATGAGTGCAGCGCACGAACTAATGGAGCGTGGATTTCGCGTCTCTGTGTATGAATGGAGAACCATTCCAGGAGGCAAGGCACGAAGTATGCCGGTTCCCAATTCGGGGACGAATGGTCGACCAGATTTGCCAGGAGAACACGGATTCCGGTTCTTCCCAAAATTCTATAAGCACGTTACGGACACCATGAAGCGTATTCCCTATCAACGGCCGAACAGTACCGAGAGATTAACCGTATTTGATAATCTAATCGAAGGAACGAACTTGGGACTTGCCTTCTTCAATCGTCCTATGCTTCCTTTTCTTACTGAATTCCCGCAAACGATACGCGGCTGGCGCACACTGCTTAAATCACTATTCGATAATAAACTTGGTTTAAGTGAGAAGGACGTCGACCGTTATGTGAACTGTCTGTGGCAGGTTCTGACTAGCTGTGATGAACGCCGGCTGCTGGATTATCAGCGAGTAGCATGGTGGGATTTTCTACAGGCGGAGAAGCAGTCAGCGGAATTCAGACACATCTTCACTGGCCTAACGCGCATATTGGTCGCAGCACGGGCGAAGGAAGCGAATGCCTGCACAGTAGGCACGGTAGCTGCAACCGTAATGCTGGATATGGTACTGCCAGGAGGTAGTGCGGATCGCTTGCTGAACGGCCCTACCAATGATGTGTGGATCAATCCTTGGCTGACTTACTTGAGACAAGGGGGGGTCGACTATCGCTTAAGAGCGAAAGTTGAACATATTCATTGCAAGAATGGCCGGATTCAAGGCGTGACCATTCAAGAAGAAGGCCGCTCCCACATTGTAACCGCAGATTACTATATCGCAGCACTGCCCGTTGAGGTGATGGCGGAACTGATTACGGAGGATCTAATCGAGGGTGATCCATTGCTGGGCAGACTGCCTGAGCTAGCGAAGAACGTAGAATGGATGAACGGCGTCCAATTTTATTTGAAAGAAGATGTCCCCATCATCCATGGTCATGTCATCTATATGGACAGCCCTTGGGCATTGACTTCTGTATCCCAAGCTCAGTTCTGGCCGCATTTCAAGATGAGCAATTTCGGCAATGGGGATGTGGCAGGTATCATCTCGATCGATGTATCGGATTGGAAAACGCCTGGTATTGTATTCGGGAAGCCGGCAATGCACTGCACTAGCGAGCAAATTAAGATAGAAGTGTGGGAGCAGCTGAAGCGGAGCTTGAATCAAGGTGAGACCATACTAAGCGATGATATGATTGTGCATTGGTATCTCGATGAAGATATTCAATTCCCGAACCCGCATGAAGTGATCAACATGGAGCCGCTGCTCGTGAATCATGTCCACACGTGGAACTTGCGGCCGAATGCATATACAGCAATTCCGAATCTGTTCCTTGCGTCGGATTATGTTCGAACGAATACAGATTTGGCTACGATGGAAGGGGCGAATGAGGCTGCGCGAAGAGCGGTCAATTGCATCATCGAACGATCGTCGATCGATGCCCCACCCTGCAAAATATGGGATATGTATGATTATCCATTGCTATCGGCATGGCGTTCCAATGACCGCTCCCGATTTCATAAAGGCCTTCCATGGAACGGGAAAATCATTGGCTGACTCGAATGCTCAACGTTCAAGGCATTGAATCGATAGGGAAAGGAATAATGATGTTGATCCATTCCATATTAGCGCATGAATTCAAAGGGCTGCTCTATATTATGAGCGCAAGTCTTATGTTTCTCATCATCACGCCGAAATTCATGTTCGCTCATTACCGTCGCAAGCTGTTGTTTATTTTTATCTTAATTTTGCTGACTTGTTTTTATATTGGGTATGAAGATATCGATCCATTGCTGTACGGGCTGCATTTAACTCCTGTGTCTCTTGCGCTAGCTGCTCTGTTCGAGGGTTTGCTGCCAGGGATATGTACATGGTTGGCATTCAATCTGTGCACATTACTATACTTGCAGATTTACTCCATACCGACAATCATTGGTTCCACGATGATGCTCGCAGCTGGACTTATTCTGCACTATAAGCAGGTGCTGCAGAGTACCTATTTGAAGATTTTCCTCATGTCGCTGCTGCTGATAACGGTATATTTAGCGGGCTATCTGTTCTTCTTCGATCAATGGGATCAAGTGCAGGGAGTAGAGGTGGTGATTGCTGTCATCGGAACCTATTTGTCCTCGATGTATGTAAGCTACATCTATCATCATGTCAAAAATCAGGAACGGATGCGGGAAGAGCTTTTTCGTGCTGAGAAATATCAAGTTATCGGTCAGCTAGCCGCTTCCATTTCTCATGAAATTCGTAATCCACTGACAACTGCACAAGGCTTTCTACAGCTTATGAACCGTAAAAACTTGACCCCGGAACAAATTCAGACCTATCGGAATTATGCAGCTTCCGGCATTGAACAGGCGAATTCGATCATTACCGATTATTTGAATTACGCCAAACCAACGGTCGAGGTGGCTCGTCCGCTCTATGTTCAGGAAGAACTAGACACCGTCGTGCCCATGGTATCTCCACTTTGTTTACTGTCGAAGGTGGAGGTAGTTGTCCAGCATCTATCTCAAAAACCGATGTACATTATGGGAGAGTCGAAGAAATTCCAGCAGTCGCTGCTAAACATAATGAAAAATGCAGTCGAGTCCATGCCGGATGGAGGTACGTTGAAGGTTACCACCTGGTCGGATAACGAGGGAGTGCATATTCATATTAAGGACACTGGGGTTGGCATGAGCGATTATCAAATTAAACGAATTGGCATGCCATTCTATACGACGAAGGAGAAGGGAACAGGGCTCGGTCTAATGGTCGTTATTAGTCTGGTGAAATCGATGAACGGCACAATATCGTATTACAGCCGCCCAGATGAGGGCACTACTTGTGTATTGCAATATAAGCAAGTTCACTTGTAAGGGCGGAATATGGTTTTGCAAGTCCATAGAATGGCGAAACATACAACAAAGGACATTCATCTAGATATTACTGCTGCTAGAGAATGTCCTTTTGTGTGAACAAGTTATTAGGTTCAGAGATCAAATCGGTTAAGACATCAATTCGACCGTATCTTCGTCATCTGTGCACACGAGCGGCGATAGCTGATTCGCAGGTTCGTGAACAATCCACAGCTCGTGCAGCGCACGAGTACAGCCGACATACAACAGCTTCGCATCAAGCAAGCTGCATGGATATCGATGCTCATCGACGTCAAGAACAAGAACCGCATCGAATTCCAAGCCTTTGGACAAGTATACCGGAAGAACGGATATTCCGCCTTCGTATTGCTGCTCGTTGCCATCAATCAGGTGGATGCTGTGCTTCAGTTCTCCTTCGATATTTGCCTGAAGTGCTGCGTGCAATTCTCTGGCTTCATCCGCTGTTCGAGTCAATAAAGCAATCGTATTATGTCCATTGTCTTGGAAATCAGAGATAATCTGCTTCAGCTGCTCTGCCCTCTCGTTCGTCTTGCTGCTGACAATACGAACCTTCTGACCGCTGCGGAATACCGGAACGGCCAACATGTCTGTTCCTACACCTCGATCTAGGATGACGTTCGCGAATCGGATGATTTCCATCGTTGAACGATAACTGCGTGTTAAGGCGAAGTAATCCGTTGCATCCGCTTTGAACAGTTCTCGCATCTCTGACCAGTCGTGAATACCGGCATACGCATGAATCCCCTGTGAGAGGTCGCCTAAGATGGTGAAGGAGTGGTTTTTGGCAAAGTGGTCGAGTACTGCAATTTGTAAAGGCGAGAAGTCTTGCGCCTCATCGATGACAATATGATCGTATCGGTACTCAGATGAAATCCCGTGCAAACGGGAATGCAAATAGAGCAGTGCTGCCAGATCCTCGTGACGAACCACTTTTTTCTTCAAATACGCTAAGGTTTCTTTGCGCACGGGCTCTGGAATGACGATACTGCTATCGCTATCCGTGTCGCCCTGTTTCTTCGGTTCGAACAGGGAGCGATACATTTCCCATGTATCGAGGACAGGCCATTTCTTCATATAGGCTTTGAGACGCTGCGTTGATAGCTTCTTCTTATCCTTAAGAACTGTCTTGGAGTGTTCTCGCTTTAGTTCCATCTGAATCCAGCGATGAATGCGGGCCATAACGCGCTCCTTGCGCTTGGCCGGCTCGTAGGAGCGATACTCCTCATGGAACCAGCTGTATATGGTTGCATACGGGAGAACGGTTCCGTCCCAAGGATAGAAGTCGCCGCTTGGCACCGCGTTCTGCTCGTACTTCTTCATAAGCTGATCCATATGAGACAGCAAGGAGAGGGAGCCTTTGAATCGTCCCGAAACGTGATCGTCAAGAACTGGACGCGAATCCAAGGAACCGTACCATTTCTCGACTTGCTCCATCGGAGATGCGAGTGTTACGGATAGCTGCATATCCATTACCGCCAAAGCCCATTCAGGGAACGTCTGCTGCTGGATGTTGCCGACACCCAGTTCAGGCAAGACATCGGATATATAGTTCAGGAACATGCGGTTGGGCGCAAAAATCATCATCTTCTCGGCACGAATCTGCTCCTGATATTGATAAAGCAAATAAGCAAGGCGGTGCAGAGCAACGGTCGTTTTACCGCTACCAGCGACCCCTTGTATGAACAAGGCAGTGTTCTTCGGAGCGCGAATGATGCGATCCTGCTCCGCTTGAATCGTAGATACGATATCGCGCAGTCGATTGTCCTTGTTCTCTCCTAGCCGGTAGACGAGAAATTCGTCTGTAACATGGCTTTCGCCTTCGGAGCGATTGTAGGTATCGACGACTCTTTGCAATTGTTGTCCGCGTATCGCCAGGTTGCGCTTGAGATGCACGATGCCCTCGATAGGGCCGTCTAATGAATCATAAGATACCGGAGCTGTACCTCCAGAGAAGGAATAGAATAAGCTCGCAATCGGGGCTCTCCAGTCAATCACTAGCGGGTATGCTTCATTCTCGATTTCTGCACTGCGATGAACGCCTCGTTTGCCGACATACAGCTTGAGTGCTTCATCCTTGCCGTTTTCTTCGAAATCGATTCTTCCGAAATAAGGCTCCTTACGGGCTTGAGCCAAGCGTTCTTCCTGCTGCTTGCGGTTGTCCTCTAATACTTGCAGCGTAAAGTCGTGCCCAGTATAAGGGGCTACATTATGAACTTTGTCGTATTGCTGCTCGATGATGTCGAGCGTGTCTTTCAGACGGTGCTGCTCTTCTTGAAAGGCACTTTGAAACGTGTCGCTCACCTTCAGTTACCTCCTAAGAAAGGATTGTGTGATCTCTCCTACTTCTTTGTTGAAACACATCAAAATATGGAAAGAGAAGAATTAATATATCATATTGACTCTGAAAAAGCAATGAAATTCCATTGATACGCAGCTATTTCTTGATGATAAGTATTTAATGGTGAATGGAGATGTGCAGTTCCTTCAAACTTACACTATAAAGTATAGAAAAGGAGCACTGGATTCGGCAAGAGCCATGGGGTGGCTATGTTCGTCATAATGTACTGCACCAAGCCATATATAATGAGACAGGTGAGTGCTGCGAAGACGAGCCTATAGCTGAGAACGATGCGATTATGATGTATGCGCCAATTTTGAGAAATGGTCAAGGGGACATCGCTGTTAATGTATCATCTGAACAGTAGCGTATTTCAATATAGGAGGGATGACATTTTAATGAAGCATTCCAAGCGATTTATTCTCTTATGTGTAGTGTTTATCGCCATGACGATTCTGCTGAGCGGCTGTATGCCTGGAGATGGTTCGTACACGGATCAATCACCAGCAGGTTTCTTCTGGGGGATCTGGCATGGCTGGATTGCGCCGATCTCGCTGATTTTTGGGCTTTTCAAGGATGGAATCCGTGTATATGAGATCAATAATACAGGCTGGTGGTATGATCTCGGATTCTATCTTGCGATTGTCGGCGGTTTTGGAGGGTTTGCGTTCAGTCGGAGAAAAGGAGATCATCATTAGTAGACAGTAAGCTGGTTGTCGATGTTGTCGATAAAAAGGATTCTTTGCATGCGGTCATGCGAGGATCCTTTTTTATTTTGATAGGAGTAGTGATCTGTCAAAATGGATTACATGACAAAAATGAAAGGAAATTGTAAGGCATAACAATGGTTACATTTCTTCATACCCAGTAAAGTATGTGTTACAGAACAGGTAAGCGAAGGAGTGTAATTAGCATCTATGTTGGAAGTCAGAAATGTATCCAAAATATATGGAGGCAAAGTGTCTTACAAAGCACTTTCCGATTTGAATTTATCGATAGGCAAGGGCGAATTCGTCGGCATCATGGGGCCATCTGGAAGTGGTAAGACTACTTTCTTGAACGTGGTGTCCACGATCGATAAGCCATCATCAGGAGAAGTATTGATTGGCGGCAGCAATGCACACGCTCTTAGTAAGCGTAAACTAGCTTTGTTCCGGCGCAGAGAGCTTGGCTTTGTGTTTCAGGATTTCAATTTGCTGCAGACCTTGACCGTGAAGGAAAATATTATTTTCCCATTGACGCTGGAGAATGTCAGCATTAAGGAACAGGAACAGCGTGTAAGAGTGATTGCGGACAAGCTTGGAATCGGACATATTCTGGACAAGCGCACCTATGAAATTTCGGGTGGTCAATGTCAACGTACTGCGATTGCGCGGGCAATCATCCATCAGCCGAAGCTGCTGCTTGCAGACGAGCCGACTGGTAATCTGGATTCCAAGTCAGCCAAGGACGTGCTTGAAATGATGGAGAAGATCAACAAGGAAGACGGCACCACGACGATGATGGTTACCCATGATGCATTTGCTGCAAGTTACTGTGACCGCGTCATCTTCATCAAGGACGGTTCGCTGTACCAAGAGCTGCACAAGCATGATGAGCGGCAAGTATTCTTCCAAGAAATTATGAATGTCTTGTCAGCATTGGGGGGAGCGGAAGATGAACTTTCGTCAGTTCGCGTTTAAGAACGTATTTCGGAACAAGCGGCTGTACGCTGGATATTTCATTAGCTGCGCCTTCTCCGTAATGATTTTCTTTGTCTATTCGATGCTGGCTTTTCATCCAGAGCTGAATATGGCTGGCAGCGGCAAGTACGGCAAGGGTGCACAGGCGGGGATGGAGGTAGCTCAGTACATTATTTATGTGTTCTCCTTCTTCTTCATCCTGTATTCCATGAGCGTCTTCTTGAAGACACGTAAGAAAGAATTCGGTGTGTGTATTATGCAAGGGATGTCTGACATGCAGTTGAAGCGCCTTGTATTTGTAGAAAATATCATTATCGGATTTGCTTCAACGGTTGCAGGGATAGTGACCGGGTTAGTAATGTCAAAGGGAATGCTCATGCTAGGCTCATCCTTGTTGTATTTGGATGCCCCATTGTCATTCTATTTCCCAACGACAGCGTTGTGGTTCACGTTCGCAGCCTTCATGGCACTGTTTATTGCGATTTCATTATTTACGGCTACCATATTACGTACAAGTTCCTTGATCGATCTGCTAAAAGCTTCAACGAAGCCGAAGCCAGAGCCCAAGGCTAATGCGGGGCTCGCGATATTTGCAGCACTGTGCATCTTAGGCGGCTACGGAACTGCGTTCGTAGTCCGCGGGGAACAGGTCCTATTCGCCATGCTGCCTGTAGTCGTTCTTGTCTCGGTAGGCACTTATTTCTTATTCACACAGCTAAGCGTGTTCATTATTAATAGGCTGAAAAAGAAGCAGAAGCTGTACCGCAGAAACACAAATATGCTGACCTTGTCAGACTTGGCCTATCGGATGAAGGACAATGCACGGATGTTCTTCCTCGTCGCCATTATTTCTACTGTAGCTTTTACGGCTATTGGTACACTCGTTGGCTTCAAGGCAATGCTGACAAATAGTGTGGCAGATTTGATGCCGCCTATGTCGTATGAATCGAATACAATGAACAATAAGCAAGAGCAGAAACATGTAGATTTGATTGAGTCAGCACTTAAGAAGGAAAACATCAAGTACGATGCCTACATCATTCATAGTAAAACAGCAGAATTCAAAGATGGATCGATTATGAAGGTGATGGGGGCAACGGAATACAATTCATTCGCCAAAGAGCGCATTCAGCTCCGTCAGGGTGAAGGATTCATGCTGGAAACGAAAAGCAATGATTTTGGCAATAGGAGCACAGCTTCGAATTGGTCGAAGGGGCAGTCCTTGACATTGAAGAAGACAGGTAAGTTGAAGCTTGTTGACTCAGTTGAGATGACCGACGATGTGAGACAATATGTATCGGGCGGCGAAGTGCTGGTAGTGTCAGATGAGGACTTTAAGGCAATCCCGCTTACGAAGTTCGACGAGACAAATTATATCTTCAACATGGAAAACTGGCAGGCGACAAAATCATTGTCAGCAGACCTGGAGAAGCAGTTCCAAAAAGAAAAGCAGCAAGACTTCCGCTTCCAATCCAGAGCGACATCGATGTCAGAACTCAATCAAGGAATGGGACAAATCTTGCTGACAGGCTTATTTGTCGGAGTCGTGTTCTTCGTATCAGCAGGCAGCTTCCTGTACTTCCGTCTGTTCTCAGATTTGGATAATGATCTTGTCCAGTATCGGGCGATTTCGAAGCTGGGACTGACAGAAGGGGAATTATCCAAGGTAGTTACTACGCAAATCGGACTTCTGTTCTTTGTTCCGATCATTGTAGCTATCGTTCATGGAGCGGTTGCACTGAATACGTTGCAGAACTTGTTCCCGAACGTATCGATTTTGAAAGAAATCATACTCGTATTAGGATCGTTCTTTATCATTCAGGTTGTGTACTTCTTATTCATCCGAGCGAATTATGTAAGAAAGCTGAAGCGAGTATTGTAACAACAAATGCTTATGTAGAGAGTAAGCCGTATCGTGGCTTGCTCTCTTTCTTTTTGAATCGCAGCTATGAGGAATGAACATGACAATATTGAAAGGAAAATGTAAGCAATAACAATGGTTGTATTTGCTAATCGGGAGTAAAGTGAAGGTACCGAAAACAACAAGGAGCGTGTAATTCTACTATGCTAGAGGTTAAAAATGTATCCAAAGTATACGAGGGTAAAGTCTCTTATCAAGCATTATCGAATTTAAACCTAACCATTGGCGAAGGTGAGTTTGTTGGGATTATGGGGCCGTCCGGAAGCGGGAAAACGACATTTTTAAACGTGGTATCGACAATCGATAAGCCCACATCAGGAGAAGTATTGATTGGTGGGAGCAATGCGCACGCCTTAAATAAACGCAAGTTGGCACTGTTCCGCCGCCGTCAGCTTGGCTTCGTGTTTCAGGATTTCAACCTGCTGCAAACCTTAACGGTGAAGGAAAACATCGTATTTCCATTAACATTGGAAAATGTGAGCATTAAGGAGCAGGAGCAGCGTGTGCAAGCGATAGCGGAGAAGCTGGGCATCAAGCAAATTTTGGACAAGCGCACGTACGAAATCTCTGGGGGACAGTGCCAGCGGACGGCAATCGCTCGTGCGATGATCCATAATCCGAAGCTGCTGCTTGCGGATGAACCGACAGGGAACTTGGATTCAAAGTCAGCCAAGGATGTTCTAGAGATGATGGAGAAAATCAATAAGGAAGACGGTACAACGACGATGATGGTAACACACGATGCGTTTGCTGCAAGTTATTGTGACCGTGTCATCTTCATTAAGGACGGCTCGCTGTACCAAGAGCTGCATAAGCATGATCAACGACAAGTGTTCTTCCAGGAAATTATGAATGTGTTGTCGGCAATAGGAGGCGCGGAAGATGAACTTTCGTCAGTTCGCGTTTAAGAACGTTATTCGCAACGCGCGGCTGTATGCCGGTTATTTTATAAGCAGTGCTTTCTCTGTTATGATCTTTTTCGTATATTCGATGCTAGCGTTCCATCCAGAATTGAATTTGGCGGAGAGTGGGGGATTCGGAAAAGGCGCACAAACAGGGATGCAGGTTGCCCAGTATATCATTTACGTCTTTACGTTTTTCTTCATTCTCTATTCGATGAGCGTCTTCTTGAAGACGCGAAAGAAAGAATTCGGTGTCTGCATCATGCAGGGGATGTCCAATATGCAGCTGAAGCGTCTCGTATTTCTAGAAAATACGATCATTGGATTTGCTTCGACTGTAACCGGTATAGCAGCAGGGCTGATTTTGTCTAAAGGGATGCTTATGCTCGGTTCGTCCATGTTGTATTTGGAGCATTCGTTATCGTTCTACTTCCCAACAAAGGCGCTTTGGTTTACATTTGTGGCCTTTATGCTGTTGTTCCTAGTAATCTCGTTCTTTACGGCGACGATCTTGCGAACAAGCTCACTTATTGATCTATTGAAAGCTTCGACGAAGCCAAAACCGGAACCGAAGGCGTCGGTATGGCTGGCTATTTTGGCTGCTATACTGCTGCTAATCGGTTATGCGATAGCTTTTATCGTACGCGGAACCCTTGTTATGTTTGCACTGCTGCCTGTCGTCATTCTTGTGTCGATCGGTACATACTTCTTATTCACACAGCTAAGTGTGTACATCATTCATAAATTGAAGAAGAACAAGAAGTTGTATCGCCGGAATACAAACATGTTGACACTGTCCGATTTGGCATATCGGATGAAGGATAATGCGCGCATGTTTTTCCTTGTCGCGATTATTTCAACCGTTGCGTTTACAGCCATCGGCACGCTTGTTGGGTTCAAAGCGATGCTGACTGAGGGCGTTGCAGGATCGATGCCGCCGATGTCTTATGATTCCTATGCCGACAATAAGCAGGAGCAAAAACATCTTGCATACATTGAGACAGAGTTGAAGGAAGAAAACGTTAACTATGACAGCTTCGTTATTCATAATAAAGATGCGGAGCTTAAGGATAAATACTCATTCAATGCAATTTCCGTAACGGATTATAACCTGATCTCGGAGGATAAGATTCGTGTAGATGCAGGAAGTGCGGTATTGATGCAATTCAAGATGGATGACTTCGGATATAACAGAGGGAAGAAGGACTGGTCGAAGGGACAGACTTTGACTCTGAGCAGTGGAAGCAAGCTTCAATTGACAGATGTACCGGACATGAGCAAAGATGTCCGCCAATACATCACTGGAAATCATGTGCTTGTGATGTCGGATTCAGATTTCAACGCACTTCCAAAGTCGAAAACCGATATGGATATGCATGTATTTGCGATGGATGACTGGCAGGGAACGAAGGCAGTTGCTGAGAAGCTGAATACACAGTTGAATGCTGATAGTACCAATCCCCACTATCGTTTTCAGGCGCGAGCGCTTGCGATGCAGGAAGTGAATCAGGGTATGGGCCAAATTCTGCTGACAGGCTTGTTCGTAGGAATTGTTTTCTTCGTGGCAGCAGGCAGCTTCCTTTATTTCCGACTATTCTCGGATTTGGATTCCGATATCGTGCAGTATCGTGCTATCTCGAAGCTGGGTCTGACTGAAGGGGAACTGTCAAAGGTTGTATCCACTCAAATCGGACTGCTGTTCTTTGTACCGATTGTCGTAGCTATCATTCATGGTGCCGTTGCATTGAACACACTGCAAAATTTGTTCTCGCAAATCTCTATTTTAAAAGAAATCATTCTAGTATTAGGTACATTCTTCGTTATTCAGGTTGTCTATTTCTTATTCATTCGAGCAAATTATGTGAAAAAATTGAAGAAGGTACTGTAATCAAGCAGTCCAAAAAAGATAGGAGCAGGTCGCCGTTGCGATCTGCTCCTTATTATTTATTTGCAACATTATGAGGTGAACCAATGCTTAGGATATTGATTTCCCTGTGTGCGATGATATGTCCACGCCGCCAGTACTAAGACAACGGCTCCAATTCCGACCGGAAACAACAGGTAAGTCCAAGGGGCGCCTGTCATCATAATAAGCAGTGGATCGGCGCCCGCAGGGGGATGAATTATCCCCCGCGGCAATTACGATACGCGATATTTTGGTAGAAAAGTTCAAGAACGAGCAGGAAGCGGATTGATGAGGTCTACAATTAGGGAGTAATCATCAATCTTTGTTTTCATTTAACTATTCATGCTGCATCGAGCCGTCGCGGCATATTGCTTATTTGGATCGCACTGATCATCGAGAATAATGGATTGTGCCGCCAGTCCCTCTCTCCATTGCAATGGCAGCGGACAATTGGTAACCAGCGTATGGAAGCTGGACAATTCAGCAATTTTGACAAGCCCTATTTTCTCGCACTTCGTTATATCTGCGACTAATATACTCTGCTTCGCATGATGCAGCATAATCTTGCGTATTTCAGCTTCTTCTTCATTGGCGTCAGTTACGCCGTGTGTAAGATCGATACCGGAGCACGAGAGGAAGGCTTTGTCGGCAGTATATCGGGCGAGGGCGTTGGCAGCAGCATGTCCAGAATAGGACAGTGATCGGCGGCGAAGAGTACCACCGGTACAAATTAATTTAATATGTTCAGCATCTGATAGTTCCATGATGACATTTAGTGAATTTGTGATTACAGTCAATTGCTTGCGCGCTTTTATTATTTTGGCGATATGGAGTGAAGTTGTACTCGAATCAAGCATAATCGTATCCCCATGTTGGATAAGCCTAGCGCACTTTGTTCCGATCCACTTCTTCTCAGACAAATAGCAGTCCTCGCGCACCCATACAGGGACGTCAGAGCTTACGGATGTCTCTGCTAAAAATGCTCCCCCATGTGTTCTTAGCAGGAGACCTTCTTTCTCCATACGATCCAAGTCTCTTCGCACTGTTTCTTCCGTCACTCGAAACTGCTTGCTAAGCTCTGCGACGAGAACTCTGCCGTCCTGGAACAGGTGCTGCATGATGCGTTTTCGGCGTTCAATGGCTAACAAGGCATTTACACATCCTCACGATAAGGTGGACAATGGTGGCATCTTGCTTCATGTAGACCTCTATTATAGCGAAATATGGTATTTTTGACGAGTTAAGAAAGCATAACTATTTCACAACACGAATTAAGTAAATATTCTACTCTGGTCATCTCTAGAAAAAGGTTATAGACTAGAGGTGAATTAATCCATGCTTCATGCATTGCAGATCGAATAGAATGAACAGGACAAGGGAGATGAACGATCGATGTCAACACATATGCAGCCTACACTCGTCTTTCCGGTAATCAGTGACATACATATTGATCCTTCGGGTGAAGGTAGTGTCGCCAAGTTCGAACGAGCGATGTTGCAGTTGAATGCAAGGGCGCCTCATCAGGATGCGTTTGTTATTGTAGGGGATTTAACAAACAATGGACTTGAGGAGGAATACGATCGCAATTTGGAAGTATTCCGCAAGCATAAGCTGCCAGGAGCGACACCGCTCATCACGATCGGCAATCACGACTATTGGAACGGACTTCCGATTGAAGAAGCGCAGGCTCGCTTTCTTACAAAAACGGAGATGCCATCCTTATATTTTCATCAGGTCATTAAGGGTTACCATTTCATTGTCATGGCGACAGAGGATAAGGTTACATCAGGGTACTTCTCATTGGATCAGATTGCATGGCTTCGCGAACAACTGCAGGTGGCTGCAGCCGATTCAGCAGAGCGTCCTATATTCGTCTTCCTGCATCAGCACTTGAAGGACACCGTGTACGGCAGCGAGGACTGGGGCATTCAGGACAATATTGAACCGCTTATGGAGGCATTGCGGCCATATCCGCAGGTTATTACGTTCTCCGGGCACTCCCACTATCCGCTTCAGGATCCGCGCAGTATTCATCAGGAGGACTTTACTTCTGTTGGAACGGCTTCGCTTAGCTATATGGAAGTGGAACATGGCAAGCTTCAAGGAAATTTGCCGTTAGGGTTCGAGAAGTTCAGCCAAGGCTTGCTTGTCGAGGTATATGAGGATCGCGTTGCGATTCATAGGCTTGATTTCGAATATGATCGTCAGATTGGAGACGCTTGGATTGTGTCGCTGCCAGCGTCAACTTCAACCTTTACATATACCATTCATCGTGACACAGAAGCGCCATGCTTCCCTGATCACGCACAATTGCATGTAGAAGAGGAGTGTACAACTTCAGATTCTATCGTTATCGTCTTCGATCAGGCGTCCGATAATGAGCTTGTACATGCCTACAACGTTACGTTTGAGAATCGCAATGAAATAGAAGAGGCTGTACATTACGCTGCATTTTCCGAATCTTATAAATATCCGGTTCCGGAGCAGCTTCGTCTTGAGATACCAGAGTTGAAGCCAGATTGTGAATACTCCATCGCGGTACAGGCAATAGATGCTTTCGGCAATGTGAGCGAGCGTGTGCTGCAGGGCAGCTGTCGTACTCGTCCTGTTGAAGAGCTGAAGGTGGAAAATTAATTTATCCTAATTAGTATTCGAATATTGTATAACGCAAGTGCCCAAAGCAAACCAGTGCTTTGGGCACTTTTCGCATTCACCTCAGGATCATATTCGTATTTTTATGCATCGTGATGATAAAAACATGTAAAAGTATCAATAATCGTTGTTTTGTCATATTTCAACATTTCGTTGCAAGGCATATACTTCAATATAACTAGAGTGGTGCAACTAAAGAACTAGACTCATGCGATCTAGCAAACATCTTACTATGACGCTGTACTATTTTTTGAATGAAGAGGGGGAACATATGGGACTTGAAGCAGCATTGACTATTTTTCTGTGTACAATTCTTGTGTACTCTTCAATTGCCAAGCTAGTAAGTTATCATGATTTTAAAAAAACCGTACAACAGCTCAACTTTCCTTCTTTTACGGCATGGGGTGTCATAGTGTTCGAATTGCTAGTTGCAGCTTTACTAGTGTTTGATACAACTCATTTTGCTGGAGCGGTAGGTTCGCTTCTCCTATTTTGTTCATTCTATTTCGTAGCTGGAAAAGCACTATGGGACAAGAAAAAGATTACATGCAATTGCTTCGGGAAAACGACAGAAGAGCAACTTGGTTGGGGGACAATGATAAGAAACACTCCATTCTTCGGAGCCTCTCTATTATGCATCTGGCTGCATAGTCCTGCTTCCATGAGCGGAACAGCAGCTATCGAATGGATCAGTATTGCTGGTTTCACTATCGGGCTCATTAATGTCTATACGTTATGGAATAATCGCAGCCTATTAAGTTAGGAGGACATGAATGGAACAGGTTTTTAACATTTCTTATTTTGCACTATGGATTATTGTCACATTGCAAACCTATTATATTATCCAAATTGGAAAAAAGCGAAATGTTCAACAAGCCAATACGAATCAAGGTCCAGTGTTGGTGCATGAGCATCATGGAGTGCCTGCGGGTGAACTGTTTCCTCAGCTCCAATTTGACTCGATTAATCAAGGATCAATTGATTTGAAGAGCATGACCAAAACAGGATTCCTCATAGCCTTTACCTCTGTAAGTTGTGATCAATGCAAACTCGTATACCCAATCCTTAAACGCTTCTATCAATTAAGGCCAGACATAGAAATTATCTTAATGATGCAGGGCAATGATTTTGACGTAGAGAAAATAATTGATCAATTTCAGCTAACGATGCCCATTGTCCCTATCATTCCCTCAGATATGGCCAGACTTCAGACAGGATACTACCCGTTTATCTATTACTTATCCTCCGCCGCAGAAGTACGAACCAAGAGCATTATCAATTTTGAAGAGCAGTTGAACTTGCTAGTTGAAAAGGGGCAGATGAAAGTTGCTGCTTAAAGTGCAATAGGTAGTTAAGGCGTCTGCCTTTGACTATAAATATGACTATCTTGAAAGGAGGCTATGCATATGAGTTCAGGTTGCTTCACGACAGGCGGATGCACTTCGTCGAAGTGTGCGCACTATCCACAAGAAAAATTTGTTTATGAAAGCGTTTATGTATGCGCAGGTTCTTCTACTACTACTTATTATTGTACTTGTTAGTAGCCATACGGAGAAGAGAGGGACTCCCTCTCTTCTCTTTTTCATTGCATTGAAAAGATCGTATAAACAGGAGAATAAACGATGGAAATTTCAAGTGATGGGAAACGTAATTTTAAAGAAAAAAGAAGACTTGTTATCAATGTACTATTTCAGTTTATCCCCACGATGATGAAGGTCATTCCTGGAATGACTATGATTATTGTTGTGTGCAATATAATAAGTTCGTTAATCCCTGTCGTTCAAATTTATCTAGTAAAGGAACTCATTGATGAGATAACCGCACTATTCGAAAGCCACTCCAGTTCCCTACTGACAATCTATCTGCTGTTAGGGATTCAGGGTACACTGCTGCTTCTCGATAAACTAATTCAATTTGGTGAGAAGATTGTAGGGTTTCGTGCGCAGCAGCACTTAAAGTTTTATTTTGAACACTTATTAGTCCACAAGTCATCTAAGCTTCCGCTTCGTTATTTTGACCGTCCCGCGTACTTTGATCAGCTTGAGCGAGCAGCTCTCGGCATGGATATTAGAGGGTTTTCGATATTTGTATTATTTATGAACGCGCTGCGGAACTCCATATCTATAATCGGAATGTTGTCTGTCTTACTATCCTTTCATTTGATACTCGCACTTGTTGTGCTGCTTATGCTGATTCCTAGTTTGTGGGTCAATTTATACTTCGGCCAGCGCAAATACATGCAAATGATTAATCAAACCCCAACACAAAGAAAAACACACTATCTGCTCCAACTTTTGCATAGCCGGCATGCAGCTAAAGAATTTAGAATCTATCAACATACAGATTATATAATAGGAAAATGGACTGAGTTATTTTGGAAAACAACAGATGAACGATATCAATTGGAAAAAACAGCGAGTTGGAGAGCCTTATTAGTTGGTTCTGTACAATCATTTTTGAACATAGGTACTTTCGGTATATTAGTATGGTTTGGTTATCAGGGGTTATTGACAATAGGCCATTATGTTTCACTGACGCAGGCTTTGGTGCAAATAGAGGGGTTCATATCAGGATTGGGACGCAATATAGCTGGGATTTATGAAGAATCCTTATTTGTCAGTGAAGTATTGCAATATTTACATATAGAAACAGAAGAAGACAAGGAAAGTAAAGAGGACACAGTTATGTTTCCAAGTCAGCTGCATGATTGTATTGAGGTGCGCGATCTTACTTTCTCATATTCGAATCAATCCAAGCCTATATTGAAAAATATTACTTTCCGTGTTGCGGCTGGAGAAAAAATTGCAATCGTAGGAGAGAATGGGGCAGGCAAGAGTACGCTTGTGAAATGTTTATTAGGACTCTATTTCCCGAATGAAGGCTCAATCACATATGATGGGATAGAAATTCGTGCAATAAATACGGCAAGCCTGCGGGAGAATGTGTCTGCTGTGTTCCAAGATTACGTCAATTACCAGCTAACTGCACGTGAGAACATTGCCATGGGAAAGTTGGGCCATATTCATGACGATGCAATGATTATGGAAGCGGCAGACAATGCCGGGGCAGGGGAAATACTGCGCAAACTGCCGCAAGGCATGGATACGGTGCTTGGGGCTATGTTCGAAGGCGGACATGAATTGTCTGGAGGACAATGGCAGAAAATCGCATTAAGTCGGGCGTTTATGAAGCAGGCACAATTCATGATATTGGACGAGCCAACGGCAGCTTTGGATCCTAAGTCTGAAGCGGAGGTATATGATCATTTTATGAAATTATGCGAGGGGAAGACAACCATTATGATCTCCCATCGATTGAGCAGCTGCCGGCACGCTGATCGAATTATTGTACTTCATGATGGTGAAATCATCGAAGAAGGCAGTCATGTGGAGTTAATTCATAAACAGGGCAACTATGCAGAAATGTTCGCTTCGCAAGCCGGAAGATATAGTGCTTAAATAGGAGTATTAAAGAAACAATACCGGAAGTCTCTGTCATGTTGAGATGAAAGGTATTGTTTTTTTTATAAAAGAACGTGTCAAAGTATCAATAATCGTTGGTTTGTCATATATCCGTGAAAGCGCTTTGCTTTTACAATGAAGAAGACAACATCTGGAAGGAGTTAAGATTTATTCAGCAAGAGTTATTTTGAATCTAGGAGGGATTTTCATATGGCGAAGGCAACCACGGGAGCAGAGATAGAACCGGGCCTGAACCTGGATAAGCATAAGAAAAGCGCATTAAAACGATTTTTTATGCAAATAGACATACAGCTCATGGTGCTGCCCGCACTTGCTCTAATCTTTATATTTTCTTATATCCCTATGTATGGCATTCTTATTGCTTTTCAAGATTATAAGCTTAAGGCAGGCTTCAATCTGTTCAGCAATGAGTGGGTAGGATTAAAGCACTTTATTGATTTTTTTAATTCGCCAGAATTTGTACCTGTTATGCGCAATACGATTATTATCAGTTTTATGAAATTTATCTTCGGGTTTCCAGCGCCAATTGTGTTAGCGCTTATGCTTAATGAAGTGCGCAAGATGGCCTTTAAACGGGTCATTCAAACCGTTACGTACTTGCCTCACTTTTTATCATGGGTAGTTATCGGATCCATGGTTACATCCTTACTGTCCGTAGACAATGGCAGCATAAATATGCTGTTAGAGAAGCTCAGGATTATCGATGAGCCGATTAACTTCATGTCATTGGCAGAATATTTCTGGTCGATTCTCGTTGCAACCAATGTATGGAAGGAAATAGGGTTTGCCTCTATTGTATATTTGGCAGCGATTGCAGGGATCGATCCTCATTTGTATGAAGCAGCATCGATAGATGGTGCGAGTCGATTCAAGCAGATGACGCTCATTACACTGCCTTGCATTATGCCAGTTGTGATCATCTTTATGATTCTTGCAATCGGCAACCTGCTCAATGCAGGCTTCGAGGACATTCTCATTCTCGCTTCGAATCCAGCCTTGAGAGAAGTATCAGACTCGCTTGATGTATATGTAGTTCGTGTCGGTATTGATAATTACAGGTACTCCTATGCAACGGCAATCGGCCTGTTCAAGGCTGTTGTCAGCGTCACGTTGCTTACATTTGCGAACTTCATTGCCAGAAAGACGGGCAATAGCTTATGGTAATGAATCATTCCATAACTAGGAGGACTGAATAATGATACGTGATAGTATAGGAGATCGCATCTTTACGGTTTTTATCTATGTAGTGTTAACCTTATTGGCCTTTTCGACCTTTTATCCATTCTGGAATTCACTTGTCATATCGTTTAATGAAGGATTGGATACGTCTAAGGGCGGCATTACTTTCTGGCCGCGCGAGTTTACATTGGAGAACTATAAAATTGTATTCGAAGATTCGCGATTAATGAATGGGTTTGTGATTGCCCTCTTGCGAACGGTCATTGGAACGGTAGCATCCATCTTAGCGACGGCCATTTTTGCATACGGGATGTCGAAGCGAGGGCTTATGGGCCGCAAGTATTATATGATTATGTGTATCGTTACCATGTATTTTGGAGGCGGTCTCATTCCGAGCTATATGCTCATCCGTGGACTTGGTTTGTTCAACTCTTTCTGGGTGTTCATTATTCCGGCACTTATTAGTGTATGGAATATGATTATATTCCGAACCTTCTTCCAAGGTTTGCCGCAAGGCTTGGAAGAGTCAGCGAAGATTGACGGCTGCGGTAATTGGGGTACATTCTTCCGTATTGTCTTCCCGTTATCTGGCCCTGTTATTGCTACCTTGTCTCTGTTCACAGCGGTTGCGCACTGGAATGAATGGTTCGTAGCCAGTATCTATATTACGAACGAGAATCTGCTTCCTATTCAGACGATACTAAGACAGATACTATTCTCCAACATCGCATCTGAACAGTTGTCCAATGTAGATACGAGTGCGCTTGTGCACATCAATGCTGCGAAGAAAATAACCTCTAAGGCATTGACGATGGCGACGATTATGGTAGCAACGCTTCCAATTGTATGTGTGTACCCGTTCTTGCAGCGTTTCTTTGTAAAAGGTGTATTGATTGGCTCGTTGAAAGAGTAGCGATTGTTTAATCTGCTGGACATTTGGATGCGTTTAGAGCAACCTTGCTTTAAACATAGATTACAAAATTGAAAGGGGAAAAAGCCGTGAAGAACAAAAAAAATCTTCTGCTGAGTGTGTTGTCTGTTTTTATGGTATTCACTCTGTTAGTAGGATGCGGCAGTGGGAAGACAAGTGCTCCACCTGAGAATGAACCTGTGAAGCAAGGCGACACGGGCAAAGAATCAAGTGAAACTCCGAAGAGTGACCTGTACGAATTGGGCAAGGAACCACTTGAAGTATCGTTCTATGGCAACTATGGTTGGTACCAGCTGCCGAAATGGGGTAAGGATCCTGCTTCGAAGTGGATACAGGACAACTTGAAAATTACGGTCAATGGAATCAGTTCAGGTGGCAACAATGCACAGAAGCTGCAAACGATGATTGCGGGCAATGAGCTTCCTGATATTATCTGGACTGACAGAGGGGCCGATATAGAACGTCTTCGTGAGGCTGGTATGCTCGTACCATTGGATGAGTATATTGACAAGTACCCGAATTTCAAGAAGTATTTGACTGAAAATCACAAAGCATTGCTCCGTTCGCCTGACGGCAAGATCTATCAGGTACCGAACTATTATACACAGCAGCCGAACGGCAACGCAGGCTATGCAATCAATAAAAAAATCTACAAAGAGCTCGGCTCTCCAAAATTGGAAACGACTGACGACTTGTATGCATACTTGCAAGCTGTGCATAAGAAGTTCCCAGAAGTCACTCCATTTGAAACGGGATTGGCAAAAGACGGTCACGGTATTGACCAAATCTTCTCTTCCTTTAAAGAAAACAACTTGTCCCTTACTCGTTTCTTCGCTGTACCAGATGGTGATAAAATGGTCTCCATCTATAAGGATCCAGGCTTCCGTGAATCCGTAGTATATACGGCGAAGCTGATGCGTGAGAAGCTGATGACGCAAGATGCGAATACGCAGACAGAAGATCAAGTAAGAGAAAAAGCGATGAACGGCAAGTTTGCTGTTATTGCAACTTTCGATCCGATGAAGATGCTAGCTGTAGCAGATGAGGAATTGAAGAAGAAGGATCCGGAAGACGGCTATATGTTTATTAAACCGATTGTAAAACAAGGTCTGGATGCTAGCAAAATCTATCCAGGAACATATAACCAACTTGGATGGAACGTAGCTGCCATTACGACAAACGCGAAAAATCCAGAGGCCATATTCGCGATGCTTGACTGGATGACAGGACCTGAAGGCAGTATGGTACTGAACTGGGGACCTCCAGGAGCGGATGGTTATTGGGATGGATTTGAAGCTGATGGTCTGACACCGAAATTTAATAAAGATAAATACATGAATGATCCGAAAACGCTTTCTGAAATAAATGGTAAAGCTGGCGACTTGGTATGGGTGGGCAATACAATGTTCATGGATAATACGAAAAAGCAAATGTTGTCTACTGTACCAGCAGATAAGATTGATTTCAGCAACCGCTGGCAAATGGAAGTAACATGGGCTTCGCAAGGTGACTTCACGGAGTTCCTCGGCTGGGAGCCGACTCCAGATAGTGAAGAGGGGATTGCTAGACAAAGTGTTAGAGATATTTGGTTGACAGCTAGAGCAAAATCCATGTACGCGAAATCCGATGAAGAAGCACTGCAAATTCTGGATAAAGCACATGATGATTCCATGAAGGTCGGTTATCAGAAGTTCCTTGACCATGTTACAAAAGTTTGGACGGAGAATAAGAAAGCAATGGGTAAATAATCTTCGGAACGAAGGCTCGCTGTCTGCCAGCGGGTCTTCGTTCTTTTGATCAAATCTTTTATTTTGAAATCATCTGACTGTTCAAATGATAGTTGAACTTGTTATACTTTGTTTAGGGAAATGCTGGAATGAGAATTGTATGACTGCATCGTTTGGGGGGCCTCATTCATGTATAACGTGTTGTTAGTTGATGACGAGATGCTTGATCTGGAAGGTATGAAGCAATTCATTCCTTGGGAAGAGCTTGGGTTAGAAGTTGCAGCAGCGGTAAATAACGCCTTTGAGGCTTGTCATATTATTGATAGTACGCCTATCGATATTATCGTCAGTGACGTTAATATGCCGAATATGTCCGGGTTGGAGCTGGCCCGCAGGGCGATTGAGGTAAATTCCAATATCCGAATTATTTTTGTAAGCGGTCACCAAGATTTCAGTTATGTGAAACAGGCATTATCTTTGAAGGCCTACAGTTATGTACTCAAGCCGATGAATGATGATGAGCTTATCGCTGCACTCGAGAAGGTGAAGCAGGATCTTGATGATGACCGGAAGCGTCGTGATGTGGAGGAAGCCTATCAGCATATGATTCCGATGGCGAAGAATGATTTGCTGTTGCGGTTGGTTGACGGGCAGTGGAGAAGTGAGCAGCAGGATGGAATGATGAAGCTAGTTGCCTCTTATGGGCTTGACAAACTGAATTGGCCTGTCCGAGTTGCTGTTATGGAACTTGACTATATGACCTGGACGCAAGAACATACGAGCTTGTCACATGAGGTTACAATGAAGGAATTCCTGTATGCGGTCAATGAGGTTGGATTGAAGCATCATATGCCACATTGCTGCAAGTTGACGCCTCATCGGATGATGGTGCTGATTCATGATCAGTATTTAGACCCTTTCATTGATGATTTATATAAGGTGATTGAGACTCAGTTCTCCGTTACGATGACAGTTGGGGTAGGGGAACCAGTAAACGGATTGGAACAGCTCTATCTCTCGTTCCAACAGGCAACCAAAGCGGTTGATGGCAAAATGTTTATTGGCAAAGGGAGGCTTATCCGCTACGAAGCGGTAAGTTTGAAGCCCGAAATGATGGATGCGCGTACATTGGAACAACGTATGGAGGCACTATTTCACGCCTTGATGGAATATGAGCTGGTTTGTATTTACGATGAGATAGAGAGGCTGTTCGAATCTGTGAGCATGCTCCGTTCTAAGTTTACCGTACATAATCTCGCGATGTTCATCATATGGAAGCTGGATGAGCAATTGAAGACAAAGGATGAGAATCTGTTCGATATATTGGGTATGGAGCTGCATAACTTGGATATTCTTCTGCAATTTGATACGGTGAGCGATATTCGCTCCTGGCTCGTCAGGAAGACATTTGAAATATCTGAATATTTGCGCAGCAAATCTACCTCCAAGAATAATCGGCTCATTCGAGAAATGATTCAAGTGATGAAGGATAAAATGAGCGAGAACATTACACTGAAGGACGTGGCGAATCAATTCTCATTCTCACCGAACTACTTGGGGTACATGTTCAGGGAGGAGACTGGGAAATCGTTCAGTGAAGTCCTTATACAGCTTCGTATGGAGCGGGCACGCGAGCTGCTCCATGAGAGCTCCATCAAAATTTATGAAATTGCGAATCAGGTAGGCTATCGATACCTTCCCTATTTTAGCAGACAATTCAAGGAAGCATACGGCATGACCCCGATGGAATATCGCAAGCGGGAAACATGATAGGGGAGAAGTCAATGAACGAACAGCGATCGAAGTTCCGCTATTTGCCGATTGGCTACAAACTCATGCTGACTTATATGGTTTTCATCATTGTTCCTGTATTAGTCATAGGACTTGTCTCTCATTCCATGTATGATCAATCGATTCGCAAGCATACACGGAACAATATACAAGGAACACTGCTGCAGATTCGCGATAATATTGAATATAAGATGCAGGATATAATTCGCATATCTTCTATATTGTACGGCGACTATGAGCTGTATCGATATTTGCGCAGCTACGAGGAAGGCTGGGAAAATTATGATCGCATTACGAAGTATGTTATTCCTAAGATAGAAGCGGCATCTTCGGCAACTGGAATGAAGCTGTGGATTTCTGTTTTTTTTCGTAATGAATCCATAAATGAGATCCATCACAGTACATTTGGGAAAGAGAATCCTACGGATTATAACTGGCCGTATGAAATTTATCATTTGAATCGAATTACAGATAAGGATTGGTATAAGAGCTTTCCACCCGAGAAGTACAGCATCACAATGAAGTGGAGCCAAATTGAGCGTGATGCGGAGAATAGTCGAATTTCCCTGCTGCGTCGGCTTGTGGACACCAATAATCCTCTGAAGCTGCAAGAAGTTGGATTTTTGCGCATTAATGTTGCGATCTCGGAGCTGTTCGATAGTATTAATTATTCGAAGATTGGAAATGACAGCGTAATCTACCTAGTGGATGAACAGGGGAGAAGCATCTATCAGTCTGGCAAGTTGCCTGCTAATGAAGCGGATACGCAGAGCAACTATTTGACGATCCAAGAGACGGTAGGGAAGCAATCTTGGAAGCTGGTTGCTCATGTGCCTCTCTCCATCATACAGGAAGATTCGATGAAGGTTCGGTTGTTTGTTATTTTTATTTGCTTGATTTGCTTTATTGTGTTGTCATTCGCAGGAGTGTTCATATCAAGATATTTCTCGATTCGGATTACGAAGTTCGTGTCCGTGCTCAATGCTTTTCGGGAAGGCGATCTGCACAAACGAATTTCCTATCGGGGCAAAGACGAATTTTCTCAAATTGCTACCGCATTGAATAATATGGGCGAAAATGTTGAGGCGCTAATTAAGGAAGTATATTTGACGCAGCTGCAGAAGAAGGAAGCGGAATTGGAGATGCTGCAGTCGCAAATCAATCCGCATTTCCTGTATAACACGTTGTCCTCCATTAATCGGCTAGCAAAGTTCGGGGAGAATGAGAAGCTGCAGCAGATGGTATTAGGGCTGGCTAAGTTCTACCGACTTGCGCTTAACAACGGCAAGCTGATGATACCGGTACATAATGAGTTGGAGCAGGCACAGGCTTACGTAGATATTCAGAAAATTAAATACGGCGATCGGATTAATGTTATGTTCGATATTGACCCATCTGTATGGCCATATCGTACGGTAAAGCTGATTGTACAGCCATTTATTGAAAATGTATTGGAACATGCTTGGTGTGGAGATCGAATCTTCATTCGAATTGTAGCAAAGAAGGATGGGGATGACCTGCTGTTCCGGATCATCGATGATGGGGTAGGTATGACCGCTCAGCGAATCCATGATATTTTTGATGGAAGAGACCATGTGAATACAGGCTATGGAATTCGTAATGTAGATCAACGTATTAAACTGCACTACGGTGCAGAGTATGGAGTAACGATTGTGAGCGGACTTGGCATTGGCACATCTGTATCCATACGTATACCAGCTGAGGCATCAGAGCAAATAACTTCCCAATAAGCGCCAGACATCCTGTATAATAGATGATTATGAATCCATGCTCAGAAATGGAGGAAAATCAATTGAATGCTCGATCATTGGCCTTCTTGGCTGTTCGGCTCGGCGCTCTCTATTGGATCGTGACCGCCTTCTTAGAGTTGGCGAAGATTGCAGCTGCGCTGGTAAATATGATCTCCTCGATGATTCATATGGAGGTTGGAAGTGAAAATATGGTAATCACCAATTTCGTCATACTGCTCCTTCCTGTCCTTGTTCCGCTTATAGGAGGAATCATCCTATGGTGCACGGCAGGATCATTATCGAAGGCGCTAGCACCGTCTAAACTACGTGATGTGACTCTAGTGAAGACACAAGATACAGACGTATCGAGTAGCGGCGAGAAAAGTGTCCTTCCGATGCGCAGCCAGACGCATTCTGCGAACCCGGTGCTTCGCACCACCCTTCATATCGGACTAGGTATTGCTGGTATTATGCTTCTCGTGAACAGCATCCCGGAATTTATCAAGCTATTGATTATGCTCTCGAATCAAGAAGTGGCTTTATTTGCAGAGCGGGCTTGGACGGATGACAGCGCCAAGTTCATAGAAGTGATTGTACAGATGCTTCTTGGGATCTGCCTTGCTGTTGGGGCGGGTGGGATTGCTCGTTTTTTTACTCGTTCAATGCAATAAAATACGATACGTTCTCTACATAAATACAGCGGCTGAACCTTGCTCTAGTGGCGAGGTCAGCCGCTGTATATTTATTTGCGCGCGTATACGATTCCAATTGTGTTTGGTCCACAGTGGCTGGAGATGACGCAACCACAATCCGACAGGATCACATGTTTTGCGCCCGTCTTCTCTTGCAATTCGGCCTGAATCATATTGGCATCTTCAGGCGATAAGGAATGAGTGACGAATACGATATCCTTGTCCATCTCATCCACATGATCCAGCGCATTTTGCTTCAACTGCTCAAGTGCTTTCTCGCGTTTGCCGCGAATTTTATTGGCCGCAATCATTTTTCCATCGACAACTTTAATGACAGGACGAATACGAAGCAGGCTGCCGATCAAGTTCTGCAGACTGTTGCAGCGTCCGCCCTTATATAGATAATCTAATGTATCTATAATGAACTCGGTTTCCATTTTGCCGCGAACGTCCTCAACAAGCTCTACAGTTTCCTCCAGAGATGAACCAGATTCCAGTGCCATCGCTGCCTTGAGAACTTGAATCCCGATACCGGTAGACAAATTTAAGGAGTCAATGACAGTTACAGTACCTTCACCGAGCATATCCCCGGCAATAATGGCATTCTGAATGGTGGACGATAAGTGGGAAGACAACCCGATATATAGAATTTTGCGGCCTTCGTTCACAAATGGCTCAAATGCCTTTACAAAATCAGCTGGAGATGGCGAAGATGTCTTCGGCAGCTTGCCGCATGCATCTACACGCTTGTACAATTCCGGAGGGGTCATATCCACTCCATCACGATAAGCGTCGTCACCGAAAGTAACATATAAAGGGATAATGCCAATGTCATAACGTTCAAGTAGTGATTTCGGCAAATCGCATGTGCTGTCCGAAAATATTTTAATGTGATTCATTATGCTTCCTCCTGAAAGGTATGTAGCTTCTATTAGGCTATAAGGAAATGTTACTCAACTAGACATTTAACCATTATACTGCAAAAGGAATGGACTTACATAATCCGAATTGAGTGAATAGGCTGAAAAAATATTCCAAATAGGACGCGAGATTGCGTTCGCTTAAGACGTCACGTTATACTGAAGCAAGATAACAGCATGCTGAACTGTTTCATGATTGCGTACAGCTTGCTTGTGGAAGTACATACGGAAAGGACATGCAGACAACAAAGATGAACATGATGAATATGGAAGCAAAGGCATTTAGACGAATTCAATGGGGTTTGTTATTTTTTATTGATTACGCGCCGAGGGGCGTTGATCTGCTGCCGGATATCGTAGGCTTTGCCTTGGTATTTAGTGGTGTAACACAATTGATATCCGTATCTGATCGCTTTCTGCATGCGAAGCGAGTATGTATCCCGCTGATCGTTCTAGCGGTGTATGAGCTGCTGCAGCCGATGCTGTTAGGCGGAGTCAGTGCGGAAGCGAGAGCATGGATTGGAGTGTTTCGCAGTATAGCAGAGACGGGGTTGAACATTACACTAGTAACCTTCATGTGCAGTGGTTTGCGCGAATATGCACTGCGCCGTGACTGGGGCTACATCGCACATATGGCCCGTAGACGATCCATCTATTTTACAGTTGCACTCGCTTGTTCATTAAGTATGCTCGGATTCGCGTTTGCATCACCGATGGTGTTCTCCGCAATGGCGGCGCCGATGTTCTTGCTATATATTATCGTTGTGTTCATGCTAATGGGTTTGTTCGGCCAAGCTGCGAAGATGGTGCAGAAGTCAGGTAGCTGAGCGTAAGAACAATTGAAGGGGGAACAGCAGTGATTCGAATTCATTGTGATGCAGCAACGAGACAGGGGCAGGGCAGACGAAATGAAGACCGGATGATTGCACTTCCCGAACAGCAGCTATATGCGGTCATCGATGGTGTATCTGGATTAGAGCCGATTACAGATGAGGAAGGACATACGGCAGGAGAGATGGCTGCCATAAGTATTGCTCGTGGTCTGGAATCTATCACTACTGCAATAGCAGCTATGGCTTCTCCGCTTGATGTGATGCGTGCTCGACTCTTGGAAGCAAATCGGATGTTGGATGATACGATGCGCCTATACGGCATCGCTCCATACGATACAGGACGAAGGTTCGGTGCGGTTCATGCCGCTGTGTGGCTTGATGAGTATTATGCGTATTGGACGCAGACGGGCGATTGCATGATATACGCGCTATATGAATCCGGGGAGGTTCGACCTGTAACTTATGATCGAGTTGCCCCCTTCGATGAGCGTGTCTTGTCAGCGTGGATGGAGCATGAGGAGGATTGGAGGGAGCATAGGCAGCCAGAAGAGATTCGGCAGCTGCTGAGGCAGAATCGTTCCCGTGCGAATACAGAGTTCGGTTACAGCGTCCTTAATGGAGATGAGGCCGTGCAGCATCGCCTGGAATATGGAGCTCTCCCACTCCAGGGAGTTACGCATATTCTGCTTGTATCTGATGGGATTTATCCTTGGCGTGTTGATGAGGAACAGAGCAGTATGGAGCGGTGGTTCCAATACATCATTACTACTGGGATGGAGCAATGTGCCGCCGCCTTGGAGGCACGTGAACGGATGGATGCCTACTGCAATCAAATACCCCGATTCAAAATGTGCGACGACAAGAGCGGTATTTTGTTAACAATTGAGCGAATCTAAATATAGGCCCAAATGAGAACGGTTAGGTCGTTCCTCATTTGGGCCTTCGTACTAGAGAATCCTAGTTGTGCGAGAAAATGGATGCGAATTCCCCATATCCTTCTTGCTCCAGCTTCTCCTTCGGAATGAACCGCAGGGCTGCAGAGTTAATGCAATAACGAAGTCCAGTTGAGGTAGGGCCATCATCGAATACATGTCCTAAATGGGAGTCGGCCAGTTTGCTCCTTACTTCCACACGAACCATGCCGTGAGAAGTGTCCAGCTTATTCTCCACATGATTGGAACGAAGCGGCTTCGAGAAGCTTGGCCAGCCGCAGCCTGCATCGAACTTGTCCAACGAACTGAAGAGCGGCTCACCAGATACGATATCCACATAGATTCCTTCTGCTTCGTGGTTCCAGTATTCATTGGAAAAAGGGGGCTCTGTGCCATTCTGCTGGGTTACCCGATACTGGATTGGCGTCAGCTTCCCTTGAAGGGCTGTACGCTCTTCATCGGAGACTCCCCAATGGTTCACGATGAAGGCATCTCTGCCCGATGCGGAGCGATAGCGCTTGTAATGGGCTGGATTCTTCTGATGATAGTTTTGATGATGCTCTTCTGCTGGGTAGAACGTGCCAGCGGGAACGATCTCAGTAGCAATTGGTTTATCGAATCTACCGCTCTGCTCCAATTCTTGCTTGGATTGCAGTGCAAGCTGATGTTGTTCCTCATTGTGATAGAAGACAGCTGTTCGATAAGACGAACCGCGATCATGGAACTGTCCGCCTTCATCTGTAGGATCAATTTGCTGCCAGAATAGCTCGAGCAGCTTCTTATAAGGGAATAGGGCAGGGTCGAATGTAATTTGGACGGCTTCGGCATGCCCGGTTGTCTCTGAGCATACTTCTTCGTATGTAGGACTGTCAGTGTGTCCTCCTGTATAGCCAGACACAATCGAATGGATGCCAGGAAGCTCTTCGAACGGCGTGACCATACACCAGAAGCAGCCACCGGCAAAGGTTGCTTTTTCAAGTGAAGGATGATGATTGGATAGTTCTTTGCTCACGATGGGGAAGCCTCCTTATGATTAAATACGTATATCTTCATCATACCCAATTGTTATCATTCGAACAACGCCAGATCTGTAATAGAGCGAGAAAATAGAGAGAAATGATGGTTGAACAATTCGATTACCGGTGTTATGATTAGTTCACTGAAAAAACGAATACTCCAAAGGGGAGTAGCTAGCACAGTAACCGTCGTCATTACGGGATACGCCACAACGCGCATCCTCGGCGCTACTGGCAACGTATAACGTTGTTTGCGAGACCTTTGCCACGATGGTTGCGTTGGTGAAGGTCTCTTTCTGATCGGAACGCCGTTACCACGATCGTGGTAGCGGCGTTCATGTTTTTTACAGTATTTATACATACTAACGTCAAGGGGGAACTATCAATGGAGCTATTTTCATTAGAGTTCTGGACCACGCTGCTGTCCATTGTCGTCATTGACTTGGTGTTAGCAGGAGATAACGCGATTGTTATCGGTTTAGCGGCTCGCAACCTACCGAAGCAAGATCAGAAGAAAGTTATCATCTTCGGTACAATCGGAGCAGTAATCATTCGAGCGCTGGCCACTTTAGGGGTTGTATGGCTGCTCAAAATTCCGTTCTTGCTCGTGATTGGCGGAGCCGTGCTCATATGGATTGCGATCAAGCTCATGGTCGAAGAGAAAGAGCATAATGTGCAGGCGGGAGGCAGCTTCTGGGCGGCAGTTCGAACGATTATTATTGCGGATGCAGCGATGGGGCTCGATAATGTGCTAGCTGTAGCGGGTGCGGCGAATGGACATGGATTGCTAGTCGTACTGGGACTTGCAATTTCCGTCCCTATTGTCGTGTGGGGAAGCACAATTGTACTGAAATTCATCGAGCGCTACCCGATCATTATTATCATCGGATCAGCGGTGCTAGCGTGGACCGCAGCAAAAATGTTCGTCGGTGAGTTCATGAAGTTCGATTCGCTAGCCGGTCTCTTCTCGAATCCATTCATCAAGTATGGATTTGAGATCGCACTGGTGATCGTTGTCGTGGCAGCTGGATTGTCCATTAAACGAAGCCAGCAGGCCAAGAAAGCAGCGCAGGCATCACAAGTGCATAAACGCGCACAAGGGGAATAATGTACGGTCATCAAGATATAGCAGTAGAAAAAGCGGTACAGTTGTCGAACAACTGTACCGCTTTTGCATGAGTTCTTCCCTATACGAACTTCGGAAGCCAATCTCCGTGAGCCTCGATCAGATCATCGCATAAGGAGACGATATCATCCAGACTAAGCTCAGCTGCCGTATGCGGATCGAGCATGGCCGCATGGTAGATGTGTTCCTTCTTCCCTGTAATAGCCGCTTCGATCGTAAGAAGCTGAGTATTGATATTTGTGTTGTTCAACGCTGCAAGCTGTGGCGGCAGATCGCCAACATAGGTAGGCGTAACTCCGTTGCGATCAACGAAGCATGGAACCTCAACACATGCATTGCGCGGCAAATTGGTGATAAGTCCCGTATTCATAACGTTACCACCTAGTTTGAATGGTGTTCCTGTTTCCATAGCATCGAAAATATATGAGGCATATTCATGGGTACGGTGGTGTTCGATATGCTGGTTATTGACGAGCTGTTCACGCATATTTTTCCAACCTTCAATTTGGTTGATGCAGCGTCGAGGGTATTCATCAAGAGGAATGTTATACTTCTCGATCAGCTCTGGATACTGTTTCTTAATGAAGTATGGATGGTATTCAGCGTTATGCTCGGAGGATTCCGTCACGTAATAGCCGAATTTGAACATAAGTTCGTAACGTACCATGTCGGTGTGCTTTGTCTTTTGTTTCTCCAAGGCAAGGCGTTTAATTTCTGGATATAAGTCCTCGCCGTTGCGAGTTACCTCGAGCAGCCACGCCATGTGATTAATGCCTGCAATCTTCGCACTTACACCTTCACTGTCGATGCCAAGATCATGGAACAGCCAAGGTACGCATACTTGAACACTATGACAGAGTCCTACTGATTTGATCCCGCCGTATGTGTTCATCACATTGGTCAACACGGCCATTGGATTTGTATAGTTCAGGAACCAAGCATCTGGGCATACTTCCTGCATATCTTTGGCGAAATCAAGCATGACAGGGATCGTTCTCAGATTGCGGAAGATACCCCCAATTCCGAGCGTATCTGCAATGGTTTGGCGAAGGCCATACTTCTTCGGAATTTCGAAGTCTGTAATTGTACATGGATCGTACCCGCCAACTTGAATCGCATTCACTACATATTTAGCGCCGCGCAGTGCCTCTTTGCGGTCTGTGTAGGCAACAACTCGGCAGGTGCTGCCAGTCGTTCCAAGCATGTTGGTCAACATGCTTTCGGAATCACGAAGACGCTCGTGGTCAATATCGAACAAGGCAAGCTCAAATCCTTGCAGTGATGGAGTGAGCATGCAGTCACCTAATACGTTTTTGGCAAATACGGTGCTTCCTGCTCCGAGAAATGTAATTTTACTCATACATCTTGTCTCCTTTCGTTCCGAGCTGCTGTCATGAAATGTAAGGAACATCGGCATGGTGTGATGCAACTTGGAAATGATTGTTGTACAATTAATGTATCTGAATCGATTAAGGCTTGGTATGGGGAAAACGAATGTGAATATGGAGGATTGTTGTCAGTTAGGAGGGAACCGGATGGGTGAACGAGCAAATCTCGCAATTAATGAAGCACCTTCCAAGGGAGAACTGTCCGTATTGTTCTGCGGCCAATCAATCACGGAACCTCTGCACCACGTAGGTCCTAGCGTTCATGATTACGGGATCGTGCATTGTGTACAGTCTGGCAGAGGGAAATTTACGATTAGAGGGGTTGCCTATGAAGTTGGGGCAGGAGAGAGCTTCTTCATCTTCCCGGGGGAGCTTCATCATTATGTAGCTGATGAAGCAGATCCTTGGCAGTACCGCTGGATAGGATATCGCGGCAGCGGTGTCGAACAGCTGTTGGCGATAATCGGCATTGGGCCGCATGCACCAGTTGTTCAAGGCTATCGCATACATCGAGTAGAAGCGTTGTTCCGGAATGTATATAAAGCACTTCAAATCGGAGGCAGTGCTGGGGACATGGAAGCTGAGGGCTATATGCGTGTTGTTCTTGCTGAATATGCACGAACTACTGACAAGGGTTCTGATGCGAATAACGATGATAAACGCTCCGATATCGAACGTCAGGTAGAACAAGCAGCTCGCTGGCTGTCGCTGCAGTTTGATAAATCCATATCCATAGACGAACTTGCACATACGCTAGGCTATCACCGCACCTATTTATCGAAGATGTTCCGCAAACAAATGGGGGAATCGCCTATGCAGTTTTTGCTGCGCATCCGGATGGAGCGCGCCAAAACATTGCTGATGACGACAAGGTTAACAATCGAGCAAATTGCTGCGGCTGTCGGCTACGAAGATGCTCTTTATTTCTCGAAATTGTATAAAAAATGGTATTCACATTCTCCTTCCTCACATCGAACTGAGATGCAGAGTGGAAAGCCGTCAGGGTGTCTATATTTTTGAATGCGCTTTCGTGATGGGATGCTTGTAGTTCGTTCGTTACATGAGAAAATAAAGTGCAGTAATGACTACCGCTGACAGGATAATAAACCATATCATATGCTTCAAATCCCGATTAAGAACCTGTATATCTGTTTTCAATGCTTGCTCTTTGCCGGAAGGCCCGCTCTCTTGCTTCAATTGTTTCTCTGTGTTCGTGTTCGTTGTCGTCATTGTTATTCTCCTCGTCTGTAAGTGATTGTTGAGTTGTACAGGCGAGGGGACGAGCCACGAACCTAGAAGTGAATTTGAGAGGCCTCAAGAATTGACTGCGCAGTAAAATCATATACGGCGTATCAAATCTGTAACTGGGCAGCCGGCTCCTCAAGAGGGCGATCGCGATATAGAGAATGAATAAGATGAACCACAAAGGCATGGAAAAATGCTTAATAGACTGAACCTGATGAATGCCTACTACAGAGCTTACATGCTCGGGATACGTAAATGCGGATTCATCAGGATGCATGAACATCGTTTCATTCGAAGCAAGAGGGGTAAGTGCTGTACATACGATAGCAAGCACACTAAGTACAAGCAATATATACCTTGGCATGCGGGCATGTATAAGGCGCATCTTATCCCCTCCACTCCATGATCCATGACTAGTTAAGAAGACAGTATCATAACTGGATTGGAAGAAGCAATAGGATCTTCTGTATCCTACCGCTTAGTCATCATCTCGTTGCGACTGATGACCTGCAATGAAGTTGCTATTGTGAATTACCGAGTGTCACACGTTTTAACCCGGGCAATAGTGCAAAAGCAAATGTAACCAGTGGGGATACCCACAGGAAGAAAGCATATGGCATGTAATCCAGTACGGTAAGACCAAGAGCGCTTGTCATCATTGCACCGCTGACCCCCCAAGGAATAAGCGGATTCACTAATGTTCCGCAATCCTCCAATGTACGAGATAAGGTGAGTCGTGGAATGCCGCGCTTATCATATTCGGATTCGAACAATTGGCCCGGAATCAGAATCGACATGTATTGTTCCCCTGTAATCATGTTCACCCCGATTGAACTAAGTCCGCTTGTGACAACAAGTCCTTCCTTGGTCTTCACAGGTGCAATCAGACGATTGAACATCGTTTCAATGATGCCTGCATGCTGCAGCAATCCTCCCAGAGCGAAGGCAATCGCAATGAGCGATATTGCCCAAGTCATAGACTGAAGGCCACCTCGGTTCACGATGCGGCTTACTTCCTCCATCTGGAATGACCCTTGGAATCCTCCCTGCATCACTTCCATCCATTGTGGAACATTTACGTCTCCTTGAATGAGCGCAGTAACTAGCAGACCCGATCCAATACCGAGCAGCATCGTAATGATGATTGGCAATCGCTTAAATGCAGCGATAAGCACGACAGCAAGCGGCAGTAAAGTTAGCGGATGAATATGAAATACACTGCGGATATCCTGCTGCATCGACAGCAATTGATCCATATTGGATTGAGCGGAAGAACCGAAAAATAAAAAGGCGATGCAGGTAATAAGAAATGCGGGTACGGTCGTCTTCGTCATGTTGCGAATATGATCAGGCATACTGACACGTGCAACGGCAGATGCGAAATTCGTCGTATCGGAGAGCGGAGACATCTTATCCCCGAAGCAGGCACCAGACACGACAGCCCCTGCTACGATTGCGGGATGGACGCCCATGGAATCCGACATGCCTATCAAGGCTACGCCGAAAGTTCCGACTGTCGTCACTGAGCTGCCGACAAACATCGAGACGATAACCGTAAGCAGCAGAGCGCTAATCGTGAACCATTGAGGCTGAAACCAGGAGGTTCCATATACGAGTAGCGTAGGAACTGTCCCGCTCATCATCCATACTGCAATCAGGATTCCGATAAGAGATAGGAGCAAGGCAGGCATAACAGAAGCTTGAAGTCCCTTAATCAATGCTCGTTCTACTAGATTCCACGATTGTCCGAACAGCAAGAGCAGACAGCCTGCGGCAACAGTTGCTGTTAGCAGTGGGATGTGCGGCTGTGCACCCCAGCCAAGTATTGTAAGCAGTAAAATGGCGATGATGACCGCAAAGATGGTAACACTCTGCACGAAGCGGAGTGGCTGCTTGACTGATTGTTCATCATTCGTATTCATAGTTATTCAACTCCTTGATGGTAACGTTTTTAGTATGTAAAGATCGGATAGATGCTTTTACACTTACACGCTTTTATGCATAAAAGCAAGAGAAGCGTCAATGTTTCTATTCTAGTACGCTTGATTTACTAGGTCTACAGGTAAGAAAATACATTAGAGTCGGAGAAAGAGGCAAGGAACACGATTGGGGCAGCTTCGTGGTATTCACTGGACAAAAAAGAACGGCCTGTTCTGAACAGGGATGAAATCCCGTTCGAACAGGCCGTGAACGTGCTCGAGGTTATTATGGTTCTATAGCTGTCGTACAGATTGCCGCATTTGGACTTGGCAGGGTAAAATAATTCGGCGGGAGGCTTGATCCCGATCCTTGATTCGTTCAAGCAGCAGCTGCATTCCGGTCTCTCCAAATTGATATGCAGGCTGTGAAGCAACAGAAAAGAAAGGATTCGCTTCTTCTACCCACCCAAAATCGTCAAAGCAAGCGATCGAGATATCATCCGGAACTCGCAGTCCGACACGATTCAGCGCCGTAAAGATAGAGAGCGCAAGCATGTTGTTGGCAGCAAAGATAGCCGTAGGGCGAGATTGCGGCTCCAATTCCGTCCAATGAGATAAATCGAGCGCATCCCGATCATGTAAATAGCCCATCTGCATGCATAGTTGTTCGTCAAATGGGATGCCGGCTTCCTGCAAGGCGGCGATATAGCCTGCTTTGCGCTCCCTGGCGGTCGATACTTCTTCAGACCCGTTCAATAGGGCAATCCGTCGATGTCCATACCGGATTAATTCACTGACCATCTGTTTGGCACCGCCACGACTATCCCCGAGTACTGCATCACAATCGATCCCTGGAACCTCACGATCAAGCAGCACGAACGGGACATTTTGTCTTGTCAGCCATTCCAGATGTTCTTTGGATTGGTCTCCACTGGGCGCAAATAGGACACCATCCACCCGCATGGACAGTATCATTTGAACATAGTCTTTTTCCTTCACTAAGCTCTCATCACTATTGCCGAACATAAGACGATATCCATGCTGCATGGCGGCATCTTCCGCTCCACGGGCCATTGTTGTGAAGAATGGGTTCGTGATATCTGTAATAAGCAGAGATAATATTTTGCTCTCTTGGGTGACGAGACAGCGAGCAACCGAATTTGGTATGTACTGCATCTCTTCCATCACTTGCTTAACTTTGGTTCGGGTCTTTTCGCTGACCCTGCCTGTATTATTAATGACGCGTGATACGGTCATTGCGGAGACGTTGGCTTGTCTCGCAATATCATAAATGGTAGCCATATGAAAATGCTCCTATTATACAAATTAAAAGAAGGCTGCATCGGGATGTGGATACTTGGAAGTATAAGGGGTAATCATTTCTAGGATTCACCTTCTGATTATATCCTACTACTTTTGTTCATTGTATGCGAAAATTCAGGTTCACATCAAGAGGAAAGCTTGGGGCAAGGCGAAACAGTGTGGAACTTTGTATACTTCAAAAGTAAAAGCGCACTAATTTTAGTGCGCTTTGAAGCAGTACAACTGCGATAGAAGGAATGATGATAAGAACATTAAGTTATACGTAAAAAAGTCCGATCGTATAAGGAAGTGGTATTGTGATCTTCAATTGCTCGGCAGAAGGCCATTCAGGAGGGAGAATGTCAGTTGCCTTCGGATCGAATAGCAGGGAGAACAATTGACTCTCAGTAAGTTCAACTGACGCTGCATCTGGATACTCAAGGCGAACAGTACCGCCTTCAAGCTCCGTAACTTGAATATGCACGGCCAGCGCACCTTGATCACTCCACCAGTTCTGCATATAGCGGAATAGTCGCTCCATGCTCGGAACATACAACGTCCCTTGGTTTGGCTCCTCTTCCGAAGAATAGCCATGCAGACAAGTGCTGACTTCCGTATCCTGCCATGGTACGTACAGTTGGGAAGCAGTGATTTGCTTCTGTTTCATTACAAGCTGCAGCAAGTATACAACCTCTTCAGCGGCGCCGCCATACTCATATACACGAGGTGCAGCATCCTGCTGGTTGGCAGAAGGGAACAGGATATAGATGTATGCAGTAATGTGACCGTTGCGTTCCAGTACGTATACCTTAGGCTTCATCATGACGCAGGAAGCGAATGCACCGCCATGCTCAAGTCCGTGCATATCCCATAAGCTTAAGTCAAAAGCAGTTTCTCGTTGCTGCGCAAGTTCATACCAAGCAAAACAGTCATTCTCAGTAAGAACGCGAGCTGTAACACCCGCTTCTTCAGCAACATTTGCATCTGCGGTAACCGTATAAATCTGTGTTTGACCGAAGGGATAACAACGATTGCGAGTATAGAGCGATCGTCCTCCGGACACGAACATCATCACTCCGCCTGTAGAAGCAACATGATCTTGAACCTTGTGCAGCAGATCCGTACCGAATCCTTTGCCGCGAGCAGCCTCGGATGTGCATACCGAGCCGAGTGAGAATACAGGTAGTCGAGATCGTCCGATACGGACAACCGATGGAAGCAATCCCATATGTGCGAGCAGTTCCCCGTCCTCAAACGCACCAAATGAGTGAGCGGTAATAGGGGAGAACAAGTACGAAAAACTATGTGCCATCGACATCTGCTTTTCATTGCGAAACACGTCATCAGACAATCTGGCTGCAGCATCATAATCAAGTGCCTGCAGCATGCGAATCGTTGCCATATATTGCTTCCTCCTTATAAATGGGCTATTACTCTTGGTGCTGCGCGATCCAATGCGTCAATTGCTTTCGAGTCGGCATTCCTCCCTGCGCGCCGAATACGGTCACAGACAATGCCCCTGCGGCTGTCGCGAACGGAATTGCTTCCTCCATAGAGCGGCCTTCCGCAAGCATTACGGCCAGAGCGCCGTTGAATGTGTCACCAGCTCCCGTAGTATCAACAACGTCGACCCGGTGGCTTGGACTATGGTGAAGTTGTCCCTTGGCGTCTGACCAATAGGCTCCATCAGCCCCTTTGGTTAACACGATTTTACCTGGCATCGCTTGCAGAGCAGATTGCCAATCGAAGGCGCCTGCCTGATCCGCTTGCCCGAGAAGCTCGGCAAGCTCATACTCATTCGGCGTGAGCACAGTGACTTGGCTGAGCAATTGATGATCCAGTTCCATTGCTGGCGCTGGATTAAGGATGACAGGGATTGCTGACTCAGCCGCGATCTCGATGGCAGCTCGTACCGAAGGAAGAGGAATTTCAAGCTGCAGAACGATGATGTCCGATTGGCGAATGACATCGGCGTGTCCGCGAACTCGTTCAGCTGTTACCTGTGCATTTGCACCCGGTACAACAATAATGCGATTATCTCCATCCTTCACAATAATGGAAGCGGTTCCTGAAGATACATCACGAAGTACTTCAACAGCTTCAGTATGTATGCCTTCACGATTCAAGTTATCTAACATCATTGTGCCGAATGTGTCATTACCGACACATCCGATGAAGCTGACATCAGCCCCTAGACGTGCGCAGGCTACCGCTTGGTTGGCGCCCTTCCCTCCGTACATGGTCGCGAACGATTTACCAGTTACCGTTTCACCTTGTGCTGGCACTGTGGAGGTGACCGTTACGAGATCCATGTTCAAGCTTCCGATGATTGTTATTTTTGGCTGTGTCACATTACATCTTCCTTCCTCTTGCTTGCTGTGTATGCTGCGGCATTATGCCTTACATACAATAAGACGCGAATCCTGAGTACAGGTTCGCGTCTTATGACCGAGATGTCGGCATATCTAGCATGGTTAGCGTGTTGGCGGAGCAGTTGCGCGCCCATTTGCCTTCACTGCATCCCGTACCTGTTTGCCGTCCATTTTAACATCAAACGAGATGGATTCCAAATACTTTAATTGCTTTCGATCATAAGCCTCATCTTTCTTAATTATTTGGTCTTTATAGATGAAGTAAGGGGTGAAGTGCATTGAGATATCTCCTTGATCCAGCGTTAGATTCAACAGCCCTGTATCCGCTTTGTCTCCTCGCACATAATCTGGAAATAAGAAGTTGCCGATCGAATAAGCAATTGGCTTGCCCTTATAAAATTCGAATCCCTGCAGAACATGGACATGACTGCCGATGATGGCATCTGCACCGGCATCAATGATTTCACGCGCATAGGTACGCTGCCATGGTTCTGGACGATGACTTTTCTCAACCCCCCAATGGAGATACACAAGCAAGTAATCACAGTCTTTACGTTCTCTTTTGATAACAGGGAGAACACTTGATTTATTATACGCTTCCGCAATTCCTGGCCGCTTCTCTCCGGCGAACCAATACGTTTGAGGGATAAATCGGGAGAAGGCGAGGATCTTAATTGTTTGACCCTTAATCTTCACCGTATGCGCCTGATACGCTTCTTCTTTATTTCTTCCGCCGCCTACATAGGGGATGTCATATTGCTCCAAGTATGATAGTGTGTCGAGAAATCCCTTCTGTTTAAAATCGAGGGTGTGATTGTTAGCGATCGTAACCAGATCAAACCCGGTATTTTTAATTCCTTGCAAGGATTCCGGATCGGACTTGAAATTATACAGTTGATTCGTATCCTTCTCGGTATGGTGTGTGATAGCTGTCTCCAGATTTACAACTGCAAAATCGGCGCTGCTGACCTCGTCCTTGACGTATTCAAATGGATAATCAGGTCCTTTTTTGCGAATGGTTTCCTTGACGGACCAATCCATGAGTGCATCTCCTGCAAAGACAATTCGGATGGGATCATGCGAAGGAGGCGTCACATATTTACTTGATTCGTCCTTTGCTGCAATGTTCTTCTTTTTTTGCTCGTGATTTGGCTCCAGCGGGGACGTAGGAGTCACACTTTCATTAGATGGAGAAACCAAATCAGGCTGGTTCTCTACAGTGCGCATGGCCACTGTCAGCGCGAGCATGCAGCCAAGGCCGATAATTACCAGCAATCCCACCCCGGCTAATTGCTTCAGTTTGCGCGCCCTCTGCTTCTTTATGCGGGCATGCCGCTCTTTCCTGCTCTCGCGATATGAATTCAATGGAAGCCTCCTCAGCTCTGCAAGTACCCGATATTTTCGGATTAAATAAATAATGGATTGTAAGTTTTCACCATACCATTATAATGATCGTACGTACCAAAAAAGTTGCAGATTCTTTGCAAGTCCATTAAATTTTGTAATAAATGATGTCAGTCGCGTTTTCTTTTCGAATCAGCTATGGTAAAATAAATATGCTTACATTTTGTAAGTATAGAAGGAGGGATGAACGGATGCAATCAGATCAGTTGGGAATGTGTCCCCGATTCGAAGCGGCATTCTGCATTTTGGGAAAGCGTTGGAACGGGCTGCTTATTCAGGTGCTATTGAGCGGGCCGAAGCGCTTTAAGGATATTTCCGCACTCATTCCTACCATGAGCGACAAAATGTTGAGTGAACGCATGAAAGACATGGAAGCGGCAGGGATTGTAGTTCGTAATGTGTATCCAGAGACGCCTGTACGCATTGAATATACGCTTACGGACAAAGGATTGGCTCTGCAGCCAGTAATGGAAGCCATAGGGCAGTGGGCGGAGCAGTGGGTGAACGAATCAATCGGATGCTGCGATGAGACTAGCTCTGTCCTACAGCATTCGGATCAAGAATAATGCGCAGTGGACAGCTCATCGGATGCCGAGCCTAACTTGACAGCAGGTTAGAGCTCGGCATTTTTGCTGTGTCCACAAGATTGCCTACTTTTTGACGTTGTAAACATAGGGACAAGCTCGTATAATTAAGCGGAATGAGCGATAATAACTTACTTTTACTTTAGGACAGGAGAATGACATGACCATTCACATCATTACGGACGGAAGTTCAGACTTGACTCCGGAGATCGTCCAGCAGTTCGGCATCCATGTAGTACCTCTATGCGTATGTTTCGGTAAAGAGGTGTTAACCTCTGATATGGACACCGCTCAATTCTATGAGCGTATGCGAGAGGAGGAGGATCTGCCGAAGACATCCAGTCCGTCGCCAGCTGATTTCTACCATATGTATCAATCGCTTGGCACTGATAAAGATATATTGGTCCTTTCCTTGACCTCTAGCTTAAGCAGCACTTACAATCATGCATTAATGGCAAAGACGATGTACGAGGAAGAAGGTCATCCGAACCGGATTGAAGTTATAGATACGAAGACAGCATCTGCTGGACTTGGCTTGCTTGCCGTGCGTGCGGCACAGCTGGCTGGAGCGGGGAAGACACTTGATGAGGTTGCTGACATTGTAAGCCATCAAGTGAAACACACTCGTACGTATTTCACCTTGGATACCCTCGATAATGTCATTCGTGGCGGACGCTTGGGCAAGTTCAAGGGCACGGTCGCTTCTATGTTGAACATCAAGCTGCTCATGGAGGCAAGCGAAGAGGGTACCATAGAAGTGATGGAGAAGATTCGAGGCACACAGAAAACGCTCCGCCGACTGATTGAGAAGGTAGGGGACGCATGGCACCAAGTTGACAAAGAGTGGATTGCCCTTGCACATTCGAATTGTGAAGAACGGGCCAAGGCCTTTATGAAGGAATTGCTCGACAAATATCACTTCGATCAAGTTCTGTTCGTGAATATGGGCCCAGTCATCGGCACCTATGCAGGTGAAGGCGGGGTACTCATCACGTATCAAGAACTGCCACAGACAACGTAAATATTTCCAACGTATGAATTATTGAAGGAACACATCGATAAGCTCCCGTCTTAAGAAGCGGGAGCTTTGTTCTGTTGTGTTCATTGTATGGAGAGATTCAGCTCTACTGAATCTGCGTACATAGGCATTCAGGTGGATAGTTCGTTTCTAGATTAAAAGAAGTTTATGTTATGATGGAAGCAAGAAAGCAACAAAATAGATAGAAGTACGTTCGCGAACTGGGGGTATTGTTATGTATACAATTATGATCGTGGAAGATGATGATAAGATTGCATCGATCTTGCAGTCTTCTCTTGAAAAATACAATTACAATGTAGCTCGTGCGACAAAATTCAGCCAATTAAAGGATGAAATGCTGGAAATCAATCCAGATTTAATTTTGCTTGATATCCATTTGCCGGCCTTCGATGGTTTCTATTGGTGTCGACAATTCCGCAGTGAGACGAATGTACCCATCATATTCGTCTCAGCACGTACGGGAGAAATGGATCAAGTAATGGCGATTGAAAATGGCGGCGATGACTTTATTACGAAGCCATTCCATCTCGACGTCCTTCTAGCCAAAGTAAAAGGAGTTCTGCGCCGAACCTATGGGGAATACGCAGCTAATGGTGGGGGCAATGGTGAAGAGTTGATTGTCCAAGGCTTGACATTGCACCGGGCGAAGAACACCCTTGAATGGTCAGGCAAGCGTGTGGACTTGACGAAAAATGAGGCGCTTCTCGTTGCTTGCCTTATGGAACGGATTGGCTATATCGTATCTCGCGAGACATTGCTGGAGACGCTATGGGATGATGTGGACTTCGTCGATGACAATACGCTAACCGTGAATGTTACCCGCGTTCGCAAGAAGATGGAGGAGATTGGAATTGCGAAGGCAATAGAGACAGTGCGAGGCCAAGGGTATCGCATGTCAGCTACATGGGTGAATGAATGAAGCCGGGAATGACCTTTCTCCAATATGTAAGAGACCGAACTGTAATTATCTTAACGTGCTTCTTAGCGATAGCGATTGCTTTGCTTGTTGTGTGGCTAGATCTTAGCATTGGGCAGCGATTTGCTGCGAAGGAAAGTCTCATCTATATCTTCATACTTGCTGTGTTCATTCTTATGATTGGTTTAGTCTATGATTATACGAATCAACGGCGTTGGTACAAGGAAATGTACAATGCAGAGACGAATGCAAGTGATAGTGACTTCACGCTTTGTTTGCAGCATCCAAGCACATTAGAGCAGAGACGAATGCATGCGCTTCTATCACGTCAATATCGCTCATTTATGAACGAACTGCTTACGATGCGGAAAGACCGAGAGAAGCATGTTCACTTCACGAACCAATGGGTTCATCATATGAAGACTCCGGTGTCTGTTATTCATTTGCTTACACAGCAGCCAGTATATGAGCTTGATCAGTCTCAGCTTGAGTCGCTGCTGCGGAGTGTGAGTGAAGAGGCTGATCGTCTTACGAGAGGTCTGGACATGATGCTGAGTACGGCACGACTGGACAAGTTCGAGCTGGATCTTCATGTTGGGGGATTGAATCTAAAGCAGGTCATCCGGCAGGTTGTGAATGAGAATAAAAAATCGCTGATTAAGCATAAAATTTTCCCGAAGATTGAAGCCGATGATGTGATTGTCGATAGTGATGAGAAATGGTTGAACTTCGTCTTAACACAGCTTGTAACGAATTCGATTAAATATATGAGGGACAAAGAGGGCTCCAAATCGTTAATGTTTAAGGTGGAGCGGGAAGGTGACTCGATACTCCTGCATGTTCAAGACGAAGGAATTGGTATTGCTCCTGAGGATTTGCCGCGTGTATTTGATGCATTCTTCACCGGTCAGAATGGCCGTAAGGAAGGGGATGCAACCGGTATGGGACTATACTTGGTTAGACAAGTTTGCGCCAAGCTGGGACACACAATCAGTATTGCATCGAAGCTGAATGAAGGCACGACAGTAACGATGAAGTTCGAGACCAGAGCTATGCACCATCAGTTGCTGGAGCGATTGCACTAAGTACATGACCCGATGAACAAGCGCTTACCCTGAAGCCCTTTTCCATGAGGAAGAGGGCTATTCTTATAGGATTAGACGAATGTGACAACTTTGTAAGGTGGTAGAGGGGATTGAAAGCCAATTCGATGTTGGCAGGAAGAAGGGAAAGGGTATACTGTGTGTATACATGAGGATTCTGGAGCGTAAGCAAGGAGGAAGGGGCGGACACCTATGCCTGTATTAGAAGCTAAGCAATTATCCAAAGTATATGGAACACGAGGAAACATGACCTATACGGCTCTTCAAGATATCAATCTAACGATCGATGAAGGGGAATTTGTTGGGATTATGGGGCCATCAGGCAGTGGCAAGACGACACTATTGAACATATTAGCTACGATAGATAAGCAAACTTCTGGAGATGTATTTATTAACGGGACGGATCCGGCGAAGCTGAGCAATCGCAAGCTGGCCTATTTTCGTAGAAGAGAACTCGGTTATGTCTTCCAAGACTTCAACCTGCTGGATACATTAAGTATTCGAGAGAATATTATATTGCCGCTGGCTCTTGACGGCATCTCGGCTAGAGAGATTGAGCGCAGACTGCTAGAAACGGCGAGCTGGCTTGGCATTGATCATATATTGGATAAGCGTACTTATGAAATTTCAGGTGGTCAGAAGCAGCGGACGGCGATTGCACGCGCAGTCATTCATCAGCCATCTCTGCTTCTCGCGGATGAGCTGACAGGCAACTTGGATTCCAAGGCTGCGAAGGATGTTATGACTGCGCTCGAAGATTTGAATGAGCGATCGAATCGTACCATATTGATGGTCACGCATGATGCTTTTGCAGCGAGTTATTGCAAACGAATCTTATTCATTAAGGACGGCAGATTGTTCTCCGAACTGCGACGTGGTGCCAATCGACAGATTTTCTTCCAACACATCTTAGATTCGCTAAGCTTGTTAGGGGGGAACTTCGATGACATTCCGACAGCTCGCTACAAGTAATATTAAGGGGAATTGGCATCGATACAGCGCTTATTTTTTGAGCAGTGTTTTCGCGGTAATGATTTTCTTTATGTATGCGGCATTTATTTACCATCCTGACGTAGTTAATGGACAAGTGCCAGGTGGACATCGAGTTCGAGAAGTGATGATGATGTGCGAGTATTTGATCATCATCTTCTCTTTTTTCTTTACGTTATATTCGAGTTCTGCATTTTTGAAATCCAGACAACAGGAATTCGGCTTACTTACTCTGTTCGGAATGACTAAGCTGCAGTTACGAAGACTTGTATTTTATGAGAACATGATTATTTCCATCCTAGCCATTGCAGTAGGAATGGGAATCGGCGCCTTTATGACGAAGCTGTTTTTGATGGCTTTATCCCACATACTGGCTGTCGATACCCCGATTACTTTTTATATTGTTCCGAAAGCAATTCTATTAACATCGGCAGGATACTTGATTTTGTTTACATGTATTACCGTGTATTCATTGAGAAAAGTAGGGCGCAGCCAAATTGTTGAGCTCATACGGGCGCATAAAGAGCCGAAATCACCACCTAAATTCTCATGGGTGCTCGTCATTCTCGCTGTATTTTCGCTAGCGCTGGGATATAGTCTGGCTTATGTTACAACTATACAGTTGTTCGGCCTAACCGCTTTGCCGATATTAGGATTCACGGTGCTGGGCACCTATTTCTTCTATACGCAGTTCAGTGTAGCCATTATCCGCATACTGCAGCGAAATAAGCGCGTCTATTATCGAAGAACCAATCTGCTGAATATCTCGCAAGCAGCATTCAAGCTGAAGGATAATGCCCGTGTGCTGTTCAATGTATCCATCTTGTGCGCAGTAGTGTTGACAGCAACCGCAAGCTTTTATGCGTTCGATCAGACGATGAAGCGGCAGCAGTTGAATGATATGCCGCAAAGCTACGTCATCACCTGGACGAAGGACAGACAGCAGCCGATCAAACCGGATATGATAAAGGCTTGGGGGGACAGCACAAAGAACGAGATAGAACAAGATGCTGCCTTCAGATATGTTGAAGTGTATTACATGCAAGCTGAATTGTCAGAGAATTATGGAGCAATGGTTAGTGTGTCTGATTATAATCGGATCATTGCGATGGAAGGGGGACAACCCCTATCCCTTATGAACGATGAGATGGTTCTTGTTCTTCGTGAGCCCTTGAATGTGGATGAACCAAGTGATTCGAAACTATATTTGGGATATCCAGGGCCTGTAACGATCATGATTCGTGATACGTCTACAAAGGTATCGGGGCATATTCGTGATACGTCTGCAAAGGTATCCGGGCATATTCGGGAAAAGACCACAAGAAATGTAATCAATTCAGGTATAGGCGTTTACAATGTGTTAGTCGTTAGCGATGATTTGTTTGCCCCTTTTTTCGATAAGGCGCCGGCTGACCGAGCTCGATATGGACATGCATTCAATTGGTCGGATTGGGAGTATTCCTTGGCCTTAGACAAAAAGATCAGGGAGCACGTGTCGTTTAACGAAGAGGAAGATGACAGTATCAGAATCTCAAGCAGGGTGTATAATTGGAGCAGCACGAACCAAGTGTCCTCTCTAGGGATGTTCATCGGATTGTTTATTAGTTTGTTATTTTTTATCGCGAGCGGAAGTGTCATCTACTTCAAATTGTTCACCGAACTGCAGGATGATCAGGCATACTTCAAGGGGTTAACGCGAATTGGTTTGTCGATTGCGGAGATCCGTCGTGTTGTTACGTTCCAAGTAGGACTTATCTTCTTCGCACCATGCATGGTAGGGAGCGTTCATACATTGTTCGCCTTGAAGACACTGAGCAACCTGGTTAATTCGAACATGATGGGGTATGCATTGACAGTCGTGAGCATGTTCGTTGTGATGCAGGCGCTCTTCTTCTTCGCTGCACGAAAAACCTATATGAGGAAAATATTAGAGGAAGTAGTTGTATAAATAAGGGCTAACTCTCGTATTTATGTCGAACGAGTTGTAAATCCGACGGATTTTGTTACGGGATTGATACGATTTCTTGCTCATCTTATTGCATAATAGACTAAGAAACCTGTATGTTTATAGGTAGAGAAGGCAAGAAAGTGAGTTGACGTAATGAAAAGACGATGGCTACGCATTCGCAACTACGCCGAACACTCCAAAGTTCTTGTTGTACTGATGTTGTTGATATGCATAATCACTGCTTGCTCCAAGACAACTGAGCAGGAGCAGCAGGCAGAAGAGCAATCTAGTCCGGCTTCGAAGGTGACAGTTACTATCGAGGGCGGTTCCTATATACCGAACTTGTCAGAACGCATTGAAATTGATTGGAAGTCAGGCATGACCGTTACCGATTCCTTGAAGCAGACAGGAATTGTAAAGATCTCTGAAGAGGATGGTGTGATCATGTCCGTCGGAGATGTTGCCCTGGATACGAAGATGGGATGGGGCATCGTGGTCAATGATGAAGAGCTTAGGCAACCTGCAGCGATGGAGAAGATCGTTGGCCCCGGTGATACGGTTGTTGTGTTTGTGAAGCGAATGGATGTCAAGACGAATTCCCTGCCTACTGCAGGACTGACATTGAGTATCGACGGAGGCACTACGATCCCAGAAATGACCAATACCTATGTGGTCAGCTGGAAAGAGAATATGAATGTTAACGATCTAATTGATGAGTTTGCACAAATCTCCTTGTCAGATGACGGCAAGCAAGTGCTGCACATTGGTCAGCGAAAAATGGAAAAAACGATAGACTTTGCATTAAAGGTAAATGGGAAGAAGATGACGGTGGTCGAGGGACGGAAGCTTGTTCTGCAGCCAGATGACCAGATTGAATTTATCATCACTCCATAAAGGATGCATATCCATACAGTCCTCAATGTGAGCGCGGGACGCGCGTCACATGTTGGGGGCTTTTTTGCGTTGAGATGCATGATGTGCACGATCCTTGACAAAGACACCATTTATAGAATTTTCCGCTCGTTTATTCATTTTCCCCGTAATTTTCTTGTGTCCTTGTTTTTGTATTGCAGATTGAGAGCGGTTTCTGGTTAACTAGAAATAGATATTTTTGTTAGTACAATGGTTCTATTTCATCAATGAACAGACAGAGGAGGATAAGCGAGATGAGTGAAACCATTCAGCAACAGGCAGAACAACGTGAGGATGAGCAGATCGTTCAGCAAGGGGTACATAACTTCAGTGGGGAAGACGAATGGGTGAAGCCAGATCGCCCTGAATTGCTCGAACAGCTGGAATGGTTCAAGGATCAGAAGCTGGGCTTAATGATGCATTGGGGAACCTATTCCCAGCTCGGTATCGTAGAGTCGTGGGCGCTTAGTGATGTCGATGAAGAGTGGTCGCGAGATAGTGTGGATTGGGATTATGATGCCGAAGAGCTGAAGCAGCAATACTTCGATCTAAATAAGACATTTAATCCGCTGCGCTTCCAGCCGGAATTATGGGCGGATCTTGCTGTTGAAGGCGGCTTCAAGTATTTGATTTTTACCACGAAGCATCATGATGGTTTTTGCATGTGGGACACCAAAACAACGGACTATCGGATAACAGGTGCACAGACGCCATTCCATACCCATAAGTACGCAGATGTATGCAGGCATCTTTTTGATGCTTTCCGTGACAGAGGATTGGCGATTGCAGCCTATTTCTCTAAGGCAGACTGGCATACACCTACCTATTGGGCACCAGGGATGGAGCGAAGCAACCCAACGTGGCGGGGCCCGTCCTATAATCCGCAGGAGTATCCTGAATTGTGGGAGCAGTTCGTTCAGTTTACTCATGAACAGATCATGGAGCTGTTAACAGACTACGGACGTATCGATGTATTGTGGTTGGATGCTGGCTGGGTATGCAAGGAGAGCCGTGTATCTCAGGATATCCGTCTCGGAGAAGTCGTGGAGAAAGCTAGAGAGAAGCAGCCATGGCTGCTATCTGCCGACCGTACGGTTGGAGGGCCATATGAGAACATTATTACGCCGGAACAGAGGATTCCAAGTGATGCGATGAATGTACCATGGGAAAGCTGCATTACAATGGGAACATCCTTCTCCTTCCGTTTTGAGGACAAGTACAAGACAACCCGGCAGCTTGTTCATATTCTGATGGAGGTAGTCGCCAAGGGAGGAAATCTGGCTCTAAATGTTGGGCCACAGCCGGATGGCCGGATTCCTGAAGGGGCGATTGCTCGCATCAAGGAACTTGGCGCGTGGATGGGCACCTATGGGGAAGCTGTCTATGGAACGCGCATCTGCGCTCCTTACTTTACACAGCGCTGCGCCTTTACACGTAAGGACGATACGGTATATTGTACGTATTTATATCCTTCTGAAGATACTAATGTTAACGATAACATCATTCTTCCGTATACAGACAAGGTAACGGCTATTCATTTGGTAGGGGCGGATGAGAAGCTTCAATTCCACTCTGACGAAGCAGGATTGCATGTAAAGCTGCCCGCACATGAAGTAGGGGATAAGGCACCAATTGCACATGTGTTCCGTCTAACAGCCAATTAAGTGCATTAGAAGATCAGTGAGGAAAGTACAATGGGTAGGGAGTAGAATGGAATGGACATGTTCCTTATTCATATCGGGAAACCGTTAGCAGTACCCTATCTGTAGAGGTAAACAGAAGTAAGGCCCTCATGCCATGAGCTTGCATGAGGGCGTTTTGTATTAGATGCGGCAAATTTCATTCGGGCACATTTCACAATGACATACTTCCCGCAGGTGTTCTAATTCGCGAATGACAATCATACCATTCTCATATTCAATAACATCGCGTTTGCGAAGATCGCTTAACATACGATTGACGCTCTCACGAGTAGCGCCGATCATATTCGATAGATCGGTATGTGTAATTTTTTTGTTGATCAGGAGACCGCCGTCTTCTAATTCTTCACCGTAAGTATTGGACAATCTGATGAGAGTGGAGCATAGCGCGCCTGGTTTACCATACATCATTAGATCGCGGAACTTGGTCTGAGTCAGGCGGTGATGGATCCCCATCCACTTCATGAAATCGATCGAGAAGTCGCAGTGCTGGCATATGAGAATCTCAATATCCTTCTGCTCAATAAGCAATACCTCAGCTTCTTCAAGGACTTCCGCTGTGAATGTGTGCTTTGTACTATGGAATGGATCAACTTGGCCGACTAAATCCCCAGCTTGATACATGTACAGAATTAGCTCTTTGCCTTCATCTGTAGACTTTGTGATTTTTACACGTCCGCTCTTCAGGAGGAACAGCTTATCAGATAGATCTCCTTCCCAGAAGAGATGAGAGCTGTCAGGATAGGTACGTTCTTTACCGATATTGATTAATCGTTCTACATTCTGTTCTGAGAAACAAGAGGTATTGCAGGGCTCTCCAAATTTGTCGGTGATGTTAGTCACTCTGTTCCCCTCCAATTTACATATTTCAAATTTTAGTAATTTTGACCCAAAGAATTCCATGTGACAAGTTTCACTATATGAATACGTATTACTATCATGGATGTTCCGCACGCAGTTGTCAATTTATTTACGATTAAAATTATTTACAGTTTGGTTAAATCGAGTGATTAATATCACGCCAATCAAATAAAATCGGGGAGAAATAAAAAAATAAGCAAAATCAATCAGAGTTGTGAAATTAATCACATACTAACACGCGAAAGATGGATACAATGAAAGTGTGAAATGATTCACAAACAATTGTAACCAACACGAACCTCAGAAAAGGACCGTAACAGAACAGCAGACACACCGTATAGAGAAACCCTTTCTTAGGTTCATTGCAAGGTATCCATGAATGGAGGCGGAGAGAATGGCGACAAAACAAGAAACGAAACCAACTGTAGAGAAAAAAACGGAGCAAGTCGATGTTACGAAGCACATTCAGCAACTGATTGACCGCGCGAATAAGGCGCAGGAAGCATTTATGGACATGAACCAAGAGCAGATAGACAAGATCGTACAGCAAATGGCACTCGCTGGCTTGGATAAGCATATGATGCTTGCCAAGATGGCTGTTGAAGAAACGGGCCGCGGTGTGTATGAAGATAAAATTACGAAAAACATTTTCGCAACTGAATATATCCACAACTATATCAAGTATGACAAAACGGTAGGTGTCATCGAGGACAATCCGCAGGGTGCTTATATGAAGATTGCGGAACCGGTTGGAATTGTCATGGGGATTACGCCGGTAACGAACCCAACTTCAACAACCATGTTCAAGGCGCTCATCGCGATAAAGACACGCAACCCGATTATTTTCGGCTTCCATCCATCCGCTCAGAAATGCAGTGCGGAAGCAGCTCGCATCCTGCATGAGGCAGCAGTGAAATATGGTGCTCCTGAGCATTGTATCCAATGGATTGAGTATCCGTCGATGGATGCGACTAACGGCTTGATGAACCACCCTGATGTGGCGCTAATCCTGGCGACAGGCGGTGCTGGTATGGTTCGCTCCGCTTATAGCTGCGGCAAGCCTGCCTTAGGCGTTGGCCCAGGTAACGTGCCGTGCTTCATCGAGAAGACGGCAGATCTGAATCAAGCGGTAACGGATTTGATTCTGTCCAAGACGTTCGATAATGGCATGATCTGCGCATCCGAGCAAGCCGTCATCATTGAAGAGCCGATTTACGCACAAACGAAGAAAATGATGACCACACAGGGCTGCTACTTCTTGAATAAGGAAGAGACCGGCAAGCTCCAAGCGATGGCAATGAAGACAGACACCTGTGCGGTGAATCCGAACATCGTGGGCCAATCTGCAAAGAAAATTGCTGAGATGGCCGGACTTCAAGTACCAGATACAACGAAAATACTTGTAGCTGAGCTGGATGGTGTGGGGCCGAAGTTCCCACTGTCTGCAGAGAAGCTGAGCCCCGTGCTTGCTTGCTACAAGGTGAAGACCGCAGAAGAAGGCGTTGACCGCGCGGCTGAAATTGTGGCATTTGGCGGTATGGGTCACTCTTCGGTCATCCACTCGAATGATGACGAGGTAATTCGTAAGTTCGCCGACCGTCTGCAAACAGGCCGCATTCTGGTCAACTCTCCTTCTACTCATGGCGCGATTGGAGACTTGTACAACACCAATATTCCTTCGTTGACACTTGGCTGCGGATCGTATGGCCGCAACTCAACTTCTTCGAACGTAACAGCGGTCAATTTGCTGAATATTAAACGGGTGGCGAAGCGTACAGTGAATATGCAATGGTTCAAGGTGCCAAATAAGATTTACTTCGAGAAGGGTGCAACACAGTACTTGGCGAAGATGCCGGATATTAGCCGTGTCATGATTGTTACCGACCCAATGATGGTGAAGCTGGGCTACGTGGAGAAGCTGGAATACTATTTGCGTCAACGCCGCAACCCAGTCGTCATTGAAGTGTTCTCGGATGTCGAGCCAGATCCTTCGACGAAAACAGTGGAACGTGGTACAGAAATGATGCTCAGCTTCGAGCCAGACTGCATTATCGCCTTGGGCGGCGGCTCGCCGATGGATGCAGCGAAGGGCATGTGGCTATTCTACGAACATCCAGATGCTGAATTCGATAACCTGAAGCAGAAGTTCTTAGACATCCGCAAGCGTACATTCAAGTATCCACGTCTTGGCCAGAAGGCGAAGTTCGTCGCAATTCCAACGACTTCGGGTACTGGTTCGGAAGTAACCTCGTTCGCGGTTATTACGGATAAGGAAAAAGGCAATACGAAATATCCGCTAGCTGATTATGAGCTGACGCCGGACGTAGCGATTATTGACCCAGAGTTCGTGTACAGCTTGCCGAAGACGGCAGTTGCTGATACGGGAATGGACGTTTTGACGCACGCGATTGAAGCGTATGTATCGGTAATGGCAAGCGACTATACTGATGGTCTGGCAATAAAGGCCATTCAGCTCGTGTTCGAGAACTTGGTGAAATCCCATCATGAAGCATGTCCGAAAGCGCGCGAGAAAATGCACAACGCATCGACACTTGCTGGTATGGCATTCGCGAATGCGTTCCTAGGCATCAACCACAGCTTGGCGCATAAATGGGGAGCGCAATACCATACTGCACATGGTCGCACGAATGCGATTCTCATGCCGCATGTCATTCGCTACAATGCGAAGAAACCAACGAAGTACGCTTCGTTCCCGAAATATGACCACTTCGTAGCAGATGAGCGCTACGCGGAAATTGCACGCATCCTCGGTCTTCCATGCCGCACCACGGAAGAGGGCGTGAACAGCCTTATCAACGCAATTCGGGAATTGAACCGCGAACTGGGTATTCCAGAATCGTTCCAAGCAATTGGCTTCGATGCCAAGGACTTCGAATCCAATGTTGATTACTTGGCAGACCGCGCCTTTGAAGACCAATGTACAACAGCGAATCCGAAGCTTCCACTCGTAACAGAGTTGGCTGATGTATATCGGAACGCATTCTATGGACGATTTGAATAAGTTAGAATGATACGATAGCAGGGCAGTGGGCAGCGGGGAAGATCTTCCCCGCTGTCTTTGTTGTATAATCAACTTCTGAACCATTGCTTATAATGCGGTAAACGAGTGCTAATTAAGTGCTAACCACCTGCAAAAAGCAGGGCAGCAGTGGAGATTACAACATTTTGAATTATATTATGTGAAAAAAATCATTTGTCTAGCTTATATTGTGATAAATATCACATAATTGAAAGTGTGAAAAGAGGTACAATGAAGGCGTAGCAAGGGAGGAACGAAAAAGGTTCAGAATTCGCCTCTAAAAAACTTGCTGCATAGCCTCACTCGGCATTACGAAAAGGCAGCTATCGAACGAATGCGAAAGATAAGATAACCGCCTTGCAGCCTTTTTCGTGAAAATCATCACAAGCAATGTGAAATGGGAACGAGAACATCTTGCTGGGTGTGTGCTTTCAATTCGATTACAACACATACAGAAAAACAAACATGTATGGAGGGATTACGATGTCGGTGATGGAAAAGAACATGACAGAAACAAATGAAATGAATCCTTGGCGTGGATTAAAAGCAGGCAAATGGCAAACACACGTGGATGTCCCGAACTTCTTGGACGGACACATCAAGCCTTACTTGGGCGATGAAGCATTCTTGGCAGGTCCAACGCAAAATACGAAGGATCTGTGGGATATCGTGAGCCAGCTCTCCAAAGAAGAACGTGAACGCGGTGGTGTATGGGATGTTGATGTTAACACGCCTTCAACGATCGTATCGCACAAACCGGGATACTTAGATAAAGAAAAAGAAAAAGTAGTAGGTGTACAAACGGATGCTCCGTTCCGCCGCTCGATTCAACCATTTGGCGGTATTAAGATGATGATCGATGCTTGTAAAGCATACGGCTTCGAAATGCCGGAAGATGTTATCAAAATTTTCACAGACATTCGCAAAACACACAACCAAGGCGTATTCGATGCTTATACATCCGACATGCGCATGGCGCGTAAAGCTGGTATTATCACAGGATTGCCAGATGCTTACGGCCGCGGCCGCATCATCGGTGACTACCGCCGTGTAGCGCTGTACGGTATAGACTTCTTGATTAAACAAAAGAAAAACGATCTGAATAATCTTGAGCTGGATGCAATGGATGAAGTTACTATCCGTGACCGTGAAGAAATTTCAGAACAAATTCGCGCACTCGCTGAATTGAAAGAAATGGCTGCAATGCACGGTATGGACATTTCGAAACCAGCTGTCAACGCACAAGAGGCGTTCCAATGGGTATACTTCGGTTACTTGGCAGCCATCAAAGAACAGAACGGTGCAGCAATGTCCCTTGGTCGTGTATCCTCGTTCCTCGATGTGTATGTGGAACGCGATATTCAAGAAGGTACTTTGACAGAGCAAGAAGCTCAAGAATTGGTTGACCATTTCATTATGAAATTGCGTATCGTTAAATTCTTGCGCACACCTGCTTACAACGACCTGTTCAGCGGTGACCCAACTTGGGTAACAGAATCGATCGGTGGTATGGCTTCTGACGGTACAACACGTGTAACGAAGAACAGCTTCCGTTTCTTGCATTCCTTGTACAACTTGGGACCTGCTCCAGAGCCTAACTTAACTGTACTCTGGTCGACGAAGCTTCCTGAAGCGTTCAAGAAGTATTGTGCGAAAGTATCGATTGAAACAAGCTCCATTCAATATGAAAATGACGACCTGATGCGCCCAATCTATGGTGACGACTACGGTATCGCATGTTGCGTATCCGCAATGCGTATCGGTAAGCAAATGCAGTTCTTCGGCGCTCGCGCCAACTTGGCGAAATGCTTGCTGTACGCAATCAACGGCGGTAAAGACGAGAAGCTTGGCTTGCAAGTAGGACCTGAGCTTCCTCCAATCACAAGCGACGTATTGGACTACGACGAAGTCGTGAAACGCTTCAAGCAGATGATGGAATGGCTCGCGAAGTTGTACATGAACACACTGAACGTGATTCACTTCATGCATGATAAATATTGCTATGAGCGCATTGAGATGGCGCTGCATGATAAAGAAATCTTGCGCACAATGGCTTGCGGTATTGCCGGCTTGTCGGTAGCAGCTGACTCCCTGAGTGCAATCAAATATGCTAAGGTAACACCGATTCGCAACGAAGAAGGCATTGCCGTTGACTTCCAAATCGAAGGTGAATATCCTTGCTACGGTAACAACGATGATCGCGTAGACAGCATCGCTGTTGAACTTGTTGAATCGTTCATGAACATGATTCGCAAGCACAAAGCTTATCGCAATGCATTGCCAACACAATCGGTACTGACGATTACGTCGAACGTTGTGTACGGTAAGAAGACAGGTACAACTCCTGACGGACGTAAAGCTGGCGAACCGTTCGCTCCAGGTGCGAACCCAATGCATGGCCGCGATAAGAAGGGTGCGCTCGCATCGCTTAGTTCGGTAGCGAAGCTTCCATATGAGCACAGCTTGGATGGAATCTCGAACACATTCTCCATCGTGCCTAAGGCGCTTGGTAAAGAACTTGATGTTCGCAAATCCAACCTCGTATCGATGATGGATGGATACTTCGGCAGCAATGCGCACCATCTGAACGTTAACGTGTTCGACCGTGAACAGCTGATGGACGCGATGGAACATCCAGAGAACTACCCGCAATTGACAATTCGCGTATCGGGTTATGCAGTTAACTTCATCAAACTGACTCGCGAGCAGCAATTGGATGTAATCAACCGCACATTCCATGGTTCGATGTAAGAACCTTCTGAACGGTTGAAATCGAAGTAAGTTGAGCAATGTAAAGGATATACTCGATATTTGATAAGTAAAGGGGCGCAACTACACCACATGCCTAGTACCTTTCGGTCAATGGCAGGGAGGGAGCGCCCCTCTTGTCATGTAAGCAGGTTGTAATGGGCTGGAGAGGAAAGTGATAGAGATGATCGGACGTATTCACTCGTTAGAAACATTCGGTACCGTTGATGGACCTGGCATACGATTTATTTTATTCATGCAGGGGTGCGCGCTCAAATGCCAATATTGCCATAACCGTGATACATGGAGCTTAGGTGACGGCAAAGAAATGACACTTGAGGAAGTACTTGCTGAAATTGAACCTTACTTGCCTTATTACCGCAGCTCTGGCGGCGGTTTGACCGTATCGGGCGGGGAGCCAACGCTGCAAGCTGCATTCGTTAGAGAGCTATTCCGTGAAGTGAAGCAGCGCTGGGATCTGCATACAACCCTGGATTCGAACGGTTTCAACGAAGTAGCGAAGCTCGAAGAATTGATGAATGTTACGGATCTAGTACTGCTGGATATTAAGCATATTAACAATGAGAAACATATTGCACTTACAGGTGTGCCGAATGCACGTACGCTGGATACGGCGCGTTGGTTATCTGAGCATGGCAAGAAAATGTGGATTCGCCACGTATTCGTACCGACGATTAACGACGATGAAGAGGATTTGCTTGAACTGGGTCGTTTTATCGGTACACTGCAAGGTGTTGAGAAATTCGAAATCCTGCCGTACCATCAAATGGGCGTATACAAGTGGGAACAGCTAGGTGAGAAGTATCCGCTTGAAGGGATTCCTTCCCCGACTGCAGAAGAGGTGGAGCGTGCTTATGCGCTTATTGAGAAGGGCCGCAGGCAGACGAGCGTATAGTGTATTTCATATCTATTTATATAGGAAGAGAGATGACTTGCCTAGCAGGGAAGAGGTCATCTCTTTTTTTGTTGCAATAGAGGAAAGAGTGTTCACTTAGAACGTGCATTCAATAGTATTGTGTGTAAAATGATCGAAAAGAACTATTTCTAAAATGGAAGGAAAAAACTATAATGCGCTGTAAGGATGAAAAAAAAGGAAATCCCCCTAATCTATAATGGAAGCGCTATCATATAAAATATTTTATCGCCAAACATATATGCTGTTGAAATGCATTCTATTGTCCTCATGACTAGTAGGTGAAGAGATGCTGTTAGCTACTGGTTCAACATAGAAAAGGCATCAGGCATCATGAGGGATCAGCTTTCTTGGATGAATTTATGAATAGAGGAGGTATGATTGCAGCTTAATCATTAGATGATCCGGGCCGTATTCTTCGAAAATGAACGTATAAAGGAGGGATATTGATTATGAAGAAAAAGATGACAGCACTTGTGCTTAGCATGATGCTGGTATTGTCAATCATTCCGAACATGCCGAATGCTCAAGCGGCACCACAGCTCAGCAATCTTGCACCGAGCTCAACCTACACTTGGTCGGAAGCGCCGGAATCGAATTATCCGGATCCAGGCAACAAGCTGACTAATGGCGTTAAGGGCGCTGCGAATGTGACGGATCCAGCGTGGGTAGGGCACATTAAGAAGAAGGCGCGGGAAGTCACGTTTGACTTGGGCCAACGGAAATCGATAGCAAGTGTTAAGGCGCACTTCCTTCAAGATTGGCCGGGTTCTGCGATATTGTTCCCGTTGAGCGTATCTATATATGTGTCAGATGATAGTATTAATTGGGGAATTGTCGGGCACAAAGCAACGGAACGAGGCTGGACGAATGGCCCTCCGATTGATCAAACCTATGTATGGGATGGCAGCAAAGATGGGGTTGCAGGCGGAGGGCAAGGTGCTACGATGGCCTATGCACGCTACGTGAAGGTTGTGTTCTCGATGCATCCACGGGCATGGACATTTATAGATGAGATTGAAATTATGGGAACAGACGGCAAGGCTGATGGAGCAGTTGTCGTGAATATGAAGCCGTTCGAATTCCAGTATCCAGGCGTCGATACTGCTGGAATTCGTAATTTATCGCTTGTCTATAATGGGTATTATCCTGACGTTCCTGCGTGGACAAAAGACAGCCTGATTCCGGAAATTGGTTACGTGAATCAAGCAGGTCAAGTTCAGGATTGGTTCTTTGATGGTGTGTTGATGCTGGGTCTCCAATCTCCGGCGGGTCGTGATTTCGGAAATAATTCACTCCTGACGGATTGGCAATGGTATCTGGATAAAACATTTGGCGCTCAAGGTGACTTAAAGCAGTTGAATGAGGCAACGAAGGAAGTAGGAATCCAACTAGGGCAGCCGAACCACAAAACGAAGGTTGTCATAATGCTCCCAAATCCGGGAGAAACAACGACGAATTTCGGTGATATTGACGGAGACGGCATTACCGAGAATTTTAGTGAAGCCAGCGTGGGCATAGAGAAAGCCTTGGCGACACGCCAGAAGGCAGTCAGATGGTGGCTGCAAGAGGTACAAAACCGCTGGAATGCCAACAACTACTCCAACCTTGAACTGGTTGGCATGTACTGGGTGGATGAAGAGATTAGCTGGTCCAAGTCAGCCCCAGACTTCCTGCGGATGATGAACTCGGATGTTCATGCAAGAGGGTTGAAATCGTTCTGGATCCCGCATTCCTTGACCTATAAGAGTTTTATATGGAAGGACGCAGGCTTCGATGCAGCGACGTACCAACCGAACTACTTTTTTGAAGATTTGTCAATCGATCGTCTTGTAGATGGTATTCAAACTGCCAAACGATATGGTATGGGCGTTGAGGTCGAGTTCGACAACCGTATGTTAACGGATAATATGTTCCGCAACCGATTCAATGATTATATGAACGCAGGCTATCAATATGGATTCGCGGGGAAAGGCTTTACTGCGTATTATAAAGGAAGCGGGCCGGTTCTGCGCGATGCAGCAAACAGTACGAATCCTAGCATACGTGCGCTGTATGATAGGCTGTACAATTTCACAAGAGGGAATTAAATTAGAGGATGCAAATGCAATAGCTTATATTCAATCACCTGCTCTATAAAATTGTAATGCGTAAGCTGAATTGGGAAATACTAGACAAGCAAATCTTATAGTTGTTTCACAAATTAGCGGTCAAATCCTCAAATCGAGGTTTTGACCGCTGTTTTATTTTATCCCTCATTTGTTAGAGGATTTTATCCCCCAATAGTTAAAATGTCGTCCTTACAGGAAGGACATTGTCGAATTATAATAAAAGCGTACCAAACAACAAGAAGATACTGGCAGACAAAAACATACGGGAGGGTCCTTACATGAAAAAAGGATTGGTAATGATTCTGACGCTTCTGTTCATCGCAACGACAGCGCTTACAGGATGCGGATCGAAGACAGAGAGTGGTTCTGAGAAGCCAGCGAACCAAACAGCTGGTGAAGATAAAAAGGTTGAACCATTTGAGCTTACACTTCGTCATACGCAGCTAGGCGATTCGAAGAAAAATCGCTTCGCTATCTTGCAAGATGTTGTGAAGAAGACAGAATCCGAAGTTCCAGGTCTAACAATTAAGCTTGACGGTGTTGACTCTGAGGTTAACCGTAAAGAGAAGCTTCGTGCAGAAATGGGAAGCGGATCTCCTCCAGATATCTTTGATGCCTTCGGTAACCCAGACGTGAAATTGTACGCGGAGAATGGACTTATACTTGATGTAGCTCCGATTCTGGATGAGCTTGGATTGAAGGACAAGTTCCAATCCCTTGCACAATGGACAGTAGAAGACAAGATCTACGGTTTGCCAATCGGTGCTTCAATTGAAGGTTACTTCTATAACAAAGACTATTTCGCTGAAAAAGGAATTCAAATTCCAAAAACATTGGCTGAGCTTGAAGCAATCGCTGAAAAAGTAAAGGCTGACGGCAAAATTCCATTCGCAATTGGTTCCAAGGATGCTTGGGTGCCATTGATGACAACAAACACGTTGTGGTCCTACTTCGGCGGTGCGGACATTACTTCCGGATTTGCGAAAGGAACAACGAAGTGGAACGATCCAAAAATGGTAGAAGCATTTGCGAAACACCAAGATTGGATCAAGAAAGGCTACTTCAAAAAAGGCGAGCTTGGTCTTGACTATGCAACACAACGTACACAGTTGGTAAATGGTGAAGCAGTTATGATGTTCGATGGATCTTGGGCATCTTCCGTATTCGCTGATGCAACACAATCCGGTAAATTGCATAACAAAGCTGGTTTCTTCATGATGCCTCCAGCTAAAGAAGGCGAAGGCTACAGCGTAATGTTCGACTCGAACAACGGTTATGCATTCTCTTCCAAGATTGCTGAAGATCCACGCAAGATGGAAGCGGTAAAAGCGTTCATCAAGAACTTGTATAACGAAGACATGCAAGTACGCGGCTTGAAGGAAGATGGCGTTATCCCTGCAATGAAGGTTGACCAAGCGAAGCTGGATGAAGCTTCCCAAGGAAACGACTTGCTGCAAGCGATTATGGCTCAAATGAAAGACGTGAAATTCACATGGCCTGCATTTGACGCTCTCGTACAAGCGGATGTGAATACGGCACTCGGTCAACAGCTCCAAAAAATGATTAGCGGCGAAGCTGAACCACAAGCGGCTCTGGATGCCGTACAAAAAGTACAAGAAGAAGCGAACGCAGCATCGAAATAAGATAAATAAAAAGCAAGCTTGACCACAAGGAGCACCACCTGTCCGTATCGGGGGGTGGTGCTCATTTATCATCCTGAGCAGCAGTCAACCAGTATGATTACGATGTGGGACGGACGGAGGGAAATCATATGAATAAAGCATTAAGAAACCCCTTAACATATGTGTTATTTTTGCTTCCTACGCTCGTTTTGTTCATCGCATTCTTTATATACCCGGTAATCAATGCGATTTACTACAGCTTTACGAGTTGGAACGGAATATCGAAGGACGTTACATTTATTGGCTTTGACAACTATCTCAATGTGATGAGTAAGCCAGACTTTTGGGAATCGGTGAAGAACAATGGATACTTTATTTTGTTCTCTTTGTTAGTCCAAGTCCCGTTAATCATTTTCTTCTCACTGCTCATCTCCAATGTCAAGCGTTTGAAAGGATTGTACAAGACAGCAGTATTCATGCCGTCTGTTATGTCCACGGCCGTCATCGGTATTTTGTGGGGCTTCATTTACGATCCGGACACAGGGCTTCTTAACAAGCTGTTAGGTTTGTTCGGTATCGATCCGCTTATGTGGCTGGCAGACAAGAAAACGGCAATGATTTCGATCTTGATTACGAACGCTTGGCAGTGGACCGGTTTCTACATTGTTATGGTGTTGGCTGCAATTCTAGCGATTCCGAAAGATCTTGACGAAGCAGCGATGATTGATGGCGCAACTGGCGTTCAACGTGCGATGCGCATTACGATTCCGCTTATTATGCCGATCATCTCCGTGGTTATTATGCTATCGATCGCAGGTGCAATGAAGGCGGCAGATATCGTCATCGTTATGACCAAGGGCGGCCCGGCAGGGGCAACCGATGTTATGGCAACTTATATGATCAAGCATTCGATTACAAGCTTCAAATATGGCTATGGGAACAGCATCGCAGTCCTTATCTTCGTGTTCACGCTCATCGTTACTGTGCTTTACCAAGTACTTATTGCGCGTAGAACGGAAAGGATTGAATACTAATGATGAAACAGCTGAAAAAGGGCACCCCTCATATTTTCCTACTGTTGTATTTGGCGGTTATTCTATTCCCATTCCTGTTCGTCTTGTTCTCATCGGTAAAGACAGACAACGGAGCCATTGCAGCGAATCCATTCGGTTTGCCGACAGAATTTGCTTGGGATAACTATGTGAAAGCTTGGGTCAATGCCAAAATTAGCACTTATTTCGTAAATAGCTTGTACATTTCTCTTGCAGCATCCGTGTCTACGATTCTCATCGCGTCTCTTGCATCTTTTGCGATTACACGTATGCGCTATAAGAAGATGAGTGCAGCAGTGTTCCAGTTTATTTTGCTAGGCTTGCTCATTCCGGGCAATGCATTGCTGCTTCCGATTTACGGCATCTTGAAGAACTTGAACATGCTCGATAAGCACTGGGCCCTATATGTTCCTTACACGGCAGGGGCAATACCATTTACGATTATTATCTTGGCGGCATTTATGCGAAGTCTCCCGTCTGAGATTGAGGAAGCAGCTGTAATTGACGGCTTGAAGGCACCAGGCATTTTCTTCAAAGTCATCTTGCCGTTGACGGTACCAGCGCTCGTGACCGTATTCATTGTCAACTTCCTCGGCAACTGGAATGAATTCTTGCTCGCAAACTTCTTTATCTCAACAGACAACTTGCGTACACTTCCGGTCGGTATGGTCGGCTTCCGTGATACGTATAACACGAACTACGCGCAGATGGCGGCTGGTATCGTATACAGTGTCGTACCTGTTATGGTCATCTACGCTATCCTGCAAGAGAAAATTATTGAGGGTCTCACAGCAGGCGGGGTTAAGGGCTAATCTTTTCATAGTTTCTGCATGAAATGTAAGCTCTTACGTGTTAATATATTCATAGATGACTAGAGAGAGTAAAGGGGTAATGTGCACAATGAATTTACGATTTAAGATGTTTAGTGGATTTATTTTGCTTATCATTATCCCTTTGCTTTTACTTGGAACGATTACATTTGTGATTACATTCAATTTGCTAGAGAAGAAATATAGTGAGCAAGCGCAATTCTCGATGCGGGCCATGAGCCACAGCATCGGCTACATATTCGATGAAATCAATAAAGTATCCGACACAGGCATTGCGAATAACGTCTTCCAGAAGGCGTTGGTATCGCCTAATCCTTACGAACACGATATGGTAAGCTCAAGCGTCGTCAGATATGACGATAATGGAAAGCTGTACTTCGTGGATGAACAGGGGCGGCCAGTCGGGAAGCAAGTTGATGATACGCTAAAAGGCACGGACTATATCCGGATGAACGAACGCCAGCAAAATTTCCGCAAGCTGCTGTTCAACCATCCTGCGATTAGTTATGCCTTTTTGTACAATTTCAGCCCATATGCACAAAGAGAAGGGATTATCCCTATATTTTCCAAAGACAACTTCAAGGAAATGCCTTTTCATGAATTCAAAAAGCATCCTGTGTTTAAGAAAGTCATGGACTTGAACGGGGTTCCGTTATGGGTCGGGCCAAATGAATTTCCAGAACTGACGGGCTCCGAGCAGGTCTTTACCCAGATTCGAGTTGTGAAGGATCTATCGACGATGAGGCCAATTGGAATATCGATCATCCAGATTAAGAACTGGGATCTCGACACGTTCTTTAACAAGTTTTATACGGCTGATCAGATGGAGAATACGAAGTTCTTTATCGTCAATCGTGATGGACAGATTCTATACGACAACTCGAAGCAGCTCGCTGGCCATATGATCGCTGATTATGCTTCGAAGCCGATCAAGTTCGAAAATACATATGTAAGCTACAAGGACAAATTCGGGGAACGCGAAAGTGTGATCACGTACCACCCCATGAGTGATTACGGCTGGTATTTGATTTCCGTGCGCGACTGGAGCTCTCTCTCGAAGGAGATGGTCGTATTTCTGAAATGGGTGTCTACCATCTTATTCCTCTGCATCCTTGGAGCGCTGCTGTTCAACCTGTTGTTTACGAACCGAATAACGCGCAACATTACGCGCATCGTTCGATTTATGCGCAGGGTTGAGGATGGAGATCTGAACGCCCGTGTTGATGAAGAGGGCAGAGATGAGTTAAGGATGCTCTCGCACGGATTCAATAGTCTCATGGAGCGTGTGTCTGGCCTTATTGATCAAGTGAAGAATGAGCAGCAGCAGAAGAATAAGGCGGAAATGAGAGTGCTGGAAGCTCAAATTAAGCCGCACTTTTTATTTAATACACTTGAATCGATTAATGTGCTGGCTATTCAAAATGAAGGGCGAAAAGTTAGCCAGATGGTTTATCGCCTCGGCAATATTTTACGCATTAGCATTCAGGATAAAGAGGAGATTACGCTTCGCGAAGAACTTGAATATTTGAAGAGCTATCTTGAAATTCAAAAGTTCCGATTCGAGGAGCTGTTCAACTTCGAAATTGACGTGCCGGAGCACATCATGCACTGCAAGGTGATGAAGCTGACCCTGCAGCCGCTTGTCGAGAACTCAATCCAACACGGATTTGATGGAATTGAGCACACAGGATGGATCCGCATTACCGCATTTGAGGATGAAGATCGCATTCTCATTCGGGTAGAGGATAATGGGATGGGCATGTCGAATGAACAATTAAGAAAGTTCCAATATATGCTCTCCGATGAGCAAAAATCGGTTCTGCCGCAGGAAGAAGAGTCGTACAATACGGAACGTAGGGGACTCGGAGTTCGCAGTGTAGCAGATCGCTTGCGCATTCGATATGGTCCTGGTTATGGATTGTTCATCTGTTCCGCTTCACAGATGGGAACGATGATTCAGTGTGTGATACCGAAATACGAACAGGGTGATACGTTATGAGTGTGAAGGCATTGCTCATTGATGATGAGGTACCGATTTTGAACAACTTGAAGCTGGTCATCCCGTGGGATGAGCTGAATGTTGAATTAGTAGGCACAGCTCGCAATGGTGTGGAAGGGCTGGAAATGGTGCGGCAGCACGAGCCAGACATCATTTTGTGTGATATTCGTATGCCCGTTATGGACGGTATGGACTTTCTGCGGGAAATTCGTAAAATTGGTTGTGAAGCCGAGGTTATGATGCTGACGGGCTATCAGGAATTCGAGTATGCTCGCATCGCAATGCAGCATGGTGTTCGTGATTATGTACTGAAGCCGATTAACTACGATGAGCTGGAATTGACCGTGAAGAAGCTTGCTGATCTTGTACGCACCCGTCAACTGGAGAAGAAGCTGTCGGAAAGGCGCTGGGGGCGCATGATTAGTCTCGCTTATGAGAAGATGATGTTCGATGTTCTTATGGGATTCTCCACTGGCGCACTTGCGGCCTTCATGGTCGATGAAGAGCAGCCGATTGACAAGTTGGCTTACTCGCTGCTGCTCGTTGACTTGGATGGCTATGCGCAGCAAAGCGCCTCTTGGAGTGACAATGAGCGCAAGCTGTGGAATTTCGCAGTTCGCAACGTGCTGCAGGATGCTATAGTGGATGATTGGAATAAATATGCCGTATTGCAAATGCGTGAAGGGGAGTGGTGCGTACTTCTTCAATGCTATCGTGACCAGCATGAGGTTACTTCGGTCGATATGGCGCGCTGGGCACAGGAAATTCAGCAGGCGGTTCGAGGCCATGTGAAGATGACCGTAAGCCTTGCATGGGATAATGGGCCGATCCCTCTCATGAGCTTGGCACATACGTACAAACGCCTGCAGCGTACTCTTATTTTGCATACCGATGATGAACAGCTCGTATCTGTCGATGAAGGCTCAGTAGCAAGACAGGCGGCCTCTGTCTCACAGTGGCAGTTAGTCGAAGATATCGTGGCGGGGATGAAGCAGAATGATCGCTCTAAGGTCGATGACGGAATGCATGCCTTGCAATCCAGCCTGATGTATATGTCTGAGCAGTCCATCGTTCGTGCGGAGACGTTCCTTCATTATGTCATCATTCACTTGATTCGTGAGATGAGAGAGTGGGAACTAGTTACACCACAAGAAGAAGAAGCGGTGTGGAATAAGCTTCAGCATATGATGGGCGTCAAGGACTTAATGTGTGCGATTATGGAGTTAGTCGATCATACGAAGGAACACGCGATGAACAAGAAGTCGAGCGAGCTCCTGATGATATCAGCCAAAGACTATATTCACCGCAATTTAGGCTCAGATATCGGCGTTGAGGAAATGGCTGATTACTTAGGAATCAGCTGCAGTTATTTCAGTTTGTTGTTTAAGAATCATTTCGGGGAAACGTTTGTTGAATACGTGACGCGTCAGCGAATGGAGCTGGCGATGTCATTGCTCCGCACAACAGACAAGAGCATTACACAGATTGGTGCGCTTGTTGGATATTCAGAAAGACGGTACTTCTCCAAGGTATTCCAGAAGTACACAGGCAAGAAGCCGACGGAATATCGCGAGGATGCCGTTCAGACGGGAAAATGATAACGCTTAAATGAATCACATCAAGAATTCACGATATGAAGAGGATGGGATGAGTGAGATGAGTAAACTTCAACTGACACTTGAGCAAAAAATTGGCCAAATGGTGATGTGTGGATTCGCAACGACAGAGGTAAACGATAATATCCGTTCCTTGATTAAGGAGCACCACGTTGGAGGCATTATTTATTTCAAGCGCAACGTAGTTAACAAAGAGCAAGTAAGTGCGTTATCTCATCATTTGCAAGAGATTTCCGGTGAACAGACGAATATTCCGCTCTTCATTAGTATTGACCAAGAAGGCGGTATGGTGGCACGGATCGACTGGGAGGATATTACGCTGATCCCAGGCAATATGACAATTGGAGCCACGCGCAGTGCTGAGCATGCTTATGAGGCTGCACGTATTTGCGGAGAAGAGATGCTCCGTCTTGGCATTAACATGAACTTCGCACCGAGCTTGGATGTGAACAACAATCCGGAGAATCCTGTAATCGGAGTTCGTTCATACAGTGAACGTCCTGATCTGGTAGCTGAACTTGGAACTGCACAAATTCGCGGCCTGCAAGAGGCAAATGTGGCTGCAACAGCGAAGCATTTCCCAGGACATGGCGACACGGCTGTCGACTCTCATCACGGCCTTGCTGCTGTAACGCATGATGAGGAACGTTTGGTTGCAGTTGAGCTTGCTCCATTTGCCCGTGCGATTCAAGAGGGTGTTGATTGCATTATGACGGCGCATGTCATTTTCCCTGCATTTGAGCCGGATTCCATCCCAGCTACGTTGTCCCATAATGTGCTTACGAAGCTGCTCCGCCACCGCATGGGCTATGATGGCTTGATCGTAACAGATTGCTTGGAGATGCATGCAATTTCGAAGGAAGTTGGTGTGGCTGAAGGCGCGGTGCGCGCAGTTGAAGCCGGTGCTGATATTTTGCTAGTCAGCCATACGTATGAAGAGCAAGTTGCATCGATTCAAGCGCTGTGCGAGGCCGTTCGTACCGGTCGCATCGCTGAATCGCGCATCGACGAATCCATCGATCGTATCATTACCTTGAAAAATAAGCGTCATATGGGCGAAGAGACAGAAGTTCCAGAGGATTTCGCTTCTTATTTCGCTACGCCTGAATCTAAGGCATTGGTTGATCGTATGTTCGAGGACAGTACGACACTTGTTAAGGATGAGGCGGGTGCACTGCCGCTTGATCGCATCGCGAAAACGCTTGTGATCTGGCCTCAAGTGCGGAATCGTTCAGAGGTCGATGATCTTATCGTACAGGAATATACGTTGGCATCTGCACTGCAACCACATATGAACGATGTGGAGCTGCTCCGGATTAACAATGATCCAGACTCCGTTGAAGTGGAAGAAATTTTGGCAAGCACAGAAGGATATAGTCAGATTGTGATCCTGACTTACAATCCAGTATCGAAGCTACATCAAGGACAGGTTGATGTGGTGAATGCATTGTTAGCACGCAGCAATACACGCGTCATTGTTGCATCGACTCGTAATCCATATGATCTGAATCAATTCCCTGATGTACCTACGTACTTGTGCTGCTATGAGAACCGCCCTGCTGCGATGAAGGCGCTGGGAAATGTACTGCTCGGCTTACAGGAGCCGAAGGGCAAACTGCCGGTTACGATTTCGGAGCAATACCCATTTGGGCACAGTGCTTCTTACGCGAAACAGCAATAGAACTCATCTCGAGACCTGTACCGATCGATCGGTGCAGGTCTTTTTTTCTGGATATGAAGACAATGTAAATCACAACGATTTCAGAAAATGAAATGAAAAAATTGACTTTCATTTAATATTCCTTAAAAAAAGAATGAAAAAATAGAAACTTTTTACCCAGCAATGCGTCTATAACTATGTTCAATCGTACACATTGTATTAACATTTCGAAATATAAATGATGGATGAGGAGTAGGACATTTACTATGAAATCTTGGAAAAAGCTTTTCGTTGCCTGTGTAGCCGCAGTGCAATTGCTCACAGTAGTACCTGTGTTCGCTGCAGAGGGGACGACGAATACTGAGGTAAGTGGTACAGTCGAAACGGATAAGTCTTCAAACACAGCGGAAGACAGCAGCAATCAGGAAGAGAATCAGCAAGACAACAAGCAAGTTTCGCAGGCACGTGTTCAATCCGTTCTACCTGGGGAATATGACAAGAATGTTGTTGTCCTAATTGCAGACAGCAATAAGATCTATCAAGATGGGATTGAATACACATCTCCACAGCCGATTACGGTCAAGAAGGGCGTTTCCTATATCGCAATTCGTTCACTGATAGATCGCTTTGGATTCAAGCTGGACTTTGATAACAAGACGAAGGAAACGATCATCAAGAACGGTGACAAAGAACTTCGTTACAAAATGGGAAGTGCAGACTATCGGGTAAACGGTGTCTCTACAAAAATGAAGGGCGCTTCTTATATTTCAAATAGCGTATTCATGGTTCCAGTTACATCCGCGATGGATGCAATGGCAATTCCATATAAGTGGGAACAAGCGTCGAAGCGCATCATCATTCAGCTTAGCGCTAAGCCAATTGCGAAGTTTAAAGTTGATCAGAAAGACATTATTGCAGGAGAGACTCGTGTTACATTCACAGATCAATCCACGCATCCACGTGGCCGGCAGATTGTTGAAGTAGATTGGGACGGGAATCAAGAAATCTATGACGAGCCAGGCACATATACGATTACACTGCGCGTACGTGATGAGGATGGGGAGTGGAGTGATCCGTATTCCCAGACAATTACGGTTACAAGACCGCATACACCGCCAGTAGCAAGCTTCCGTACGGATAAAACGACATATAAAATGGGTGAACCGATTAAATATGACGATTTGAGTACGGATGAAGAAGATACGGAATTGAAACGCGAGTGGGTGAACAAGCAACCGGCATTCTTCGAGCCGGGCGAAAAGACAATTACGCTGAAAGTAAAGAACAAGTACGGCCTTACGGCTGAAGTAAGCCAAACGATCTCTGTAACGGATGAAGTGCTGTACACGTTCGATGATTTTAACAAATTGTTCACACCACAAGGGGATAAATATCAAGTAGACGCTGGGTCTATTCTTGGTTATAAGGAAATCAAACCAAAAGTGACCGAAGAACGCCGTGCATTGTACCGCGCGAACAGTCCAGAAGAAGTATTGAAAGATGGAATCCTATATCAAGATCGCGTTGCAGGCGGAGCGCGGATTTTTGCTCACCATTTGAATTCGACCAATTATAATATGAAGTTTTACATTTTGGTCACGAACGTATCCGATGATCCGGCTACCTTGACGGTGCAGCACCAAGGCTTTGCAGGGCCTAGTCCCAGTCCGCAAGATACGGGGATGAAGGCGACAGTTCGTTATTTCCAATCATTTGAGGATGGCAAAACAACGGAAACAAAGTTGAAGCCGAATGAAACGAAAATTGTAGTACCGGAATTGAGTAATCCTACATTCAAGCCGAGAGATGTGTTTACGTTATATTCGGATTTCTACGGAGATAGTACGCTTGAATATACGATCGTAGCGCTGGATGCGAAGAAGGATGTATTAAAAGAATTCGAGAATTTGCCTCAGCTGCCGATTGACGGGAAGCATATCCGCGGAACATTCGAAAATGCCGATCGGGTGTTCACGGTGGACGAAACAGTTGGTACCAAGGAAGAACGCCTGTTAATCGCAGATAACAATAGCGATAAGTACATTACCGGATCCGACATGATGACGTTTGAAGATCGTCTAAATGCGGGCAATTATGGAGTGTTGTATCGTATCCACTTGAACAAGGTCGCGCCTAACACACTTATTGCCTTCAATTCGCGCGCAGGATCATATACGGGTGCCATATTAGTAAATGGTAAGGCGGTAAATACGCCGAATCAGGGATTGCTAAAAGGTTCGAATGAAGCAAGTGTCGTCTATCGTACAGGAGATTATGAAGAAAAGGTTGAGATTTTATTCTCTCCTGCAGCAGGCAGCAGCTTGCCGGTCAATTTCATATTCATGCCACTTCCGAAGGCGAAGTCTTAACCCAATAGGAATCTTTTTGTGCATTAGGAATAACCAGAGCACTCATTTTGTATAACATTGAGCCATTTTTTTGAGAAGGACTGTCTCCGATTTTTGTAGAATAGGGGCAGTCCTTTTTCTATACTTCGGGTTTGACTTTACCGCTAGTAATAGCGCATTATAGTAGTGACGGGTTCCACATCATAGAGGAGGGACTTCGATGCTGAAGACAGAACAAATTATAGAGAAAATGGCTGATTCAGGGATGAGGATTACGGATCAGCGTCGAACCTTAGCGAAGCTGTTCGCTGACACGAATGGATATTTAACACCTAAGGATGTATACGAATTTATGGGGAAACGCTATTCCGGCTTGAGCTTCGACACGGTATACCGCAATTTGCGAATCATGTTCGATCTAGGCGTTCTTGAGCAGGTAGTGTTCGAGGATGGAGTCAAGTTCCGCGTAACTTGTGCAGATGGGCATCATCACCATCACATGATATGTTTGCAGTGTGAGAAGACGTATCCTATCCATTTCTGCCCGATGTCGCAGACCGATGTACCTGATCAATTTCAGGTCGTTCAACATAAATTCGAAGTGTTTGGATATTGCTCTACATGCACTGATAAGGATAATTCATCATCTTCTGTACCTAACCATGATGCAGGTGGAACCGGAATATGACGGAGGATGAAGGCAAGCAATGCTGCTCCTTAAGTGAGGAACACGCTGAGTGCCAAGCTGACAAGCGTCAAATTCGACGAAGTCTAGGAACAAGGGTGGCACAGGCACCAGTTCGAGCCTACCGCAAATGGATATCACCGCTCAAACCGCCTACGTGCCGCTTCTATCCGACATGTTCCACTTATGCGATGGAAGCATTGGAAGTCCATGGGCCTGTGAAGGGCACATGGCTGACGATGAAGCGAATCGCCAAGTGCCATCCATTTCACCCTGGAGGAATAGACAAGGTTCCTCCGAAGCGTCCTTGACAGAGGGACAGTTCCTGATTTATATTTGAGGGTAGTTGTTGGATGCACATAATTGGAAATCGATATCTCCGAGGAACGGATAAGTAAGCAGAGATGCCATTTCAGAGAGCCGGTATTGCTGGGAACCGGTATGGACACTCTTCCGAACATGGTCCGGGAGGAACTGATGGTGAGCGAGTGATTGAGCTGCGAGAAGCAGGCTCTACCGTAAGCTGTTGGCGCATCATTCCCGTTAACGAATGCTTGATCGGCTACATACCGGTCACAATGAAGCCGCCTGTCGATATGTATGCAGGTGGGAAATTGGGTGGTACCACGTGAGATACAGCTCTCGTCCCAAATTGGGCGGGGGCTTTTTCTGTTTATTGAAGCTTTTGTCGAAGCTTTGATTGAAACTCTAGTGAAGTGCAAGAAAGACAACATCGGATTTGCTGCATGAAGAGGCATATGCTGAGGAGGATGAACGAACAATGAGTCAACAACGCAACACATTTTACATCACAACGCCGATCTACTATCCAAGCGACAAGCTGCATATCGGTCATGCGTACACAACTGTAGCAGGGGACGCAATGGCACGCTATAAGCGTTTGCGCGGTTTTGATGTTCGCTACTTGACGGGTACAGACGAGCATGGTCAGAAGATCGAACGCAAGGCGAAGGACGCAGGGGTAACTCCACAGCAGTTCGTTGACAACATTGTAAGTGGGATTAAGGAACTGTGGAACAAGCTGGATATCACTTATGATGACTTTATTCGCACAACTGAAGACCGTCATAAGAATGTGGTTCAGACGATTTTCGACCGCTTGGTTCAGCAAGGAGACATTTACAAGGGGACGTATGAAGGCTGGTATTGTACACCGTGCGAATCGTTCTTCACAGAACGTCAGCTCGAGAATGGCAACTGCCCGGATTGCGGCCGTTCTGTGGAACTGGTTAAGGAAGAGAGTTACTTCTTCCGCATGAGCAAATATGCGGATCGACTGTTGGAATTCTATGAAGCGAACCCAGAGTTCATTCAGCCAGAATCCCGTAAAAATGAAATGATTAACAACTTCATTAAGCCAGGCTTGGAAGACCTTGCTGTATCCCGTACGTCTTTCGATTGGGGCGTGAAGGTGAAAGACGATCCGAAGCATGTTGTTTATGTATGGATCGATGCACTGTCCAACTACATTTCCGCTCTAGGATATGGCTCGGACAATGATGAATTGTACAAGAAGTACTGGCCAGCGGATGTTCATTTGGTCGGGAAAGAGATCATTCGTTTCCATACGATTTACTGGCCGATTATGCTGATGGCGCTTGATCTTCCGCTTCCGAAGAAAGTGTTCGGACACGGCTGGCTACTGATGAAGGACGGCAAAATGTCGAAGTCCAAAGGCAATGTCGTCGATCCTGTTATGCTGATTGATCGTTACGGATTGGACGCGCTTCGTTACTACTTGCTGCGCGAGGTGCCGTTCGGATCAGATGGTACGTTTACGCCGGAAGGCTTCGTAGAACGCATTAACTTCGATTTGGCGAACGATCTTGGCAACCTGTTGAACCGCACCGTTGCAATGATCGAGAAGTACTTCGACGGCGAGATTCCTGCATATGCAGGCCAAGTTACGGCTTTCGATGGTGAAATTGCAGCCTTCGCTGCGCAGACAGTGGATAAAGTGGAAGCAGCTATGGAAGATATGGAATTCTCCGTAGCTCTGACTGCCATCTGGCAGTTCATTAGCCGTACGAACAAATACATTGATGAGACACAGCCTTGGGCACTTGCGAAGGATGAATCCAAGCGTGCAGAATTGGCTTCTGTTATGGCGCATTTGGCAGAGAGCCTGCGTATTTCCTCCATTCTGCTGCAGCCGTTCTTGACACAAGCCCCAGCGAAGGTGTGGGCTCAGCTTGGTATTGAAGCGGGAACGATTACGTCTTGGGAATCTGTTCGCACATTCGGAGCCATTCCGAACGGAACCAAGGTCGTGAAGGGTGACCCGATCTTCCCTCGTCTGGAAGTAGCTGAAGAGGTGCAAATCATCGCTGAAGCAATGAACGGAGGTAAGAAGGCAGAGCCAGCAGCTGAAGAAGCACCTGCCCAAGCTAAAGCAGACAACAGTGCTGCTGCGGCTGAGACAGGGTCGGCGAAGCCGGAGGATGCCAAAGAAGAAATCGCAATTGATGATTTTGCGAAGGTAGAGCTGCGCGTTGCACAAGTCACACATTGTGAACCTGTTCCTAAAGCAGATAAGCTGTTGCGATTGGAATTGGATATGGGCTATGAACAGCGTCAGGTTGTATCTGGAATCGCTCAATATTACAAGCCAGAAGAGCTTATCGGACGCAAAGTAATCTGTGTAGCGAATCTGAAGCCAGTGAAGCTGCGGGGTGTCTTGTCCCAAGGTATGATTTTGGCTGCTTCGAAGGACGGTCAATTGACGGTTGCGACAGTCCCAGACAGCATGCCGAATGGTGCAATTGTGAAGTAACAGAGGTTTGAACGAAATAAATAGGTGGCAGGCATACGTGGATGATTAGGGTATGAATTGCCATAGAAAAAGGCCGGGATCTAAACGATTCCGGCCTTTATTTGTTGAACGTCATTAATTCACGAAGAATAGGACGAACAGTCCTGCAAATACACAATAGAGCGAGAACCATTTTAGATTGCCGCGTGCCATAATGCCCATGAACCATTTCAAAGCGAAGTAGGATGCAACGAAGGAGCATACGAAGGCAAGCAGGTATGGAATCATCATTTGCCCCAGTGTCGGGTCTTTGATCATATCCTTCCCTTCGAGAATCATACTTCCAACGCTGACCGGAATGTACAAGAAGAAGGAGAAGCGAAGGGCAGTTTCCTGCTTCCATCCCAATGCCATCGCAGCAACGATTGTTGAGCCGGAACGGCTAATGCCGGGAATGAGTGCGACCGCTTGCGCCAGACCAACGATAAACGTTTCACCGAAGGACAGATCCTTGTCCCCCTTGCGGCCACGCAAGTTGCGTATCAGCCAGAGAGCTAATGCGGTCACGAGCAGCGTTGCGCCGATAATCTTAACACCTTTGAACACATCTGCAATCGTATCCTTAAACACGACTCCGATAATCCCTGCTGGAATCGTAGCGAGAATTAAATAAATAACGAACATGAAGTCGTCTTTCGCATCCTGAGCGCGTGTGAACAGGAAGCGGAACGTATTTACGGTAAGCCGTACGATATCTTTACGATAAATGAGCAAAATAGCTAGCAAGGAGGCAAAGTTGACGAGCACCTCAAAGCCGAGGCCTTCGATATGTAATCCGAATAATCGCTCAGCAATAACCAAATGCCCGCTTGACGATACCGGTATTGGTTCAGTGAAACCCTGCACCAATCCAAGCACGGCATATTTCAGCCATTCGATCCAATCCAAATCATTCACTCCTTAATTTATTCTTTTCGATATAGTTTTGAGCCTAACGGTAGGAATAGGCACTCTATCATATTAGTATCGTCTATCAATGATGTCAAAGAGTAACATGATAGAGAGTGCCTTACAATTTTGTCACATCTGCTTCCAATGAGTATGCAGGCAGGAAATTGGAATGGCAGAAAAGTTAGGATTGACAAGGGAGAGAAGCCTTTTTATAATCTTAATAGTAATCATTACGAATTACAGAAAATTAACATGCGTAACTACATAATTTGCGCAGAAGGAGTTATTCATATGAAGCTGAGAAGTAAATATAGAAGATTGCGTCATTCCTTGTTGACCCTGTGCTGCTTCGCATTGGTGTTGGCAGGATGTACACAAGGTTCTCAATCCGGTATTGTAGAAGGGAAACTTAATGTTGTTACGAGCTTTTATCCGATTGCCTTTCTGACAGAACAAATTGGCGGCGAACATGTAAATACCATCAATCTCATTCCAACTGGGATTGAGCCACACGATTGGACACCAAAAAGCCGTGACCTGCATAACGCATCGAATGCCCAGCTGTTGCTCGTCAATGGTGCAGGCTTCGAAACATGGCTGGACGATTTTTTGAAAGGCTTGGATTCCTCGTCTAATGTGAAGACACTTGAGGTAAGCAAGGGCATTCCTCTCATTGAGGCAGATGGAAGCGAGCACGAGCATCACGAAGGAGAAGGCGATGCTTCCGAACATGCGCATGAACACGAACATGGCAGCACAGATCCGCACACGTGGGTGAGTCCAAAATCCGCATTGACGATGGCAAGCAATGTTAAGGATGCACTCGTTCAAGCCGATGGTGCGCATAAGGGTGAATATGAAGCAAATTATAAGCAGCTAAAGTCGAAAATTGAATCCGTAGATAAGTTATATACGGAGAAGCTAAGCTCGCTGAAGCAGCGTGAGATAGTGGTATCCCATCATGCATTTGGATACTTGTGCCGGGATTATGGATTGACGCAGCATGCAATTATGGGCATTACGCCTGATGCTGAACCAAGAGCGCAAGATTTGGTGAAGCTCTCGAAGCTGGTGAAGGAGAAGGGGTTAAAGTACGTATTCTTTGAGGAGCTTGTATCGGATCAATTAGCGAATACACTGGCTGGTGAAGCGGGTGTGAGCACACTTGTATTGAACCCGCTTGAAGGCTTAACGAAGCAGCAAGCAGATCAAGGGGACAATTACGTAACGCTCATGGAACGCAATTTGCAAAATCTCCTTGTCGCGCTACAATAAATGAGGAACGGATCAAAGTCCGTTACCGAGAGTTGCACGGCTGGACGGTTCGTGCAAGGAAGAGAGAGGGCACAATGAGCACAATGATGAATATGACGGACACCTGCCATAACCAGGTGATTTCAATAGAGGATGTTGGCTTCAGCTATGAAGGACAGACGGTTCTGCGCAATGTCAACTTCACTGTATATGAGCGGGATTTTGTAGGTGTTATCGGCACGAATGGCGCTGGCAAGACGACGCTCCTGCGACTGATGGTCGGTTTGCTGAAGCCCACCTCAGGGCAAATTAAGCTGTTCGGAACGCCGATCAATCGGTTCAAGGAATGGGATCGGATTGGGTATGTGCCGCAGAAGAATTCCTTTAATCCATTATTTCCAGCGACTGTGATGGAGGTCGTACAATCCGGCATGTACAATCGCCGGCGAATGTTCCGACGGCTGAAGCAGGAGGAAATCAATCAATGCCGTGATGCGATGCGTGTGATGCGGGTTGAGGACTTGGCGGATAAGCGCATCGGGCAGTTATCGGGGGGGCAGCAGCAGCGGGTATTTCTAGCGCGAGCGATGGTGAATAAGCCTGAACTGCTCATATTGGATGAGCCTACAGTTGGGATCGACACGGAAACGCAAAACGATTTCTTCAACCTGCTGCAGCATTTACATGAACATCACCATATGACCTTCATTATGGTTTCTCATGATATGGATCTTGTGAATTCATGGCTTGGCTGTGATCCGAAGGGGACATGCGGCAAGCTGAACTTCTATGTGAGGCATTCGCACAATGTGCAATGTTCAGAGCCGGATCTATCGCACGGTATACTCTAAGAGGTTGTTCAAAAAGTCCGCTTTTGATCACGAAGTAAATCATGAGGTGGACTCAACATCGAAAGTTGAATTCAGCCGGGCCTAAGCAGATGCTTACGAAGTATGTTTCCTGCGGAAACATCTCAGGTGCTCATGTACCCAAAACGTACACTCCGCTCCTCAGGCCCTAGCTTCATCCAAATGAGGCGTTTTGAAAAAACGCACATCGGAAGCATAAGCTTCGGTGCTGAAAACCGACCTTTTTGAACACGCACAATAAGAAAGACTGCTCCTTGCTTAGCATGGAATTGAATTAAAGGGGACGTTGTCATTGCTGGACATCATACAATCTGATTTTTTTATACGCGCATTGATCGGGGGATTATTAATTGGCGCCATAGGCCCGCTTATGGGAATGTTTCTTGTGCTGCGTCGGTTGTCCATGATAGGGGATACCCTCGCGCATGTGACAATCGCTGGGGTAGCACTTGGGTTTCTGCTCGGCGTGTATCCGCTGGCCATGGGGCTTGTATTCGCGCTTGTGGGTGCGATTGCGATTGAGAAGCTTCGCAAAGCTTACAAAACGTACGCTGAGCTCTCCATTGCTGTCATCATGTCAGGCGGTGTTGCGCTGGCATCGCTCTTTTTTACGCTAGGAATGAACTTTAGCGCGAATGTGAACAATTATTTGTTCGGAAGTATTTATACTCTGAATGGCACTGACTTGATCGTAGTTGGGGTTGTAACCCTTATCGTTGTCGTATTTCTGCTCCTCTTCTTCAAGGAAATGTTTTTGCTTACCTTTGATGAAGATGCAGCTGCGGTAAATGGTCTTCCGGTACGAATGCTTAATATTGCCGTCACGGTGCTGACCGCGCTCGTAATTAGTGCAGCCATCAAAATTGTAGGCGCACTTCTCGTCTCGGCCTTATTAACGATCCCAGTAGCCATTAGTCTGTTTGTAGCCAAGGGATTCAAGCAGTCAGTTATCGTATCAGTGCTTGTAGCCGAAGCTGCTGTCGTTGGCGGGCTGCTGACCGCAGGGATTTGGAATTTAGCGCCAGGGGCTACGATTGTCCTATTGCTCATTGCCGTGTTAATATTGACATTGATAGCAAGAAGAGGAATTCGGGTGTGATACAGCGCCCATCTTCTTCCTGTTAGGGCAATCGACTAATACGGGGAGGCGAAGCGGTTGGGTCATATTACGGTGTGGATAGCTTTCTGGGCGGGATTTGTATCCTTTATATCTCCATGCTGTTTGCCGTTATATCCATCTTACATTTCGATCATTACGGGGATGTCGGTGAGTCAATTAAAGGATAAGCAGAATAAGCGCGAGGTTAGATGGCGCACAATGACTCACACGTTGTTTTTCATTTTAGGGATCAGTGTTGTGTTCTATACACTTGGTCTGGGCGCTACACTGCTCGGTTCTTACTTGGCTGAATATCGAGATTTGATTCGTCAGATTTCGGCTATTTTCATTCTCATTATGGGGCTTGTGCTCATCGGTGTATTCAAGCCTCAACTCTTAATGAAGGAACGGAAGCTGGATTTTGGACAGAAGAGCGGATACTTAGGCTCCTTTTTGTTCGGGATGGGCTTCTCCGCAGGCTGGTCGCCTTGCATTGGCCCAATTTTGACTGCCATCATTTCATTAAGTGCATCTGAGCCAAGCACAGGAATGTTAATGATTACCGCCTATTGTATTGGTTTTGGTTTACCATTCTTTATTCTATCCTTCTTCATTGGCTCAACTCGATGGCTTACGAAATATTCGGGCGTCATGATGAAGGTAGGCGGGGCAATTATGATCGTGATGGGGATACTCTTGTTCACCGATCATTTGAGTCAGCTAAATATTTGGCTGCAGCAGATTACCCCAGAGTGGATGAGAAGACTGACATAACTGACAGAACCTACATAATTAAATCATATCTACCGTGACCGCTGCCGTCTAATTTCATAGATGGAGCGGTCTTTCTATGAATTTCCACAGATCGCAGCTATGGTAAATGTCGAGCAAAACAGGTCTAAGGTTGAACTTGATCTCGAAACCATGTAAACTTAAAGATACACGATTATTTCCGTATATGAATATGCATGCTTCATTTCCCGCTAAGGGAAAGTAATCTTTATTGATGTGAAATGAGGAACATATTGAAGCAGGAAGCGCTTTTGGACAAGTCGTGTAACGTGGAAGGAAATGAGGGACGCTTGATGCCTACACCAAGCATGGAAGACTATTTGGAACGTATCTATAAACTGATTGACGAGAAAGGATATGCTCGCGTATCCGATATCGCAGAAGGATTGGAAGTGCACCCTTCTTCTGTGACGAAGATGATTCAGAAGCTCGATAAGGACGATTATCTTATTTATGAGAAATATCGCGGGCTCGTGCTGACTAGCAAGGGGAAGAAGATCGGCAAGCGATTGGTGGATCGCCATCAGCTGCTCGAAGACTTCTTAACCTTGATCGGTGTAGCCGACGAGCATATTTATACAGACGTAGAAGGAATCGAGCATCACCTGAGCTGGAACTCGATTACATGCATCGAAACACTTGTTGAATACTTCCGCAGAGACCCTCAGCGCCTGCAAGCGCTTCGTGATTTGCGCAGTGAATTGGATAATGAATCGTAAAACATCTGTTTTTTGCGAAACAGATGTTTTATTTTTTGCGTCTAATAGTTGAGGGGAAATGATATTGACTCATTTTCTCGTTCAACATGGACAAGGGAGATGGAAAAAAGAATGATGAATCACGCGAAAAAAGTACTTCTCGGCACATTTGCTGCTGTTATGCTAAGTACGCTTATGCCGCAAATGGGGAATGCGGCCAGCAATGACATTCGAATATTGATGAACAATAAGCAGCTTCAAACGGATGTAGCTCCTTATTTGGTGCCAGGCAAGAATGTGACGATGCTGCCATTCCGAGCAGTAGGGGAAGCTACTGGTGCAACTGTAGGTTGGGATCAGGCGAATCGCCAGGTTGAGTTCCGGAAGGATGGACATACCATACGCTTGACGATTGGCGACAGCAATGCGGAAGTGGATGGGCAACATGTGGAGCTCGACGTATCTGCCTCCATGCGTGGTGAACGAACGATGGTTCCGCTTCGCTTCATCAGTGAAAGTGTTGGATTGAAGGTGGATTGGAATCAGCGAGAACGTATTATTACAATTGTCTCTGAGGGTGGCGAAGCAGCCTCTGAAGATGGCGAAGCGATCCATGCGGAATCGATGAGAGGAACGTGGATATCGACTGTCTACAATATTGATTGGCCGCAGGATCCGAAGAAGTCAGGCTTCAATGCGGAACGTCAGAAGCAGCAGTATACAAGCATGCTGGACAAGCTCCAAAAGGCAGGAATCAACGCTGTATTCGTACAGGTGCGCCCAACTTCAGATGCCTTCTATCCTTCGAAGCTGCTTCCTTGGTCGGAATGGCTGACAGGAACGCAAGGCAAGGATCCAGGATATGACCCATTGAAATTCATGGTAGAAGAGACACATAAGCGCGGCATGCAGTTCCATGCATGGTTTAACCCTTACCGTGTAAGTGTACAAGGAGATGTATCCAAGCTGGTTAATGGTCATCCCGCGAAGGAGCATCCAGACTGGGTTGTAAAGCACCAGAACAAGCTTATCTATAATCCAGGCGTCCCAGAAGCTCGTCAGTTTGTGCTTGATTCCATCATGGAAGTTGTCAATAACTATGATATCGATGGCGTGCATCTGGACGATTACTTCTATCCATATGGCGAAGACAAGGAATCATTTAAGGATAATGATACATATGAACGCTACAACAAGATGTTCAATAACAAGGGAGATTGGCGTAGAAATAATGTGAATGAGTTCGTTGAATCCCTGTACAAGCAGATTAAGTCGGCGAAGCCGAATGTACAATTTGGTATAAGTCCGTTCGGAGTATGGCGCAACTCCAGCGCAGATCCAACCGGATCAGCAACGAAGGCGGGACTGAGCAGCTATGACAATCTGTATGCAGATACAAGAACATGGATCAAGAATCATTGGATCGATTATATTGCACCTCAAGTGTATTGGCACATCGGCCACAAGGCTGCGTCCTACGACACGTTAGTGAATTGGTGGGTCAAAGAAACGGCAGGCACTGGGGTGGACCTATTTATTGGACACGCTGCCTATAAGCTTGCGGATGCAAATGAAACGGACTGGAACAGTGCAGATGTACTTATTAAGCAGTTGGAGTTCAATTCGCGAATTGATGCGGTAGCGGGCAGTATATTCTTCAGCGCTGCTGATCTGGTAAGAAATACGAAGCAGGTATCCGATAAACTTCAACAGTATTACGAGGAAAAATAGAAGAAAGCCATAATTCAGAAATTATACCTTTCATACATTCATATCCCCTCCTGCATGAGCATACATACAAGAAGAAGCAGTATGTGTGCGAGGAGGGGTATCCCGTGCGTATCAATGCGGTATTCGAAGGCGGGGGAGTCAAGGGGATATCGTTAGTTGGTGCAGTCCATTCAGCCGAGCAGCACGGGATGACATTCAACCGTGTCGCGGGCACGTCATCGGGTTCGATTGTAGCCTCATTTCTTGCCGCTGGCTATACTGCCGAAGAGATGGAACGGCTCATATTAGAAATGCCTTTCTCATCCTTCTTACAGCGTGCTCCAATTTTCCAGATTAAATGGATAGGGTCAGCCATGCGGCTGCTGTGGAAAAAGGGGCTATATTCAGGTGAAGCACTGGAGAAATGGGTGCATGATTGCCTGTTGAAGAAAGGGATTCGTACGTTTGGGGATTTGAAGAAGGAACAGCTAAGAATCATCGCCTCGGACATTACGAATGGGAGGTTGATGGTTCTCCCTGACGATATTGCGAACTACGGGATAGACCCAGAATCATTCCTCGTAAGCAAGGCGATACGGATGAGCACAAGCATTCCTTACTTCTTCGATCCGGTGATTTTACGAGCTCCATTTGAGGTGAAGAATGGCCGAACGAAGAAGTTTGCTGATCAATTCTCTTATATCGTGGATGGTGGGATGCTCTCTAACTTCCCGCTATGGCTGTTCGATGACGATATTGACCCGCGTACAAGTCGTCTGATTCCAACGATCGGTTTTCAAATGGTAGGAATGCAGTCTGGCCAGCCCCATCAGATTACGGGTCTCATCACGATGCTTCAGGCCATGGTATCCACCATGATCTCGGCACATGACCAGCGCTATATCGATAAGCAGAACCGCTTCCGTACGATCAAGATCCCTACACTGGGTATCGGAACAACTGACTTTGATTTAACCGTTGAGCAGAGCATGGCATTATATGAGTCAGGCGAGAAAGCGGGTAACGCCTTCTTCGAACAGTGGACGAGGGACGCTTATGAGAAGATGTATAAGGTGCTTTGTTGCGGGAAGACGAAGATATAACCAAAAAACAGCGCTTGGATGAAGGAAACTCATCTACGCGCTGTTTTCTTTATTTAGTCTGTTGTCTGTTCTCATCCTTAGCCTTGTTGCCCTCAATGACCGTAAGTTTTGCTTGGGATCGAGGTCGTATGCGCTTCTTGGCTTGAGACGCACGTGCTGCTTTCAGCTTCGCCTCCGTACGAGGTGAGACCTTCACCTTGACGCTCTTCTTCGGCCCAAATCGATAGACGAGGAATACAACGGCAATGATGGCGACGGGAATTAGAATGGATATAGGATCTCGAGTGAAGCTGCTAACGATTCCGATTCCAACCAACACAGCCATGAGGAGCATAAACCATCGCGGCAGTCGAGCCATCGTCATCATTCCCTTCTTGTCATAGTGTTGATGTAGAATTAAGATACAGCCTGTTTAGGCTGTAATTCGCGATCAAGCTCACACATGCGATTGAAGGAAGCAATCGACACTTCCACCTGATCATCTGTAGGTTCCTTCGTTGTGAGCAGTTGCAGCCACAGTCCAGGATACCCAAGCCAGCGAAGCACAGGCACATTCCGCAGGGCATTCGTTAATCGCAGGAACTCGTAGGATACGCCCATGACGACAGGAATCAACAGGAGCCTTGGATAAATGCGTTCCCATAAATTATCATATGGGATAAAGGAGTAAATAACGACTCCAACGATGACGGACAAAATAATAAAACTACTGCCGCAGCGATAATGCAGCGTGCTGAACTTCTGTACGTTCTGTACCGTTAGATCTACACCGGCTTCATATGCGGTAATTACCTTATGCTCAGCGCCATGATATTGGAACAGACGCTTGACAATAGGAGTCTTGGAAATTAGCCACAAATACCCGAGAAGGAACGCAATTTTAATGACGCCTTCAACGACAGTATGGATCACGATATTATTGAAGGCCGACCCGAAAATGAGTTCTTCAATGACAACTGGAACGGTTGTGAAAATAATTTTACTAAAGATAAGCGATAAAATTCCGACTACTGCTACCCCGACGATCATCGCAAGGTTCCATTTGGAGTCTTTGCCTGCCTCAGCAGCTTCAATTCCTTCTTCATCCTCGGCGTATTTCTCTGCAGCGTAGTTTAAGTGCTGATATCCCTTAGCACTGGCATCGAATATGCCAACAATCCCTCGGAGCAGCGGGATTCTTTTTAGCTTGGCAACCCATGCTTTATCTTTCTTTGGTACTTCGTAGAACGTAATGGATTTATCTTTGCGACGGACAGCCGTCACATTGACGTGCTTGCCGCCGAACATTACGCCTTCAATTACGGCCTGTCCACCGTAAATGGATTTCTGATCTGACAATTACTTCACCATCCCCATCTTGATTGCATTCCGCTTTGCGTGTGTACCGAAGGTGCCTCAAGTAAGAGGCACTTCACGATTTTGAAATAATAATAATTTTATTGTAGCGAATTTTGCTGGCGTTTTCCACACCATGATTGTAATCCGCCTAGGTTGGAGCATACTACATACACGTTGAGATGATCACAATTGGGAGGAATGGCAATGAATGAAAGGCAAGCAAGGGCGGAACGTAAGAAGAATCCTACTGACCCATTATCGTTTTCTGTGCAAATCGGTTTTTTTGCCGGGCTGATATGGGGCGGGATACGTTGGCTCGCTTATACTTTCCACTTTACTTCGGTGATCCCTGGGATGATTGCGGAACCTTTTTACCCGCATAAATATTTGATCACTACCCAAGGCCAGCTAGTAGGATGGGGCGCATTCATTTTATTTTCAATCGCAGCTTCCATACTATATACACTTTTCCTACGGAAAGTACCTGGTCCGTACCCTGGGATTCTATATGGGATAGTATGGTGGGTTCTATTATATGTTGCACCCGGGCCTATGCTTGGTCTCGTGCATCCAGTATGGAGGACAACATGGAACACGATATGGACAGAATCCTGTATCATGCTTGTCTGGGGATTATTCATCGGCTATACGGTAGCAACGGAGTTCAATAATGAACAGGAGCGTGAACCCGATGAGGCAGAGCGTCTCAAAATGAAGGGGGGATCGGGCTATACCAGCGGTGGAGGACAGGGATCTGGGAAGTCAGGAAATAGAGGGCCTGACCGTGTACCCAGCGACGGAGTTGTTCATTCAGCAGCAAGAAGTGATTCTGGGGAAGAGGCGCATGAATACCCAGAGCGACGCAAGCCTAAACCGATCATGTAGCTAAATGCGCGATGTCATGCGGGTTTTGCTGTATTGACGCTTCTCATTTTCTGCATCGTATGTTAAAATACGTGAGGATTCGTCTGTTGACGGTACGCTTGAGAGGTGGAATCATCATGGCTTGTTACTTGTTATTGAACGGACCGAACTTGAATATGCTCGGCATTCGCGAGCCTGGTGTCTACGGGAGCGAATCGTTGGCTGCGATTGAAGCACGGCTTACAGAGATGGCTGCATCTTGGGCCGTTTCACTGGAATGCTACCAGAGCAATCATGAAGGAGCGCTCATAGACCGTATCCATGAGGCATATGGGACATGCGACGGTATTGTCATTAATCCGGGAGCACTTACGCATTACAGCTATGCATTGCGAGATGCATTAAGTGCAGTTCGCATTCCGACAGTGGAAGTTCATATGTCCAACATACATAAGCGGGAAGAGTTCCGGCATGTGTCTGTAACCGCTCCTGTAGTGGTAGGACAAATTGCGGGATTCGGAGCATTAAGCTATGAGTTGGGATTGTCTGCACTGCATCAGTATGTATCCTCACAACGGGCAGAAGGTCAATCTCAAGGGTGACGGAACAATGCAAAGTCGGGAGATGATGAGAAGATGAGCCAATCACGTTTGACTCGTTTAAGAGAAGCAATGGGGATGAAAGGCTTGGAAGCCATGTTCATCACAAGTGCGGTGAACCGTCGTTACATGACAGGATTTACAGGTTCATCCGGCTATGTGCTGATTACGCAAGACCGCGCAGTGCTGCTGACGGATTTCCGCTATATGACACAGGCGCCGCAGCAAGCTGTTGATTATGACGTTGTTGAACACGGCGCGAAGATGACAGATACGCTGAAGCAGCTTCTGTCTGATATGCATATTAGTCGTCTAGGGTTCGAACAGGATCACGTCGCATTCGCAACTTATACAGGATATCAAGGACAGCTCGAAGGCATCGAACTTGTACCTGTATCTGGGCTGATCGAAGATCTTCGCATGATTAAGGATGAGGGAGAATTGGCGATTATGCGCGATGCTGCTCAGCTCGCGGATCGTACATTCAGCCACATTCTGAACTTCCTCAAGCCAGGCGTATCCGAGAAGGATATTGCGCTTGAGATGGAATTCTTCATGCGTAAGAATGGAGCAACATCGAGCTCCTTCGATACGATTGTTGCATCTGGCGAACGATCCGCATTGCCGCATGGTGTTGCAAGTGATCGCATCATCCAAGGCAACGAGTTCATTAAGCTTGACTTCGGTGCTTTGTACAATGGGTATTGCTCAGACATTACACGTACGGTAGTACTGGGTAAGCCGACTGACAAGCATCATGAAATTTATAACATTGTTCTTGAAGCACAGATGAATGCAATTCAACATATTCGTCCGGGGATGACTGGACGCGAGGCAGATGCCTTAACTCGTGACATCATTAAGGGTTACGGATATGGTGACCATTTCGGACACAGCACCGGTCATGGCTTGGGTATGGAAGTTCATGAAAATCCAAGATTGGCATTCGGAAGCGATACGGTGTTAACTCCCGGTATGACCGTTACGGTGGAGCCTGGTATCTATATTCCGGGATTCGGCGGTGTACGTATCGAAGACGATATTGTGATTACGGAAGACGGGATTGAAATAATAACACAATCAACGAAACAACTGCTCGTATTAGACATGTAGTGACGGGCGCAGTTCAGTAGATATCTAACCGATACACTGAGCATCGAACGTATTTCATTACGGTTAATCGGGGTTGCCATGCATGTAGGAGGGAATTTAGAGTGATTTCAGTAAACGATTTTAAAACAGGTTTGACGGTAGAAGTAGATGGAGATATCTTTACAGTCTTGGATTTCCAACACGTTAAGCCAGGTAAAGGTGCTGCGTTCGTACGCTCCAAATTGAAAAACTTGCGTAACGGCAACGTTACGGAGAAGACGTTCCGTGCAGGTGAAACAATCGGCCGTGCGCAAATCGATAACCGCGAAGTACAATACCTGTACAACAGTGGTGAAGAGTATACATTCATGGACAATGAGTCCTACGACCAATTCTCCTTGGACAAGAGCCAATTGGAATGGGAATTGAACTTCTTGAAAGATAACATGATCGTTAACATCGTAAGCTATAAAGGTGAAATCCTTGGTATCAACATGCCGAACAACGTTGAGCTTAAGGTAGTTGAGACAGAGCCAGGAGTTAAAGGCAACACGGCTCAAGGTGCAACGAAGAACGCAACAGTGGAAACTGGCTTGAACGTTCAAGTGCCACTCTTCATCAACGAAGGCGATGTACTGCTTATCGATACACGCGAAGGCAAGTACATTTCTCGTGCCTAATTATTGAATAAGATTTTTAATAAGCCCTGAGTGCCCTGTGCATTCGGGGCTTTTATAATTTAACGTACCGCATTGGTAAAATTGTGCTATAATATGCTATTAAAAGAAAGTGCAAGCATTTCTAGTTCATAGGGTGGGAGTGAGTCAGTGTGGCACTATACGTCATGAAGTTCGGAGGCAGCTCAGTAGGAGATATTGAGAGAATGAAGAGGGTTGCCAAACGAATCGTAGAAAAAAAACAAGAAGGCCACAAGTGTGTTGTTGTTGTATCAGCAATGGGAGACACGACGGACGAATTAATCGATCAATCGAAAAGCTTGAATGAGAATCCTCCTGCGCGTGAAATGGATATGCTGCTCACGACAGGCGAGCAAATCTCGGTAGCGCTGTTATCCATGGCTATCCATCAGCTTGGTCACCAGGCGATGTCTATGACCGGATGGCAGGCTGGTTTCCGAACAGACGGTACATACGGCAGGGCACGTATTGTCGACATACAGTCTGAACGGGTGAAGAATGCACTGCAGGAAGGTCAGATTGTAATTGTGGCTGGATTCCAGGGGATGTCGGAAGTCGGAGAAATAACAACATTAGGCCGTGGAGGCTCGGATACGACAGCCGTTGCGCTGGCTGCTGCTATTCAGGCGGATGTATGTGAGATTTATACGGATGTTGACGGCATATACTCTACAGATCCTCGAATCGTAAACTGTGCCCGGAAGCTGAAGGAAATATCCTATGACGAAATGCTGGAGCTGGCTCATCTAGGGGCAGCCGTACTGCACCCGCGTGCAGTAGAATACGCCAAGCACAATTCAGTGTGTCTTGTTGTTCGATCCAGCTTTAACTACAATGAGGGGACAATCGTGAAGGAGGAAGCTACAATGGAACAGGGTGTAGTCGTTAGTGGCATCGCATATGATAAGAATGTAGCGCGTATTAGCATTTTGGGCGTCGCTGATTTGCCGGGAGTATTGGCGAAGGTATTCGGAGCGCTTGCAAATGAACATATAGATGTAGATATTATTGTACAGAGCGGTGTATTAAACGGTGAGGCAGACTTCTCCTTCACGACAGCACTTGCTGATTGTGAGCGAGCAGTATCCGTTATTGAGAACATTCGCGGTGAGGTTCCATACCGTGAAGTTACATCGGAGCGAGATTTGGTGAAAATTTCGATCGTAGGGGCTGGTATGGTTAGCCATCCGGGTGTTGCTGCTAAAATGTTCGACATCATCTCCCGGACGGGAGTCAGCATTAAAATGGTGAGCACCTCTGAAATTAAAGTATCCTGTGTTGTGGCAGCTGATAACCTGCATGATATTATCCGAGCTCTTCATACAGGCTATGGCTTGGACACAATGGAGACAGCATTCGTAGGCGGTCCTCAAGACCGTAGATAATGGATGGACTGCATATTTTAGAACTTATCAATAATCCATCTGCTTATCTGCAATAATAGTGCGGTTATACCGGCAGCCATTAATGGCCCTACCGGAATGCCGCGCAGTAGAACGATCCCGATGATTGACCCAGCCACTAGGCCGACAATCATTTGCGGATCGTTTTTTAATAGCTCCAGTCCCTTGCCATTCATCGAGGTGGCAATAGCACCGCCCGCAAGTGCCATCATACCCGGCCAGGAAGATAGGGCTGACCATAGATCGTGGGTAGTGATTCGCTCTGCCGCAAAGGGAACAAGCACGGCAATGGTAAGAAATAATAACCCGAACTCCAATCCCCGACGTTCAATGGTGGGAAGATAGCGCTCTAAATGGACAAGCTTAACGATTAGCAAAATACATGCGGCAGTCGTAATAATTGGAGATCGGCTAACGAGACCTATGAGTATGAGCGTAACGAGTACAAATTCACCATTCATGTATCATGCTCCTCAAGAGAGAGTTGTTCATACCATCGTGCTGATATGCTGTAGTCATTTTCAATGTATGAACAAGCCCCTCTGCTTTAGAACATAGACCGTCTGGCGCCTTGCTCGTAATTGTGACGTTTATGATGATATAAACGGCTTCATCGTGTGGTTGTCTGTAAGAATGGGGACGAGTGAATACGTATTGACCGTTGCACAGAACTCTACATCTTTTGCGAAGCCAAGCTTGCATAGTTTCTTGCCGCCCGAACATTGTTGAAGCGCTTCTGGAATGCAATTCGCATAATACTGATAGGAGCTGTGAACGGTATATCCGACATCATTCATGGTTAGTTCGTTTGCATTACCCATACAGCGTTGCAGCTCCGCAATTATAAGTCCGGCGCATAGGCCGTCCTCGAAGGCGAATTCATCTTGTGCGCCTGAACAGAGCAATGCCACATCCTTGCGCAGTTTGCATGCAGCATGTGCGGTAGCTTGCGCATTAATGATTGCTCCGGCTAATATATAGTCTGCTTTCAATGCTTTCTGGATGGCACGCGTACCATTTGAAGTTGTTAGCACGATTCGCTTGCCTTCTATGCTGTTCGACATGTATTCATAAGGGGAGTTCCCTGCGTCGAATCCTGATATTTTTTTGCAGTAGCGTTCCCCAGCTAATACATCCTCATCTTTGGCAATTTGTTTGGCTTGGGATACCGTCTCAACGGGAATGACGCCGGAAGCACCATAATGAAGGGCAGTGATGATCGTGCTTGTTGCACGAAGTACGTCGATGACAATCACCGTGCGATGTGTCAAATCTATTGCTCGTGCCTCGTTTACGCTAAGAATGACATCGATATGCATGTTGGTTTCCCCCCCTTTTTTTTTATATTTCTGGTTACGTGTATCGAACAATTAGATCATGTATTGAGATTGAACCATGGCGCTCATTGTATCTGAACGCAGTCCTCTGCGGAGTGCTTCGAAGGCAATAATGTCATGTGGGGATACGTTGCCGATATTCGCCTGCAAACCAACCGTTCGCAAGATTTCAACCTGCTGCTCCTTGTGTGGAGCTTCCCACATCAGTCGGCTAGGCGTATGCACTGCGGAGACAATACGATTGACCAATGAGGTATCACAACTGCCGCTGCAATCATACACGCCAACCCCCACACCAGATTCTCTTCCCTCAAGTGTCATCCATTCGGCTCCGTGAGCAAGGTCTTCTGTAAAGGTCTCTACGATATCGGAGAGAACAAATGGTGTTGAATTATCCTTCTTGCCATACTCTGTACAAACAAGCAGTCCTTCCTCGCTAGCGCGGCGGATGAGCTCATTCCGCTCCTTGCGGGTTAATGTGATTGTGCCGTCCGACACCTCAACTCCCGTAAAACCAGTCACTCTCATCATATGAAAAAAAGCATCCACCATGCCTTGCGCGACAGCAATTTCTAAAAACGTACCTCCAGGAATGACAATAACATCATGACGTGCTGCGGCTTCCAGCTTGGTGCTAAGCAGAGAAAGAGGCGTAACGGCAGAGGTTCCAAACCCCAGCTTAATGACGTCGATGTGCTCGTGAGCGAGCTCCAGCATATCCGTAAATTCGCTCATTCCCATTCCTTTGTCCATGACCATCGTCATTCCCGTGGTACGCGGCTTCGCAGTACGTATTCCGCTTGGATCAATTAATCGACTCGGCCAACAGCCAACTTGGTTGTCAGTGAAGCTCATGGTTTACAATCTCCCTCATCTCATGAAGATAGTCAAACTATGAAGTCAATATATGCATACCTCACCTGACAGGTGCCTAGTTGCCTGTATGTGCGTGTTCAAAAAGGCCGGTTTTCAGCACCGAGAAAGTTGGATGAAGCCAGGGCCTGAGGAGCGGAGCGTACGTTTTGGGTACATGAGCACCGGAAGGCCCGGCTGAATTCAAGATTCGATGCCGAGTCCACTTCATGATTTACTTCGTGATCAAAAGCGGACTTTTTGAACAACCTCAATATGAGCAGCGTCTATCTGCCAGATTCTCGCAATCTACTGCTCTAAACAAGTCTTGTCCTGCATACAATGTGTCAATATGCGTATTGTACAGGCTGCGTTCACTTGGATCGCTTGATGTTTCCAATTCATGATTGTGTACAGGAGGGGAGAACGGTGACGATTGATAAGTTCGTAGCGAGTATGGCGGGACTGCGCTTTCTGTCTGGATCTCTGGAGATTGCTGTAGCCCTCATTATGTTGAAAGTAAATGATACCGAGAAGGCGCTTGCCGTTAATTCATTGCTCGCTCTTGTAGGGCCGCTCGTGCTTATTACAACGACCACAATTGGGCTGATAGGCATAGCAGACAAGTTGAACTGGACGAAGATTGCCTGGATTGTTGCTGGTGTTACGTGCTTGCTTATCGGCATTTTGAAGAAGTAGTGGACGGGGGTATAGGGATCAATCGGTACTAGTCCCACCGAGGTGCATATTTGCCGGACAAGGGTCATACATATGGGATACACAAGGTAGCACCTTATTTCCCTTAAAATAATGAGGATGACCCAAGGAGGATGGGAGAGATGAATGTATACAGCTGGTCAGCGGTGCTGCCTCCCGCGCTTCGTTCTATCTTGCTGCACTTGCCTGAACGCATCTTAGGTGAATTGGAAGAAGTGAGAATCCGACAAGAGCGCCCGCTAGAAGTCAGTGCAGCGGGGGAATTTTATTTTGTGACTAGGGAAGGCACATTGACTGATAAGCCTGATACAGCCTATCGTCCCAACCGCGAAGATAGCCTTCAATTGCTTGACTATGTAACGAATCATTCTCTGTATACGATGGAGGAAGAGCTTCGGCGTGGATTCATTACGGTAGCTGGTGGACATCGAATTGGACTAGCGGGTCGGACTGTGCTGACGCAAGGAAGGGTTAGTCATCTTCGGGATATAACGGGCTTCAACTTGCGTATTGCCCGAGAAGTAATGGGCATAGCCGACGACATTATTCCACAACTGCTTGATTTCAAGCATCGGACAATCCATAGCACACTTGTCGTATCCCCTCCACAGCATGGGAAGACAACCCTGCTGCGAGATATGGCTCGGGCTATCTCCTCTGGCTGCTGGAATCATCCACAGGCGCTCTGGAAGGCGCTTAAGGTAGGCATTGTAGATGAGCGTTCTGAAATTGCCGGTTGTACGAAGGGAGTGCCTAGTTACCATCTTGGCTATCGAACAGATGTTATAGATGGGTGCCCGAAGGCGGAAGGATTAATGATGTTTATTCGTTCTATGTCTCCCGATGTGCTTGTTGTGGATGAATTCGGCAGAGAAGAAGATTACGAAGCGATGCGAGAGGCCATACATGCTGGCGTAAGGATGATCGCATCTGTTCATGGATCGGATGCAGAGGATGTGATTCGACGTCCTGGAATGGCATCCTTGCTTGATGGAGGGGGATTTACTCGGGTTGTTACGCTGCGGAGGACAGCTAGACAGTGGCAGCGGAAGGTGTACGACGGCAAGCTGCGAGCGCTTCAGCCCAGCATCGTAGCGAATGTGCAGGGAGGAGGTGGGTACCACGTATAAATTGCTAGGAGCAGCAATTCTCGTTGCGGCTGCAGCGGGGATAGGGTGGGTACAAGCAGCTGCATATGCGGCGAGACCGAAGCAGCTTCGGCTGCTGCACCATGCACTGGCTCGATTGGAAACCGCAATAATATACGGGCACACCCCGCTATCGGCAGCATTTCACGATATTGCACAGCAAATGCCCCCTATACTGCGTGATATATTCCTCAGCGCATCACAAGCAATGGAACATTCCGCAGCACAATCATTTACGGCAAGGGAAGCTTGGGAGCAAGCGTGGGAACGATATGGCAGCAATACCTCGCTAACGAAGGATGACCTCCGAATTATTAAGGAACTTGGGTTTACGCTTGGAATTAGTGATCGAGAGGATCAGAGCAAGCATATCAAGCTTGCGATTAAGCAGCTGGAGCAAGAGGAGTGGAGCGCTCGGGAAGATCATAGCCGCTATGGAAAAATGACTCGCAGTCTTGGTGTGCTAGCTGGTTTGCTCGTTGTAATTTTGATGTATTGAGGTGCCAGATGATGAATGTAGATGTCAGCGCCATTTTTCAAATTGCCGGAATCGGTATTATCATCGCGATGATTCACACCGTGCTGAAGCAAATGGGAAAGGAAGATATGGCTCATTGGGTGACGGTCATCGGCTTTGTTGTGGTCTTGTTCATGGTCGTTCGCTTGCTGGATCACTTATTCCAAGAGATTAAAACCATCTTCTTGTTTCAATAAAATAACGGTAGGTATACAGGTCAGGTGATTTCATGGAAATCATTCAAGTTGTAGGACTCGGACTTTTAGCGACCATTCTAGTATTGGTTGTCAAAGAGCAGAAGCCGATGTTTGCGTTTATCATTTCAACCTTTGCTGGAATCGCCATTTTTCTATTCTTGATTGGGAAGATCGAAGTCGTCATTCAAGTGCTGGAGGACTTGGCCGATCGCTCGGGAATTCAGCCCATTTATTTGAAGACGATATTGAAAATGATTGGAATCGCCTACATCGCGGAGTTCGGCGCTCAAATTGTTCGGGATGCAGGACAGGATGGGATTGCATCTAAGATTGAACTTGCCGGGAAGGTGCTGATTATGGTACTGGCTATCCCGATCATAAGCGTCATTATAGAGACTGTAATGAAGCTTCTTCCTGCTTGACGTGAGGTAAGGTGGAGTGCGAATGAACCGAATTCAATTGCAAGAACGGCATTGGAACATGGTCTATAGGAAGTGGGTGTGGCTCCTGTTGCTGCTGTGCGTGTTGTTCGCTAGTGTGGGTACGGCATTCGCTGCTCCTGCGATAGAAGACAAGCAGGTGACACAGCCGCAGCAGCTGCAAGAAGAAGCGCCCGCAAGACCCGCCGCAACAGAAGCATGGATCGAGCAGCAGACGAAGCGATTACAGACGAGCGAAGTGGAGCGGTACTGGAATGATCTGCTCGTCAAGTATGGGGGCTACTTTCCTAGAGATGCCATGCCAGATTTTGTTGATTTGCTGCTTCCTGGCGGTGAGAAGCTGACAGTCAGCAATGTGTTCAAGGCTATCGGGAAATTTATGCTGCAAGAAGTGTTTATGAACGGCAAGTTAATTGTCACGATTGTCATACTCGTCGTATTCAGCATGGTGCTGGAAACGCTGCAGACCGCCTTCGAGCGCAACACAGTCAGCAAAATTGCCTACACGATTTCTTACATGGTCATCATTATTCTGGCTATTAACAGCTTCCAGATCGCAATCGGCTTCGCCAAGGAAGCAATATCAAGCATGATTAACTTTATGATGGCGATGGTGCCCTTGCTTCTAACCCTGCTGGCTTCAATGGGGAATGTTGTGACCGTTACAGTCATGCATCCGCTCATCATCTTTATGGTTCATTTGGTCGGAACACTGATCTATGTCGGTGTATTTCCGCTTCTATTCTTCTCAGCAATTCTGCATATTGTCAGTTCCATATCTGACAAATACAAGGTGACTCAACTGGCGAACTTGATGCGGAGCATCAGTGTGGGATTGCTAGGTGTTCTGTTAACGATCTTTCTGGGCGTGATCTCCGTGCAAGGCGCTACGAGCTCAGTCACTGATGGGGTATCTATTCGAACAGCCAAGTATATAACCGGCAATTTCGTTCCTGTAATTGGACGCGCATTCTCAGATGCAACGGATACCGTCATTTCGGCATCGCTGCTCGTAAAAAATGCGGTTGGGTTGTCAGGTGTCATTATTTTGCTGTTTTTATGTGCCTTCCCGGCAATCAAAATATTGACGCTTGCATTAATCTATAACGCCTCGGCAGCCATTATGCAGCCGTTAGGAGATTCCCCTGTGCTTGGGTGCCTGAAGACGATCGGCAAGAGCATGATCTATGTGTTTGCGGCTCTAGCTGCGGTCGGTCTCATGTTCTTTCTAGCAATTACGATTCTCATTACGGCAGGCAATGTGACGGTTATGATGCGCTAGGCCGCGCGGATGAAATGGAGTGAACGAAATGAGCTGGTTAAGTCAATGGATGAAAGAGATCATCATGATAATTCTACTGGCAACGTTCATTGATCTGCTTCTGCCCAATCGCTCGATGCAGCGATACGTCAAGCTAATGCTTAGCTTAATTATTTTACTAACCTTATTATCACCTGTCCTTAAGCTGTTCGACGCAAGACTGGCAGATCAATTAGCAAGCGAATGGAGCTCTACGTTGTCATCCACGTTAACCGCAGAGCGAAAACAGTCAACGAGCGTAAACGAAATCCGAAGGCAAGGAGAGTTGCTAGCCCGTGAGCAGGAAGGCAGTGCGCTGCGGCTTGCAGAAGCGGAAATTGGCAGTCAGATGAAGGAACAGCTTGCACTTGCCTTACGTCACAGTGTTCAAAATGCCAACGGTACGAAGAGGAACATCTCGGAGGAACAGGTACAAGTGGAGCAGTTGCAAGTCAAGCTTACCCGTAATGCGAAGGGGGAACCAATCATTGAACGGATAGAGCTTGCTCTTTCTGCCGGACAGGCTGCTGTGAGCGAAACCGATTCCATAGATTTCGTTAAAACTGATGGCACAGTGGAGGCTGTGAAGCCGGTTCATCAAGTACAGATTCAATCAGGCTTGATTGGACAAGAGGGCCCGGAGACGGGACAGTCTCAGCAATTCAAGGAAATCCCAGCATCAGGATACTCTGAACAGCTGGGGGAAGAGGCCGAACAGTATCGCAGCAAGGTTACGAATCAAGCGATACGATCACTGATGACCTCTTGGATTGTGAATGCGGAGCAAATCAAGGTGGAGTGGAAACGAGCTGAACCAAAGCTGTAGGACAGCCATCCTTTGGTCATGCGTTCAAGCAGGTGAAAATCATGAAAAAACAAGCATATTTTCTATACGGTAGCATATAGGTGAAATAGGACAAGTAAGACAAGTCCATTCGATAACGAAGGAGTCGATCATGTTGGCGAAATGGTTGCAGCAGATTGAAACGTGGATCGGAAAAGGCAGCAACGGTTCCAAGCGCGTCCGTTCGTTCCGCTGGCTGCTCCTGCTCGGTCTTGTCGGCGCAGCGCTCATATTGTTCGGCTCGTTCCAGCCTCAGGGAAGCGGCGGAGGGTGGTTCGGGGGCAAAGGCAGCGCAGACAAAGAGCCGCCGGCTGTCGGGGCCTTTGACTCGATGGAAACCAAGAATTCATCTGATAAGGCTTCATCGAATGTATTCGAGTCCATTGAGCAGTCATTTGAAGCACGCGTCAAAGGCATTCTGGAGGGAATTGTCGGCGTCGGACAAGTTGATGTGCTTGTCACGATTGACTCCACAGAGGAACTGATTGTTCAGCGCAACTTCAAGGACAATCAGCAGCAGACCGAAGAGACAGATTCGAACGGCGGCAAGCGGCACACTACCCAATATACGCGCGATGGTCAAATCGTGACGCTGGAATCCTCGGGAAATCAAGCTCCAATCGTGACGAAGCGCATTAAGCCGAAGGTGCGGGGAGTCATAGTCGTTGCGAAAGGGGCAGAGAATGCGACGGTGAAGAAGATGGTCGTCGATGCTGTCGAGAAAGGCTTGAATGTACCGGCTTATCGGATATCGGTCGTTCCACGCAAGATTGCTCAATAGGTAAGCTTGAACGAGAAACTGAATGAACATTAGGAGGTAATGAAGAATGAATACGAAAAGACAGACGATATGGTTAGTGTCTATGCTGAGCTTGATGGTCGTATTGTCCGCATATTATTTATTCACGGAGGACACAACAGCTCCAGCGAAGCAAACGGTAGACAATGTACGTTCAGAACAGACATTGAAAGGTGATGCAACAGAAGTTGGGCAATTGCCAGAAATCAAAGTCACTGAGGTATCTACAGGGCATGGTGCTGATCCAAGCGTCAATGGCAAAGACGCTGCATCCGAAGCTAAGGAGAACAGCAGCAAGAGTGACGGGACCAATCCTTCTGCGACAAGCACTGGCAAGGACGATGAAGCCAAGAATGCTGGAAATGAGACTAGCGCTGCTGCGAAGGAAGACCAAGAGAAGGCGATGCTGGACAAAGTTGAAGCAGAAGGTGTTATGAAGCGGAGCTCTATTGAAGAACTGCAAATGCAGCGTGCAGAGAAGTATCAGCAAGAGATGGAGAAACTCATGAGTGACCTGAACTCAACCAGCAGTGAGAAGACTGCTGCAGTCCATGACGAAATGGGCAAGCTGGAAGAGCATGAGACGAAATTATCAAACCTGGAAACGGAGCTGCAGAAGCAGTATCAGAGTGCAGTCATCACACAGGATAATGATAAATATCAAGTGCTTGTGCAGAGCAATAAGCTTGAAGCCAAAGATGCTGTTGAAATAGTAGATAAAGTCATGAAGGACTTGAATGTGACACAAGATAAGATTGTTGTAGAATATGTCAGTGAATAGCGAATGTACTCGAATCTAGCCCAGTTGCAAACTGGGCTCTTTCCATTTGGAACGATTATGTTATAATACTAACGTCTGTAGATTGTCCTTTTTTGAAGGTTGTTCAAAAAGACAGCTTATTTTTGAGAAAGCAACGGAAGGTCTCTCAGCATGGAATCTAGCATTCAATCACAAGGATTGTCGCATCGAATATGTCATTTCTTCTGCGGCAACACGGCACTCTGCTATGCATGCAGCTTAACAGCTACTTGTGCGCACTGCTGAACAGATTCGGTATTATATTCTGCATAGACAGCATGCGCTGAGCGTCCTTGCGGATCTCTGTTGCGGAATACCGCTCCCTTTTTGGACATGTATTTGCAGTATGAAACTACCTTGCTATAAGAGACTTATCAATTGTCACGAGGAGTGAAACATGTTGTTCAAGATTGGCGAAATCAAAGAACTGATCAAGCTGTTGGACCAAACTTCCGTGCAGGAATTGGAAATCGAGAACGAAGGTTATCGTCTTTCCATTCGCAAGCCCGGCAAGACTGAAGTCATTAGTGTTCAGCCAGCACCTGCACAGCCTACATATACCCCGGTTCCAACTGTACCTGCACAGCCAGCAGCTGCAGTTGAGACAGCTCCTGCACAGCCAGCAGTAGATGTTGTTGCCGACACGAAGGAGCAGGCGGGATTGCATAAGATTGTGTCTCCGATGGTAGGTACATTCTATCGTGCTTCTTCACCAGACACGCCTCCATTTGTGAATACGGGAGATAAAATTAACGAGAAATCGGTCGTATGTATTTTGGAAGCGATGAAACTGATGAATGAACTCTTAGCTGAAGTCAAAGGCGAAATTGTTGAGATTCTTGTAGAAAATGGCCAGTTGGTTGAGTTCGGCCAGCCTTTATTCTTGGTGAAGCTGGATTAGTGGATGCTATCATCCCGAACAGATGTAAAGCCAAGGAGGTTTAAAACATTGAAATTTCAGAAGATTCTAATTGCTAACCGTGGTGAAATCGCTGTTCGTATCATTCGTGCTTGCCGAGAACTTGGAATTGCAACGGTTGCAGTCTACTCGGAAGCCGATCGTGATTCACTTCATGTACGTCTTGCAGATGAAGCGTACTGTATTGGCCCTACATCTTCCAAGGACAGTTACTTGAACTTTACGAATATAATGAGTGTTGCTACATTGACAGAATGTGATGCAGTACATCCTGGCTATGGTTTTTTGGCGGAGAATGCTGACTTTGCTGATATTTGCGAGTCATGCGGCATTACATTCATTGGTCCTTCTTCCGATGCGATTGAGCGTATGGGAGACAAGGCTGTAGCGAAGCAGACGATGAAGGATGCAGGAGTTCCTGTCATTCCTGGTTCCGACGGTCTCGTTGAGAATATCGAAGAAGCTCTTATGATCGCACGCGATATCGGTTATCCTGTCATCATTAAGGCAACTGCCGGCGGCGGTGGCAAAGGGATCCGAATTGCGGATGATGAAGAGATGCTGGTCAAGCAAATTACGACAGCACAACAGGAAGCGGAGAGAGCCTTCGGTAATGCCGGCGTTTATTTGGAGAAGTATTTGACGGGCATGAAGCATGTTGAAATCCAAATTATCGCAGACAAGCATGGTAATGCAGCTTATCTAGGCGAACGTGACTGCTCCGTGCAGCGCAGACGTCAGAAGCTGGTTGAGGAAGCTCCATGTCCAGTGCTGACGCCAGATATTCGTATGAAGATGGGCGAGGCAGCTGTACGCGCAGCACTCGCTGTTGACTACTCGGGTGCAGGTACTTTGGAGTTTCTGTTCGGTCCAGACGGCAATTTCTACTTCATGGAGATGAATACTCGTATTCAGGTTGAACATCCTGTTACCGAGATGATAACTGGAATTGATCTTATCCAAGAGATGATCCATGTAGCGGAAGGCAATCCATTATCGTTCCGACAAGAGGATGTTCAGCTTAATGGATGGGCGATTGAGTGCCGTGTTAACGCAGAAGACCCTGATCGCAACTTTATGCCTTCCGCAGGGCAAATTCAATTCTATTTGCCTCCGGGAGGAGCGGGTGTACGTGTGGATAGCGCAGCATATCCAGGTTGTGTGATTTCTCCACACTATGATTCCATGATTGCGAAGCTGATCGTGTGGGCTCCTACTCGCGAACAAGCGATTGAACGTATGAAGCGTGCACTTGCGGAGTTCGCGATAGAAGGTATTCATACAACAATTCCGTTCCATCAACGGTTGCTGCGGCATCCGAAGTTCGAGCAAGGGGATTTCGATATTAAATTCCTGGAAGAGCATGAAGTCTAGAACGTCATCATGAGTAATTTGTCATAAAAATAGACAAATGCTATAGTTATGATTATGACGGACAAGAACTGCCTCTTTTCAAAAAATAATGAGGAGTGTGTAACGGATGAATCAGACGATTATTCCGGAATTTGAGCGTACTGATCTTGGCAATATTCAGATTGCTCCTGACGTGATTGCAGTGATCGCTGGTCTAGCTACTATTGAAGTAGAAGGTGTAGCGGGTATGAGCGGTGGCTTTGCAGGCGGTATTGCTGAATTACTTGGCCGTAAGAACTTGTCCAAAGGCGTTAAGGTTGAAGTTGGACAACGTGAAGCTGCAGTAGATGTGAACATCATCGTAGAATATGGTCGTCGCATTCCTGTGATTGCTGATGAGATTCAGCAGAACGTAAAGCGCTCCATTGAGATGATGACAGGTCTTCATGTTGTTGAAGTGAACGTGCATGTGCATGACGTGCATTTTAAATCGCAAGAGAAACCGGAAGAAACGGAAGTATCTACGCGAGTGAAATAATGATGGCAGTAAACCCCCTCCTGGTGGCAGGGGGTTTACTGCCATTCCATGAGGAGGGTCGTCAAGCGTGAGCAGAATTGTAGACAGACTGTTGTTGTTTGTGTATAGTTTGGTCATTGGTTCGTTATCGGTAGCAGCCATTTTAGCTGCATTAGGCTTCATTCCCGAACGGCTTGATCCAACTCAGCCTCTATGGCTGCAAACAACAGTAATAGCGGTTGCGGCCGTTATTTTATTGCTTAGCATCCGCTTCGTTTACGTTTCAATGCGTCGTGAGCGGAAGTCAATGTCATCGATTGATCAACGCACCGATATTGGTGATATTAAGATATCGATAGAAACGATCGAGAACGTGGCGTTGAAGGCAGCGTCGCGCGTCCGTGGTGTTAAGGACTTAAAGGCACGAATCCGCACCAATGAATCAGGGCTCGATATCACGATTCGCACCGTTGTGGACGGGGAGACGGCGATACCAAGCATGACGGAGGATGTTCAACGCCAGGTTCGCGATTATGTGCAGGAAATTACCGGAATACCGGTTTCTTACGTTTCGGTATACGTCGCAAATATTGTGCAGACGCAAACCTTTAAAGCGCGCGTTGAATAGGTGGTGAGCTGTCCGATGTGGAAGGAAATATGGGAGAGTCACGGCGGACGTCTACTCGGCGTCACGGCGGGCATTTTTTTTGGCATCTTGTATCTAATTGTTGGTTTTTGGGATATGCTATTTTTTGCACTTCTTGTATTCATCGGATTTGCAATCGGCAGACAGCGGGATCTGAAATTAGGCCCCTTGTTCCCGTTTCAGCGAATTGGAATGTGGATGTCTGAACGTTGGAGAAGGTTGAAGTAGTCCTATGGACGCTCCGAACGACTGCTTGACCGCCGGTTCTGGCCGACGGAAGGGAATCGGGGAGCTTCATAGGATTTTTTTCACAAATAAATCGTAAGTAGATGCATCGAAGTGCTTAAAATCGTAGTAACGGTGGCAATTGCCTTGATGAACAGTAGAGTGCATGCGCTAGTGAATTGAAGGAATACGAATTCGACATGTCGGATGCTTTACATGCAGGAGGATAAATCATGAAAAGACGCATCGCCAGAGAAATGGCTATTCAAAGTTTGTATCAGCTTGAAATGACAGAGGTAACGCCACACCAGGCTGTTGCTATGATTGTGCAAGAATCTGCACAAGACAATGAAATAGGTGTTAAGCATGAGCATGCGGAAGCCATGCATGCTCATGTATTGGAATGGGTACGAGCTACATGGGAGCATCACGTTGAGATCGACGAGCTTCTGGCACGTTATTTGAAAGGGTGGCACGTTGAGCGTTTGTCCAGAGTGGATAGACAGATCCTTCGTCTGGCTACGTACGAAATGAAATATCGCGATGATGTCCCTCCTAAAGTAGCGATCAATGAGGCCATCAATTTGGCAAAGCACTTTGGTACGGACGAGTCCGGAAAATTCGTCAATGGAGTTCTAGGGCAGATGATGCGTGATATGGACGGAGCTTCTACTGCGGAAGCTGCAAAGGAAGAAACAACAGAAGAATAGAAGTAAGTTCAGCTTGGATGACAATGTCGAGTATTCGGATGGAGGCGCAGAGAATGATAACAGCAACTTTATTGGATGGTAAGGCATTATCTCGTACAATTCGTGAGGAGATTACGGCGGAGACCGCTGGGCTGAGGGACAAGGGGATACAGCCAGGGCTGGCTGTCGTTCTCGTTGGTGAAGACGCTGCTTCGCAAGTATATGTGAACAGCAAGCATAAGACATGCTTGGAGCTGGGTTTCAATTCGGAAGTACATCGTCTTCCGGCAAATACGTCTCAGGAAGAGCTGCTGGCTCTTGTTCATCGCTTGAATGAAGAACCTTCCATTCACGGAATTCTTGTGCAGCTTCCGCTGCTGAAGCATATTGATGAGAAGGCTGTCATCGATGCAATTGCCGTTGAGAAGGATGTGGATGGATTCCATCCTGTCAGTGTCGGTAATATGGTCATCGGGGATGACTCTTTATTGCCTTGTACGCCAGCAGGCATTATGGAAATGCTGAAACGCAACCAGATTGACGTTGCTGGCAAGCACGCTGTTGTTATTGGGCGAAGCAACATTGTAGGCAAACCGATATCTCTCCTTCTTCAACGTGAGAATGCAACAGTTACGATGTGCCATTCTCGGACTATCAATATGAAGGAGATTACCAAACAGGCAGACATTTTGGTTGTTGCGATTGGTCGCGCTAACTTCGTGGATCGTTCTTATATTAAGCCAGGTGCAGTCATTATCGATGTGGGCATGAACCGCCTTGAGAACGGTAAGCTGGCTGGAGATGTTGACTTTGAGGACGTGAAGGAAATTTGCGGCCCGATTACACCTGTACCAGGCGGTGTAGGACCAATGACAATTACAATGCTCATGTTCAATACACTCAAGGCCGCCAAACGAATACATCACATTGCGCACAACGAATAGTTGTGCGCTGTCTGTCATTGGGAACGAAAGGGGGCAGACAATGTGTCCGACGATGCACGAATATTATCAATTAAAGAAGTGAACCGCTACATCCGCATGAAGATGGAAGGCGATCCAAGGCTTCAGGATGTATGGCTTCGTGGAGAGATATCGAACTTCACACATCATTCAAGCGGGCATATGTATTTCACATTGAAGGATTCTGATAGCCGTATACGTACGATTATGTTTGCTTCGCACAATCAAAAGCTGGCTTTTCGTCCGAAGGAAGGAACGAAGGTCATTGCTCGCGGCAATATTACGGTGTATGAACGGGATGGTCAATACCAGTTCTATGCGATGCATATGCAGCCTGATGGAATTGGAAGTCTGTTCATGGCCTTCGAACAGTTGAAGGAGAGATTGAACGCGGAGGGATTGTTCGGGCAGGAACGCAAGCGAAGTATCCCGCGTTATCCTGCTGCAATCGGCGTCATTACTTCGCCGACAGGTGCTGCTGTACGGGATATCCTCATTACGCTGCGCCGCCGTCAGCCCGGTGTTGCGGTATTGCTCTACCCCGTATTAGTACAAGGAACACAAGCGGCAGGATCGATTGCTCAGGCGATCGAGGCGATGAACCGCAGCGGCGAGGTGGACGTGCTGATTGTGGGCCGCGGCGGAGGATCGCTAGAAGAACTATGGGCATTCAATGAAGAAGTGGTTGCGCGAGCAATCGCTGCATCGACGATCCCGATCATCTCAGCGGTTGGACATGAGACGGACTTTACGATTTCGGACTTCGTAGCCGATCTTCGAGCTCCTACACCTACGGCAGCGGCCGAATTAGCGGTAGCAAATCGTGAAGAGCTCAGGCAGCATCTTACACATGTAAATCGCAGGCTGCAATCGGCAATGAATCGCCTCTTGAATCAAAACCAGGAACGGTTGCTTCGGGCACAGCAATCTGCCGTGTTCCGCAAGCCTGAACAGTTGATGATGAAGCATGCGGATAAGGTTGCGCGCCTACAGGAGCAGTTAACGTACCGGTTGCAGTTGATCCAAGGCCAATCTTCACAGCGATGGAAGGAACTGCGTGGTCGATTGCGTGAACAGACGCCAGTACATCAAGCGCGTGCTGCACGCAAGCGGTTGGATGGCAATCAGCATCAACTCGTTCAGTCGATGGCTGCTATCACGAAGCAGAAGCGGATGGAGGCAGCTGGGATGATTAGACAGCTGGACGCGCTTAGCCCACTTAAGATTATGTCAAGAGGGTATAGTCTTGTGTATGATGAACAGGAGGCGAAGCTGATCCGCTCGATCGAAGAAGTGCAGCCTGGAGACGTAGTGCGGGTGAAATTATCGGATGGCCAATTGGATTGTCATGTATGGTCGATGAAAGGAGAGCGTGAATAACTCTCATGGAAAATAAAGAGACTATTGAACAATTAAGCTTCGAGGCGGCGATGGATAAGTTGGAAGAGATCGTTGCCAAACTAGAAAGCGGAGACGCTCCTCTTGAACAATCAATTGAGTTGTTCCAAGAAGGAATGATGCTCTCGAAGCTTTGTTCAGAGAAGCTGGAACAAGTTGAACGCAAGATAGAGATGGTAACCGAGCAGAACGGCGAATGGAAGCGTCAGCCGTATGCAACAGAGGAGACGGGTGATTCGATTGATTAATTATCAATCGGCCGGAGTATTTGCCGATTATGTGAAGCAGCAGGCAACTCGGATTGAATCGATACTGCCGAAGATGCTGGATAGCAAGCGCAATACTCCTGAGCCGCTAACACAATCGATGCATTATTCGTTAATGGCAGGCGGCAAGCGGCTGCGGCCAGTATGTGTGTTAATGGCTTGTGATAGCTTAGGGGGCAACACACGAGCAGCGGAGCCGGTTGCATGTGCCATTGAGATGATTCATACGTACTCATTGGTACATGATGATCTGCCTGCAATGGACAATGATGATCTACGCCGTGGCAAGCCGACCAATCATAAAATCTATGGTGAGGCCATGGCAATTCTCGCTGGAGACGGTCTGTTGACGCAGGCTTTCCACTGTATTGTGCAGAGCACACGCCAGCATGGTGTTGCAGCTGAGGTATCCTTGTCTATTGTAGAGGAATTGGCAGAGTATGCAGGGATGAACGGGATGGTCGGCGGGCAGGCTGCTGACATGCTCGGTGAGCAAGGGATTACGACGTTGGATCAGCTGGAATACATCCATCTGCATAAGACAAGTGATCTTATTGTATGCTCCCTCCGCGCAGGCGGGCGGATTGGTGGCGCATCGGAACAGCAGCTGCAAGCGCTGACGACCTATGGTTATAAGCTTGGGCTCGCCTTTCAAATTCAAGATGATATTTTGGATGTCATCGGAGATGAAGCCATGCTGGGTAAGCCGAAGGGAAGCGATGAGAAAAGCGGGAAGGTTACCTATCCGTACTTCATCGGCCTTGAAGAATCGAGACAGGAAGTGGAACGCTTGACTGAGGAAGCGAAAGCTGCAATTGCGAATGCAGGGTTCCAAAAACCTGAGCTATTGGTTGGCATGGCAGATTATTTGATGAAGCGAGACCATTAATTGGCGAGTATTTAGGCACTATTTATGATATAATAGGCCTTGCGTAGAGTGGTGCAGTATTCTAGTCGGCCTACCAACGCTGAAGGCGGGCCTAAAAATTCGCTAAAGGGCACATCGATGAAGTTCCTGGTGTTGGCTTTCGACGCCCAGTCGGGGGCTGATGCTGGGAGTTAAGGTTGTGGGGCGATCCACAATGGCATGTGGGCGTTGACCCCGCTTCCGCGGAGGCCCAAGTGCGTGGTTTGACGCCCTCGAGCGTCGCATTACGGCTTGGGGTATGAACCTACATTACGAGTCGCACATTGCAATTCTTCATTCTATTATGAAGCGTGATGTACGTACCCGGCTTGTTTGTAGCGTAGCCTGCCTTGAGTGAGCCTGCGGGGATTGCGGATGTGTAGATTCGGTGGACTTCGGCCAAAGTACGCATGAATCGTATGCCGTATGAAATCTGGCTTGCAAAAGAGGCTAGGGGTTGGTTCAGGGCTGCCCGAGGAAAACTCCTAGACTGTTCACTGGCGTGAAGCTTCTTAAGGATTATAGTGTGGACTAAGTGGTAATTCAGTCTGGCGATTGGCGACAACGTCAAGGCGCTCTTAATTGGAAACGGCCTGCTCGGCGACGAGGAGGCGAGCATCTGGGAAAACCTACTGGACCTAAGCCACAGCGTTTACTTGAGAAGTTGCCACTCTTAACTTTACGTAACTGATCAGCCAGTTCTAACACATAAAGGATGGAACATCACATACAATGAAATTCTCTTTCAAACATTCCGTTCGGTGGAGCGTATTTATTTTCATCGTCACATTTGCTCTAGCTGCTATTTTTTCCGTCGTATCGACTTCGATGCTGGAGGGAGTAGGCTGGGGCATCGGGATGGTGATCGTGCTCCTACTCGTGCTCATCGGAGTGTTTTTTGATATGATGGGGTTATCTGCAGCGGCAGCGAAGGAGACACCTTTTCACGCCATGGCTTCTGAGAAGGTTGCTGGCGCGAAGCAGGCGATCGCAATCGTTCGTAACGCAGACCGATTCTCCAACTTCTGTAATGACGTGATCGGCGATATGACTGGAGTAATCAGTGGGTCGGCCACAGCAATAGTCGTTACGAACTTGTTATATTCGATGGATGCTGACTCCGCAGTAATGAAGACGGTAACGAGCGTTGTCTTCACAGGACTCGTATCAGCATTGACGGTTGGCGGGAAGGCACTCGGAAAATCCTTTGCTATTTATTACGCCACTCCGATCGTCCTGCTAATTGGGAAGTGTTTCTACGTGTTGGAGACGAAGTTCAATATTTCATTCTTCACCGTGAAACGCAGCAAATCGAAACAACGAAAGCGAGGGAAATCCCGTGCTGCTCGAACAGATTAATCAACCTAGCGACTTGAAGCAGTTGCCTAAGGAGCAACTGGAGCCGCTAGCGGCCGAAATTCGTCAATTCTTAATTGAAAAGCTGGCAGTGACCGGAGGTCATCTAGCATCTAACTTGGGGATTGTTGAGCTAACGCTTGCCCTGCATTATTACTATGACAGCCCGAAGGACAAAATGTTATACGACGTTGGCCATCAAGCCTACGTTCACAAAATATTAACAGGACGCAAGGATCAGTTCGATACATTGCGCCAATATAAAGGTTTATGCGGCTTTGTGAAGCGTGCAGAGAGCGAACACGATGTATGGGAAGCCGGACACAGCAGTACGTCTTTGTCCGCCGCAATGGGGATGGCATTGTCCCGTGACCTGCAAGGTCAGGATAATCGGGTAGTCGCAATCATTGGAGACGGTGCGCTCACAGGCGGTATGGCGCTGGAAGCATTGAACCATATCGGGCATGAAAAGCGCAAGTTGATGGTTGTGCTGAATGACAACGAAATGTCCATTGCGCCAAATGTAGGAGCATTACATAATTATTTGTGTAAAATTCGCTCTGACCGCAACTATAAAAAAGCCAAAGAAGAAGTTGAACAGCTGCTCAAAAAAATTCCGGCTATTGGCGGTAAGCTGGCTAAAACGGCAGAACGCGTGAAGGACGGACTGAAATACCTAGTCGTCTCCGGCATGCTGTTCGAAGAATTCGGCTTGAAATATTTTGGCCCTGTAGACGGTCATGATATTGATAAGCTTCTGGACATTTTCCAGCAGGCAGACCGTATCGATGGACCGGTTCTAGTCCATGTTGTAACCCGCAAAGGGAAAGGATATTCACCAGCTGAAGCCGATTCCCATAAATGGCATGGAGCAACACCTTATAAGATTGAATCCGGCCAGCCCCTTAAATCAGTGGGCACGCCGAATTACACCGATATCTTCAGTGATGTGCTCATTGAGCTCGCTGAGGAAGACGAGCGAATCGTGGCAGTAACACCTGCAATGCCAGGCGGATCAGGACTCTTGAAGTTCGAGAAGCTGTATCCGAACCGGATGATTGATGTAGGTATCGCAGAGCAGCATGCAGCAACGATGTGCGCTGCTATGGCTATGGAAGGAATGAAGCCTGTATTTGCGGTGTATTCAACCTTCCTGCAGCGAGCGTACGATCAGGTTGTACATGATATTTGCCGTCAACAAGCTAATGTCATCTTTGCAATTGACCGAGCGGGCTTCGTAGGCCCAGATGGGGAGACGCATCAAGGGGTATATGATATACCATTCTTGCGTCATATCCCGAATATGGTCATTATGATGCCGAAGGACGAGAATGAGCTTCGTCATATGATGAAGACGGCTGTTGATTATGACGCAGGCCCGATTGCCGTTCGCTATCCGCGTAATGCGGTTGTAGGGGTGCCAATGGACACCGAATTGAGCCCGATTCCAATAGGAACGTGGGAAACCGTTCGGAATGGAGATTCAGCGGCTGTTCTGGCTATCGGTCCGATGGTGCAGGTTGCAGAGGAAGCAGCAGAGTTGTTGCGAAAAGAAGGCATTCGTATTCGAGTGATTAATGCGAGATTTGTTAAGCCGCTTGATGACGAGATGCTGCATCAGCTAGGGAAGGATCGCATTCCGGTAATCGTGTTGGAAGAAAGCTCGGCAATCGGAGGTTTAGGTAGTGCTGTACTGGAATGGTATGCTAACCATGGCGTTTACGATATGAGAGTGAAGCCAATTGGGGTTCCTGATTGCTTCGTCGAACATGGTAGCATTAAGGAACAGCGGAATGAAGTTGGCTTAACACCTGAACGGGTTGTGAAAGAAGTTCATTCGATGTTATTCGCAACAGGCGGCAATAATCGGTTGACTCGGGCTTAATTATGTTCGCATTGATGAATGAATGGAATGAGACGGGAGTACAGAATGTCTATACCGAAGGAACGAATTGATGTCCTGCTCGTCGAGCAGGGGTATTATACGAGTAGAGAGAAGGCCAAGGCTGCCATTATGGCAGGCCTTGTGCTTGCAAATGCGGAACGAATTGAAAAGGCTGGCATGAAAGTACCGCGTGATGCTGCAATTACCGTGAAGGGAGCGGTTCATCCTTATGTGAGCCGCGGCGGACTTAAGCTGGAGAAGGCGATCCAGCAATTCGGATTGAACATGCAGGACGCTGTAATGCTTGATATTGGAGCATCTACTGGGGGATTTACCGATTGCGCATTGCAAAATGGTGCACAGAAGGTGTATGCGGTAGATGTCGGCTACAACCAGCTTGACTGGTCTTTGCGCAATGATGATCGGGTAATCGTCATGGAGAGAACGAATTTCCGATATACGGAGCCAGGGGATTTAGTAGGACCGATACCGGATACAGCTTCTATTGATGTTTCTTTTATTTCCTTGAAACTGATCCTACCACCACTTTCGCGATTGCTGGCTAAGCCTGGACGGGTAGTTGCACTGATTAAGCCTCAATTCGAAGCAGGGCGTGAGAAGGTTGGCAAATCGGGAATTGTTCGTGAAGCAAGCACACATGAGCAGGTGTTGAGAGAGATTCTTGATTTTGCTGCCTCGATCGGTTTCCAATTGGAAGGGTTAACGTACTCTCCAATAACGGGCGGAGAGGGCAATATTGAATTTCTAGCGTACTGGAATGTGCCTGAACTTACGGAAGAAGAAGTGCCGCATGTATCACGCGATCTGATCGCTGACATCGTGAGGGAGGCACATACTACGTTCCGATCCTAGCTGGCAATGGAACATGCTGTAGAAGAAACTCATCCGGGACAAGCATCCGTCGGATGAGTTTCTTTTGCACCATAGCACGTATCTAATCAAATCTATATGCGCATAAGCTGCGAACCAGGGGTGAATTTCGATGGGTGATCGTTGGATCATGGGATTGATCGGAATTGGTTTGGCTGTATGGATTGGATATGCAATACGACATTATATGCGAACACCTGAAGCGATGGAGAATGTGTGCTTATCCGAGAGATATCCGCAGGATGATGAGATTGTCGCATTGCTTGAGTCAGCGGGTTACGAGATCATTGGCGGCAAGTATTTTGTGCCAATTCAGATTCAGATGAACGGAGAAGAGCTAGAGTCTACGAAATTGTGGATTGATATGGTCGTCAAACGGGGCGAACAATGGTATATTGTTCGTATCGTACGCGAACGGATGCAGCTCGATTGGAGCGCCAGTGCGATTCGCAGACATTGGGGAGCTTACTTCGCGGCATATCCTGAATGTGATGGGCTGCTTGTCGTTGATATGGCAGAGCGGCGAATTCGCATGCTTCATATGGAGTTTGGGGAAGCAGAAGCTTGACCCTTGCAAGATTAGGCGTAGGTATGAAAGAATGGCAAGCGAACAATGCAATATGAAAGTTATCGCAATAAGCAAATAATAAGTCATGGAATTATGGTGTAGACAGTATGGAGGGCATGCATGAAAGGACAACGACATATTAAAATCCGAGAAATCGTAATGAATAACGATATTGAGACGCAAGACGAGCTGGTGGATTCATTGCGCAATGCAGGGTTCCATGTTACTCAAGCAACTGTATCTCGGGATATGAAAGAATTGCATCTCATTAAGGTGCCAATGGACAATGGCCGATATAAGTATTCACTCCCAATCGATCAGCGCTTCAATCCTGCACAGAAGTTAAAGCGGTCACTTCTTGATAACTTCGTCAGTGTAGACAGCGCTGAGAACTTAGTAGTCATGAAGTGTCTACCAGGTACAGCAAATGCGATCGCTGTATTGATGGACTCGATTGAATGGCCTGAAATTATGGGCACGGTATGCGGTGATGATACAATCTTGATCATTTGCCGTACCAAAGAATTGAGTCAGAGTGTTGTTGATCAAGTGATGAGTTACATTTCATAAGTGTTCTTCCGGGAGGGGTTCTTCTTGCTAGTAGCTATATCTATCCGCAATTTGGCGGTTATTGAATCGGTACAGCTGCGGTTTCACCGTGGATTTCATGTCTTAACGGGGGAAACGGGCGCGGGCAAGTCGATCATTATTGATGCGTTAGGTCTTATCGGAGGAGCAAGGGGATCAGCAGATTTTGTTCGATATGGGTGTGAACGCGCGGAAGTCGAGGCTTCGTTCGATCTTGCCATTGATCATCCGGTATGGGAGGCGCTTTCCCGCTTAGGGATTCAGGGAAGCAGTGAAGAGCTCCTCATTATTCGCAGGGAATTGACCGCGCAGGGCAAGAGCATGTGCCGGATCAATGGTCAAATGGTTACGTTGACGATGCTGCGCGAAATCGGTGAGCTGCTCATAAATATTCATGGGCAGCATGAGCACCAATCCCTGCTCAAGGTTGAGCGTCACTTGGACTGGCTCGATGCTTATGGCGGGGAAGAGGTTGCTGTACTTAAGCGGAAATATCGTGATGATTACGGATGCTTCATGGCGCTGCAGCATGAATTGAATCAATTGAAGGAAACGAGTCAGCAAGCCTACCAGATGCTTGATCTGTACCGGTTCCAGATTGAGGAGCTGCGCAATGCACAGTTAAAAATTGGCGAGGATGAATCATTAACGGAAGAAAAGCGCAAACTAGCCAATGCGGAGCAGCTTATGGATCATGTAAATGTATCTTATGAACGCTTGTATGGCCAAGGTGCAATGGATTCCGTTAGTGTCGCAATTTCCAAACTTGAAGATGTGCTCATGTACGACACAGTTAAGTTTCAGCCTATAATTGAGCAAATGCAAAATGCGTATTATCAACTGGAAGATGCGGCTTACCAGCTCCGCGATTACCGTGAGAATATCGAGTTCAATCCGGAACGCCTTGAACAAATTGAGGATCGACTGGATCAGCTGACTTCATTGAAGCGCAAGTATGGCTCAACTGTTGAGGAGATGCTTGAATATTTAGCCAAGATTGAAGATGAAGCTGACAAGCTGGAACATAAGGATGAACGCATATTGAAGCTCGAAGCAGAGACACAAGAACGTCTGGGTAAGCTCGCTAAGCGAGCGCAAGCCCTGAGTGATGCTCGCCGAGAGTTATCACTGGAATTGACGAAGCGAATTGAAGCGGAACTGCAGCATCTTCATATGGAACGTACTCGGCTCGATGTCCGTTTGGATCGATTGCAGGATGGACAAGGCGGGCATGAGGTCGACGGTGTATCTGTTCGCTTCACGAAGAATGGATGGGATGATGCAGAGTTCCTTATTTCACCGAACCCTGGAGAACCATTGCGTCCGCTCCATAAGATCGCATCTGGCGGTGAACTGTCACGTATCATGCTTGCCATGAAGACAATCTTTGCCGAAGTTGATCGAATCCCAGTGCTCGTATTTGACGAAGTGGATACTGGCGTAAGTGGCCGGGCCGCTCAAGCCATTGCTGAGAAGCTTGCTGAAGTGTCTCGGAGTGGACAAGTATTCGCTATTACTCATCTTCCACAGGTTGCTTGCATGGCTGACCACCAATACTACATCGAGAAGCAGGTTCGAGATGAACGGACTTCTACTCAGGTACATGAATTGGAGGATGAAGGTCGTATTATCGAGCTTGCTCGCATGCTAGGCGGGGTGGAAGTAACGGAAGCGACTATGCATCATGCACAAGAAATGCTTGAATTGGCTGAACGTCAAAAAGGTGCGTAATTCTAAGGGATTTAGGAATCATTTTCACTTATAAAACGTAGGGGCCGGGGATACCTTAAAGTTACGAAATGGGCACGTCTCTTTTCGTCAAGCTTCCGTCTAACAAAGGAGTGTGACCACCTTTGAACCCCAACGTCAAACGACTGCTTGGCCTAATGCTCGTCATTCTTGTATGCTTAAGCACTACAACAGCAACCTTTCGCACGTATGCGGCGCTGCCGAATCAACTGAGGTTATTTGAAGGACAGCAAACGAAGCTTGATCTCGTGATGCCTGTTCAGGCTTCAGCGACGGTAGATCGACCGGATATTTTGCGTGTGAACGGCGAGAATCGACCTACATTCCAATTATCACCGAATCGTCCAATTTCATTACAGTCAGCCCAATCTGGTCAAGCAGAGCTGAAATTGAAGCTGTTCGGAGGCATTCCACTCAAGACATTGAAAGTGAATGTAGTTCCGAATTTGCGTGTCATTCCCGGAGGTCAAACGATTGGCGTCAAAGTCAAATCAGCAGGCATCCTTGTTGTCGGCCATCATCTTGTGAAGGTTGAGGGAGAACGCAAAGTATCTCCAGGTGAAGAAGCAGGTGTTCGCCTTGGTGATCTCATTACGAGTATGAACGGAAATCGATTGAATGATGTAAGCAAGGTTGCGGATATCGTGAAGCAGGCTGGCGAGAACAAACGTCCACTTGATCTTGTAATTCGGCGCGGCGATACTGAAGTGAAAGCTCAGTTGACCCCCGCGTACGATCAGGAGGACAAAACGTGGCGGCTAGGCTTGTACATCCGAGATTCAGCAGCCGGAGTAGGAACTTTGACGTTCTATGCTCCAGACCAAGGAGTGTATGGGGCGCTTGGACATATCATTACGGATATGGACACGCAGACTCCGATCGTGGTGGGGCAAGGTGAAATTGTCCAGTCCCATGTAACTTCCATTTCGAAAAGTCAAAATGGAGAACCAGGTGAAAAACGTGCTCAATTTGTGAAGGAAAGCCGTGTTTTAGGCAATATCGAACGCAATACGCCATTTGGCATTTTTGGTAAGATGGTATCGAATCCAGAACATAGTGTATATAAAGAACCGATTCCTGTTGCATTCCGCGAAGAGGTTAAGGTGGGACCTGCCGAAATGTTGACCGTGGTGAATGGTCAACAAGTGGAACGATACAAGATTGAAGTCGTCCATGTTACGAAGCAATCAGCACCTGCAACCAAAGGGATGGTTATCCGCATAACAGATCCGCGGCTGCTGCAAAAAACCGGAGGCATTGTGCAAGGGATGAGCGGCAGTCCGATTATTCAAGATGGCAAATTGATTGGTGCAGTTACGCATGTGTTCGTCAATGATCCAAGCTCAGGCTATGGATGCTTTATCGAATGGATGCTGCAGGATGCTGGTGTTGTTCTGGCTTCACCTCAGTCAATGAATGAAAAAGGGAAGGTTCACGTTCAACGTGATCCTTCTTTTTCTTTTACATCACGACGATCGCATCAATCTTCAGGATATGTCGAATCGATACGAATGAATACGAAATCTGTTGGATCGTTGGACAAATCATTAATTATAATAGAAAAATTTTAAAAAATAAAGAAAAAAAGTTTTCGACAGAAGGAATTTCATCTTTGATGTCGAATAACATGATCTGGAAGCGATAAACACCAAACCGGTTACTATCGTGTGCGAAACTTTGACAAGGGAGGATCCCAAGTTGCAAAAGATCGAAATATTGTTAGCGGACGACAACAGAGAATTTACAAATTTGTTGGCTGATTTCTTATCCGAACAAGACGACATGGTCGTTACTGGTGTTGCCTATAATGGCGAAGAGGTGCTCCAATTCCTTGAGCAGACGAGAGCGGTGCCTGACGTGCTCATTCTCGATATTATTATGCCTCATTTGGATGGTTTGGGTGTACTTGAGCGCTTGCGCAATATGGACTTGTCCCCGCAACCGAAGATCATTATGCTCACAGCCTTCGGCCAAGAGAGCATTACGCAACGTGCGGTTCAACTTGGCGCATCCTATTACATATTGAAGCCTTTCGATATGGACATTTTGGCGAATCGTATTAGACAGCTGGCAGGTGTTGCATCCAATGCTTCGGTAACTGGAGGATCTGCTAGTAACTTAATGACATCATCTGTATCGAAGTCGAATGTCGTACCGCTTGGCAAATCCAAAAACTTAGACGCGAATATCACGTCTATCATACATGAAATCGGTGTTCCTGCGCATATTAAGGGGTACCAGTACTTGCGCGAAGCAATCACGATGGTGTACAACAATATCGAAATTTTGGGCTCCATCACGAAAACGCTGTATCCAGCGATCGCGGAGAAGTACAAAACGACACCAAGCCGCGTTGAGCGGGCGATCCGCCATGCGATTGAAGTTGCATGGACTCGCGGCAACATCGACAGCATCAGCCGTCTCTTTGGTTACACAATCAACATAAGCAAGTCGAAGCCTACGAACAGCGAATTCATCGCGATGGTCGCTGATAAGCTGAGAATTGAGCATAAGGTGTCGTAAATGGCTCAACGGTGAGGCTTTGCGGGATCACAACGCAAATATAAAAATATCGATAAACTATTCACTATTTATGCAATAAATCCGTTGATTTATTGGGTCTGTGAAATACGTGCAGACGGAGGAATGGAATCGTGAAAGTAACATTATCCTCATATGAACAGTCGCTTTGACTTTTTAGTACTTGAATAGAGAGCATAGGGTTGATAAATTGGCGGATGTGAAAAAGGGTCATATCCGTCAATACATCTCCTATGTTCAAGAAAGAGGTAAGTACACAGTAGTAACTCGATTGCGCTGCTTTCAAAATCGTCCTTTTAATGGCTCGTCTTCTTTTTCTGAGAGTGGTTTCGTCAATTCCTATCCGATAAGCCATATGACGATTGATAATCTCGTAATGTCCTGAATCATTATTCGACTAATCCTCGTGTTTACCTTCGATAGTTAGTGGGAAATTTCCGTCCGCCAACGCTCAGATCCGTCAGCAACTCCCGTTCATGTACACGCGCAACCTTTCGTTAGCTTGAGTGGTTATGAGCGACCACAACATCCGCATGTTACTCGTATATCCGCGACACTTAAAATCCGCGCGTTTTCCTTCCGTATCGCGAGTTATTTCGTATACTTTAATTCCACGATTTCTGAACTCTCGTCTAATCTCCGTCATTCGTTACGCGATCCATTGCGGCCGAAATCATATCCGTATATATTTCCGGATTTCTCACGGAATCCGCGATAATCTGTTTATCGCGCTCGTATGCGGACAATATCATCGGGAGCAGTACGTATGATTTAATCAATTCGAGTTCCTCTCCGGTTGCCATCGTAGGAGGCATCGTTAATCACCTCGTGTAATATTTCGGTTAGTTTACATTATGGGAACGTTTGTTCTTATTATACGCCGATTCAAACGATCGAGCAACGTTATTATCCTCGGAAATAAATTCGACTATTTATTATATATAAGTTGAACTAATGCTAGCGACTAGAATAACTAATACAAAGCCGATCAGCCACCGTAAAGACCAGTTTGAGTCTTCCTTTCATTTCGTTCAGAAACGGTTTCAGTAATTTTGCATGATGAATACGGGCATTATCCAGTATTAAAACGATTTTTCCTATAGGATAAGCATCGACGACTTTCCGGCGAAATTGAGAAAAATCCTTCGACGGCTTCTCGCAGCAGCATACAGTCTTGTTTGTACTCCTCGATTAACTTTTCCATCCAATCTCTCCTTCATCATATTTTGTGTAACAGGTCATATACGATAATATGATTCTTCGTTAGAGAACAATAAACTTCATGGTTTTAACCAATAAAATGAAACCCAAAGAGATATATTCATTAAGTCCTCACATGTTTGTTCCACTATCTAAATTCTATATAATTTGTTGCCTCGGGCGTGTATCTCAACGGCTGGAGCATCAGTTCTATCTAAATGAATCTTCTAATGAAGAATATTGAAATATTGTACATGGCGATACGATGAGGACTGGGAAATTCTTCATAGAGGCATCAAATCAGGGGTGAACAAAGTATACCAGCTCATCAATTAAGAAGCTAAGCATCTTCGATGAAGTAATACTCAGTCAGATACAAAAGTCGAGAGTAGATGAGCATTGATCACAACGAGGTCAGTGCTTTTTTCATGGAATGAGAATAATCCAGGATGTTATTCGGAGTTAACGTGTATTACAATAGGTTTATAGAAAAATGTTCCAAACCAAAGGAGAATTTCTTGTACATGAGAACGATATTGGTCGCAGACGACGATGAAAATATAGTGGAACTGATAGGATTATATCTCCGAGCAGAAGGATTTCACGTTATTGAAGCACGGGATGGGATGGAGGCGCTACGGTACATGGATGCGGAGCGAGTCGATCTCGTCATTTTAGATATTATGATGCCGAATATGGATGGGTGGGAACTGTGCGAGGAGCTGCGCCGTTCACATCCTGATTTGCCTATCCTTATGGCTACAGCCAAAGGGGAACCCGGGCAGAAGGTAAGAGGATTCCAATTGGGAACGGATGATTATATAACGAAGCCATTCGATCCAGTGGAGCTGGTGATGCGCGTCAAAGCACTGCTCCGGCGTTACCGAATTGCATTCTCGCAGGTTGTGCAGCTTGGCCCGCTGCGCTTGGATCGAAGCAGTTATAAAGTAATGATGGAGGATGACGACTCTGTCATTACACTGCCACTGAAGGAATTTGAACTCTTGTTTAAGCTTGCGAGTTGCCCTGGGCAGATCTTAACGAGGGAACAGCTCATACAGGATATATGGGGGATGGACTATAAAGGGGACGACCGAACCGTTGACGTACATATTAAGCGGCTCCGTGAACGATTTTCCAACTACTCGGAGATCTTTAATATTGTGACTGCTCGCAGCCTCGGATATCGAATTGAGGTATGTCATGATTAAGACCCTGTACGTTCAAGTGGTGCTTACGTTCATATTAGCAATTATTATCGGCATTATTGCCGCCTTTTCTGTGTCGGGGTTGTTGTTTCAGAAGGAAATGGAAGAAGTGTCGTACCGTCAATTGATGAATCTTGGTGATGACTTGGCTCGTCTGCGTACTTCGATGTCAGCATCTCAATTTAAGGATTATGTGATGTCGTTGAAGGCACTTACGATGTATGAGGTTCGGATATTGAATAGTGATGGAGACACTGTTATTCACCACAATGAGAAAGAACGGGCAGGTTACCCCATTAAGGCAGAACAGCTGAAGAAGGTGCTGGAAGGGGAGCGGATTCGTGCAATTGCGGACAATGATGAACAAGAGCCGATTATCGGGATCCCTATACAGATCGGTAACGAGCGTCAGGCTTTATTTTTGCAAATGTCGATTGGCGGGTTGGATGTAATCGGCCGATTTATTACAATGGTTCTCGTCGTCGTGCTTGTTGTTGGCAGCTTATGTTTCCTGATCGCTGCCCGATTTGTTGTATTGCCGGTTAAGCGAATGACTGCAGCTACGAGGAAGATGGCAAAAGGGGATTTCTCGGCAGAGCTGCGCATGAGGAGAAGAGATGAGATTGGCGAGCTGGCGAATAGTTTCAATCAAATGGCTAAAGAGCTGAACCAGCTTGAGCAGATGAGGCAGGATTTCGTCTCCAATGTATCGCATGAGATCCAGTCCCCTCTAACCTCAATCATAGGATTCACTAAAGCTCTAAAATCGAATGTCATTCCGGAACAGCAGCGGGAGAGATATCTGCACATTATTTTAACGGAAAGTGAGCGATTATCTCGGGTAAGCGATAACCTGCTCCAGCTGGCCTCTCTGGAGTCGGATCATCATCCGATGAACATGAGAGCTTACGCGCTCGATGAGCAGCTTCGGAGAATTGTAGTGGCCTGCGAGCCGCAATGGAAAGACAAGACGCTGCATATGGATTTGCAGTTGACTCCTATAACGATTGTCGCGGACGAAGATCTGCTTAGCCATGTTTGGATGAATATAATCGGCAACAGCATGAAGTTTACGCCGAACAATGGGACAATTACCATTTCGTTAACGAACCAGCCGACAGGGTGGACGCAAGTGACGATTACCGATACCGGGATAGGTATCCCTGATCAAGAGCTAAATCGAGTATTTGAGCGGTTTTATAAAGTTGATCGGTCAAGGCGTAGAGATGGAAATGGAAGTGGTTTGGGACTGGCAATTGTCAATAAAGTCATAGCGCTTCATCAAGGGACAGTCACAATTGCGAGCCGTACTGGGGGAGGAACGACGGTGACGATTAGACTGCGATCGCCTAATGCGATGTAAGGAATTGCAATCATGAAATTAATATATAAGAGAACGAATGGAACCATAGCCAAAGGAGAACCGCGGTTATGGTTTTTTTATCCACAAATTTGCAGAACATTATTGTAAAAATGTTCCTGAGTTCATACTCCGTTCATATTTCCTTGTTAGCGTATATCTCAAGCTATCGCAAGGGGACGCGGAGACGTTAAGGAGGAGGAAGAGACACACATTATGAATTCGTTGATTCGATTTTCAATGAAGAATGTGGCTGCGGTGTTCATTATCGTAGCAATGCTGTTCGGGGGAGGTATCTATGCGTCGACGGGCTTGAAAATTGACAACATGCCAGACGTTTCCATCCCGTATGTAATGGTGACTGCACAATATGCAGCACCCCCTCAGGACGTAGTGGAACAGGTTACGAAACCGATTGAGAAGAAGCTCTCCGGCATGGAAAGAATCAAGTCGATATCTTCCACATCCAGTGACCAAACAGCGTCCATTCTTATCAGGTTTGAAGAAGGGGTGGATACTGATCGGAAGAAGGCGGATATAGAAAGCTTGATCCAAGAAATAGCGTTCCCATCGGGTGTAGAACGACCGCGTGTATCCACATTTGGGGTAGCCTCCATCCCTTCCTACTATTTAGCGGTATATGGGAAAGAGGGGGTAACGCAATCTCAATTAGAGGAGCATTTCACCAAGACGATTAAGCCGGGATTTCAAGCATTACGAGGCTTGGATCATATGGACGTGATCGGTGATCGAAGTACACATCTGAGCATAGGACTCCTTCCAGATAGGCTTCGTTCCTATGGGTTAACGCCTGCTCAGGTATCAGAAGCCGTCCGCAACGCTTTGACATCAGGTCCGGCAGGAACAGTGGAATTGGAGGGGAATACGCTGCTTGCCCGCATGAATAACGGATTAACTAGTGTCAAGCAACTAGAGGAAATTGCTGTGCAATCCCCTCAGGGGGATACGATCCGATTGACGGAGCTCGGGAAGATCACTGAGATCTCGGAATCCAAGTTCATCGCGAGGCTGGATGATCAGCCGGCTATCGGTATTTTGCTATATAAGGCGAACGGAGCTAACGCGGTTGAATTCTCTACAGGTGCCGATCGTTTGATGAGCAAGTGGGAATCAGAACTTACAGGTGTAACCTTCAAGAAGGTCTACAATTATGCTGACGAAGTGAAGCAATCCATTGGCGGGCTTGTCCGGGAGGGATTAGTTGGTGCACTGCTTGCCTCTCTCATGATTCTAGTTTTTCTGAGAAATATGCGAATGACCTTAATCGTGCTCATATCCATTCCCCTCTCCGTGCTTATTGCCCTATTGCTGATGAAATGGATGGATATCTCCCTTAATATTATGACGCTCGGCGGCATGTTTATTGCGATAGGCCGTGTGGTCGACGACAGTATTGTCGTCATTGAGAATATATATGCCAAGCTGTATCGGGCTGAGGAACGGAATGAATCCGTTATCGCGCTGGCGACGAAGGAAGTAGCCAATGCAATTACGTCATCTACGTTAACAACAGTGGGCGTATTTGCACCGATCGGCATGATCAGTGGAGCAGCAGGGCAGCTGTTCCGTCCTTTCGCAATTACATTGGCCTGTGCTTTGATGGCATCACTGCTCGTGGCCCTGACTGTTATCCCGATGCTGGCGAAGCTGCTCGTACTGAAGCAGGCTAATGTGAAGGGACATGATGCTGGAGAGCACAAGCCATCCAGAATTACGACCGGCTATCGCAAGCTCTTAGTGTGGTCCCTCAATCATCGGATCAAGACATTGTTCATCTCAATTCTGTTGTTTATCGTCACAATGGTTGCGCTTGTCCCACAGCTTGCCTTTACCTTAATGCCAGAAGGGACACCGCCGCGTCAGTTCTTTTTCACCATTAAGCTTCCTTATGAGAATTCCTTAAAGGCGACAGATAATGTCATGAAGGAGATGGAAGCGGAGCTTCGCGCTGCTAAAGACGCACAGAATAAGCCGCTGTTCACGTTCATTGAGACGCTGGTCGGGTACGCAGGCGATCCGAATGCGATGCCATACATGGCCCAAATCTATACGGAAGTAAATGAAGAGGCTAATGTGGAGCAAGTAAGACGTGAATATAAAGCCAAGCTGGAAGCATATATTCCCGCTGGATCGGAGCTGGATACGCGGACATTGGTAGGGGACTCCAGTGCAGCGCCTGATTTTGTATATGTGTTGTCTGGTGAAGATGCAGTTCAGCTAAGAGAGGCTGCGGCAATCATCAAGCAGGAAATGATCAAATTCCCTGAGTTGTCGGAGATCAAAGATTCGTTAAGCGAAGCTTCCTCTGAAGTGGTGATCGATGTCGATCCGCGGAAAGCGAGACAATTCGGACTAACACCCGCTATCGTCCAGGGCACACTGCAGACGTGGCTGTTCCAAGATAAGATTGGCGAGTATCGGTACCAAGAAGGTCTGTTGTCCACGGTAGTAGAGACGGAGAAGGGGTTGAGTGGTGATCTGAGCGCGGTTGGGCAGATTCAACTGAGAACACCGACTCAGGAAACCATTTCAGTTGCGGATATCGCTACGATTAAACGAGTGAAGTCCCCAGCTTCCATTAAGCGAGACAATCAGAAACAGGTCATCAATGTTACGGCGAAATTAAATGGACAGAACAAAGGCGGTATTAGTGCACAAGTAGCAGCCTCCTTAGATCTGATCCAGCTGCCAGACGGGGTTGGACGATCCGTGTCGGGCATAAGTGCAGATATTGGAGACAGCTTTGGACAGTTATTCATAGCAATGGCTGCGGCAGTGTTTGTCGTGTACTTGATTATGGTACTTACGTTCGGCAATGCGACTGCTCCATTTGCGATTATGTTTTCCCTGCCGTTTGCAGCTATAGGCGGTGTGCTTGGTTTGATTGTTACGAATGAATCGATTAATATTACCTCCTTAATCGGTTTCATGATGTTGATCGGCATTGTAGTGACGAATGCCATTGTGTATATCGATAAGGCGCAGCAGCTGCGAGAAGCCGGACAGGATGTGAGGAGTGCGTTGATAGAAGCGGGTATATCCCGTTTGCGGCCTATCATCATGACGGCAGGAGCAACCATTATGGCGCTGCTTCCACTTGCATTTGGATTCGGCCACGGTACGCTTATATCCCGCGGATTGGCGGTTGTTGTAATTGGCGGCTTGACGGTATCCACATTATTAACGCTTGTGGTTGTTCCAATTATGTATGATATGATAGCTCGGCGTAAAAGAAAAAAGAACCAGTTTCTTGATCAACAAGGGAATGGAGCAGCGCCGCTAACAGAAGGGAAGGAGACCTCATCATGAATCAATCCCATTTACGAAGCATGAAAATACTGCTTATGTTGATGCTTGCGGGAGCGGCTGTGGGAGTGGCTGGGTGCTCTGCGTCGGATCAAGTGAATGGTCCCGAAGCGACAAGCGAACAACATTCGCAATCTACAGTTGAAGAGGTTAAGACGACCGTTGTGACCAAACAGATCATGGGGGCCGCACCTGAGATCGTCGCTGATATTGCGCCGTCAGTGACGATAGACATCGTAGCTAAGGGTAGCGGAGAAATTGTGGCAGTGGAGAAGAAGCGCGGAGATCGTGTGAAGCGCGGAGAAGTGATCGCTCGGACGGATGTGTCGCGTATTCTTTCTCAAAAGCAGCGAGCAGAGCAGGCGTTGCAGAATGCCAATAAACTGCTGGAAACTTCACATGAGACGAAACGTGTGAACAATTCGGAAACGCGAATGTCCATAACGAAGATGGAAGAGCAAATCGAAGAGCAAACAAAGGCGTTGAATAAGCTGAAAAACGGCTATGATGAAGGCACTGTAGAAAAAGCTTCTGTAGAACAGTCTGAGCTGCAACTTAAAAATACAAAGTTTGATTTGCAAGTGTTGAAAATGAAGCTGGATACAGCGGAAAGACTTGCAGAGGATGTAGGTGCCGAGGATCAAATCTCGGCAGCAGAGTTTCAATTGAAAGAGGCGCAATTTGCGATTGCAGAAGCTGAAATCAAGGCTCCTACCGATGGCGTCTTGACAGAATGGACTGTGCTTGCTGGAATGAATGTGGCTCCAGGCACGAAGATCGGACGCGTTGCCAATGTCCACACCGTTCGCGTACAGGGGAAAGTGACCGAAGACATGCTTTCTCTGCTTCATGGTAAGAAGAAGTTGCCTTTCTATGTGTCTGGCAAGCCAGAAAAAAAGTATGAGGGCTCTATTACCTATTTATCCGCAGTTATGGATATGGACACACGTACGTATGCTGTGGAGCTGTTAGTGGATAATGCCAAGCTTGAATTAAAGGCGGGGATGAAGGTTCAGGTCATTCTTGCTGGGGAGAATGAACGCAAGGTTCCTGTCGTACCAGCAACTGCTGTCGTACGTGAACAAGGCTCTGCATTTGTGTTCATCTATCAAAATGGTACGGCGATTAAGCGCTCTGTCACACTTGGCACATTGGAGGATGCGATATATCCGGTAATTGAAGGATTGCAGGATGGAGAATCCATTATTATCTCAGGCCAGCACCAACTGAAGGACAAACAACAGGTGCGGCTTGCGAAGTAGAGGAGTTGACAAGATTTGAAACAGAAAACAATTCAGGTCGTGGCTTTTGCCGCTCTGTGCGGAATAATTATTGGGACTCTTCCGACAGAGGCGCTTGCTGCTGCCACAGATGGGAGCAAGTCAGCTAATACTGCTAATCAAACTACGCATCCTGCCAGCGCAGCGAAAGCGAAGCCAGTTCAGAAGCAGATACCGAAGGCTCAGGACTACTGGAAGAATAGGTTTGGATTACAGATTGACCTAACCAATGTGATTAATAGCGTAACGGACAAAGGGAAACAAGTTGCTGCCACCATGAAAATCAAAAATAATTCTGGCAAAAAGCTCCGTCTCCCTGATTATGAATTATATGTACTGATGGATAACAAAAAGGAATATGCGATGATATCTAGCGAGAACAGTGCTCGTGTACTGTCTCAGGGCGAAGTGGTGGAGTGGAGGTTAATGAGTCATGTCGTCGAAGATGACATGGCGGCTCCTGTACGATTTATTTGGAAGGAAGTTAATCGGGAGGTATATCCGAAAAAGGAAACAGTCGTTGCGGTGATGGATGTCGTGCAGCCTGCATGGGAAAATGACTATACTCCAATTACCGATCCCGCCTTGATTAAGGAATGGGGGCAATCCTTCCAACTGCAAGCATTGTCGGATTCATCAATGCTTACGTATACGCCTGTAAGCATCATGAAGAGTTCAGGCAAGCCAGCGCAAGTGGCCGAGCGGTTCAAACAAAAGCTGGAGACGGTTCATGTGGTCACTTTCCGTGTCGTAAACAGGAACAGTATACGCGAGAATGTCCCAGACATCAAATTGACGGCATGGTCGAACAACGATCTGTATCAGTCTACAAAACTGGGCAAGGCTCCTGAATCGCTCATGCCGGGTGAGGGCGCAACGCTGCGATACGCTGTAGAGACAGGTGCGAATACGGTGCTGACAGGATTGAAGCTATTAACCTCGGAATCGTTCCTGCCTCCTGGGGCTGCCGATCCGACCAAGGCTGCAACCTATCAAGTAGGGCGATTATATATTAACATTCCGAATCGAGGAACGAGTCAGGTTGTACCGACCGACTATAAGCTGCGGGATAAGCTGAATTTCAGCGATAGTACGGATTTATTTCCAGAGGGCTTGAATGTCTCAATGGAAGAAGAGACTCTGTTAGAGAACAAGGAAGCAGGATTCAGAGCACTTCTTCTCCGTTTCAAATTCGAGAATAAGAGCAGCTCCTCAATCACGATCCCATCCTATCAATTTGAACTGGAAGATAAGGATGGATCTCGATTTGGAGGGGAACGACTTGGTGCCAAGACGGATAAGAAATCACTGCTTCCAAGCGCTGCTGTAGTTGAATCTCACATGTTCGTGATCCCTGATGGCTCAAAGGAACCGGAGTTACTGCTGCATGTTGTCGACAACCGAGAAGAACAAACCTATCCTTTCATTGTGGATACGTTCCGTTTCAAGACGAGTTACGATAATACTGGAGACTTGCTGTTTGATATGTATCCATTCCAATTGAAAATTAATGATTGGGGAGGAAGCTGGTTGCGGGGTGGAGCTGACATGGTTCAATCGTCCTCGTACGCCTTAAGACTGAAACTGAATATTATTCGGGCGAAGCAGGTAATGAGTGAGCCGAACTTATCGAAAATCAAACTGGAGCTAACCGATCATAGCGGACGGATGCTTGGATCCAAGCTGTTCTCACTTGTTGAGGAGCCACTCTTGAGGGAAGGAGAACAGAACATCATTTTTGAGAACATTGATATGCTTGGCTTGAGTTATCCTGTCACGGTCAGCTTCTATGAAATGTTTGATACGCCATATGGACCGGTGAAGCGGTTCCTGGGTAGAGTGATAAGAAGTTAATTTTGACCAGAGATTAACTACTATGATAGAAGAGGGTTAGAGAATTATTTTCTCTAACCCTCTTTTCTTATTGTTACAGATCGAGTAAAGGCAACATCCATTTTTAACCCCCGAACTTGTCCACGTTTACGAATGCCAAATACAACCCTATTCACCAAATCGTTTTAAACTTTCTAGGAAATCACCAACAGACAGCTCGCTTATTTGATTAAGCAGGTTATCCATTTGGGTTTTCTTGCGAAGAGAGCCGACCAGCAATACCTCAACGGCTTGATCGCGATCGACAAGAACAGATTGAACCTGCAGAGAATTGGTTAATAATGCAGCAATAACTGCAATTTGGTCAATGCTTAGTTTAGGGCAGTTGGCTTTTTTCTTATTATTATTTTTAGAGTTTCCGTTTCCATTTCCACTTGATTTTTTATTATTATTTTTTGAAAAGGACACAGCCACTCACCCTCTTATCAGATTACTCTCCAATTGTCTCTGCTGGTGCTGCCCCCGTTCCTTGAATGATCCCAAACGCATAGGCAACGAACAGAACTATGACCACAATGAGAAGTATCAGTCGTTTATTGTCATCTTCATCGGTCATGCTCATTCTCCTTGGTGACACGGTATTTTATCATGATTATTGTAATCAGGATGAGGGGGAAAGGTTCCAACAGTTCGGCCTAATCTGGCAGTAAATCATCCAGAATACTGGCTTACAAAAATGTAATGTGGCAAATACAGTGTATTTCGTTGACTTTTGATCGTCTAATCGATAAAGTTACGAATGCGACTACAGTGATAAAGAGGGTTACAGATGAACGCGTATCTATTTCCAATTAAATTTGCTTTTCTTACGTTCCCGATAGCGGCATTACTCTTGACGCTTCCTTTTTTAATCGTGCAATATCGCAAATACGGGTATGTCAATAAGGTTCGCGCTTTGGTGCTTTATTCCATGCTGCTCTATTTCATTTCTGCTTATTACTTGGTGATATTGCCGCTGCCGCAAAATGTGCACAATTGTGTGGATCGGGCAGGTGCAGTATTTGAGCAGCTGCGCCCATTCCAATTCGTTCGCGATATTATGAAGGAGTCTAGTGTTGAATGGTCGCATCCAACGACCTATGTACAGCTGCTGAAGGAAAGAGCCTTTTTCCAAGCCGCATTCAATGTGGTCTTGACGTTGCCGCTTGGCGTATATATGCGCTACTATTTCCAACGATCGTTCTTGCAGACGACGGTTATTGCATTTCTTGTCTCTTTATTTTTCGAGATTACGCAACGAACAGGCTTGTATGGGTTCTACGATTGTCCATATCGGCTGTTCGATGTAGATGACTTGATTTTGAATACAGCAGGGGGCTGTATCGGATTTTTACTGGCACCAGTATTTACATACTTCCTGCCGCGTTCACACCAGCTGGATGATCATGTAGATCTGAGCAAGAAGCCTGTTGGATTCATTCGCAGAGGAATCGCGGTGTGGCTGGATATGACATTGCTATCGATTATCATGGGTTGCATATACATTGTATATCGCACGATTGCATATGGAGACAACTATAGCAATTTCGAGCTGAGTGAATTCAATTTCTTGTATTTGGCAGCAGGTATTTTCGTTTACTTTATACTCATACCAACGTTTACGGATGGGAAAACCTTCGGCAAATGGGTAACACGTATCCATTTGGTTCAGGGCGATACAGAGGGTTCCCTTTGCAGAATTACATTTATTGGTTTGCTGAAGCGATACGGTATATTGTATTTCGGTGTAGGTGGCATCAATTACGTACTTGGATATGTATTGAAGTTCAACGAGGCTATGGATTCGCTGATTATGATATTGGTAGTGATTGCGTGGCTTGGTTTCAACGGTTTACTCTTCCTGCACCTCATGCTGCATCTGTTCAAGAAAGATAAGCGTCTATTTTACGAAAAAATAAGCCGAACTCGTAATGTGATCACCGTCCCAGAACGAATGAGGCGAGAGATGGCAGATGAACATTATGCTCCTTCTACGCAGGATGAATCAGTTGATAATGAGCCTGAAATCACTTCTAAACCAAACTATGATGACATCCTGAACACAGAGCTGGTTGTTAAAGACGTGACAACCTCAGTACCATCCAGACATGAAGTGCATTCAGATGAGAAACCTGAAAATCAGGTTATGCAGGCTCCGCAGTCAACAGGGTCAGCACGTTCGAATAATGCTAGCGACTTGGTTGATCAAGAGCTGGCTCGTCTGAAGGAGAAGCTGGCGAAGAAAGAAGAATAATTACAAATAATAAGGGCCTCTAATCATCACAACATTTGTGATCATAGAGGCCCTTCTTCTTGGAATTTCGTTCATCTAAATCGAGATGCGGGCGTAAATTGGTAATAAATGCAGTATAGAACAATATCATTCGTTGTTTGACCAGAGGTTACTCCTAATGCGCCAACAACAATTCTTATCGTGGCTTACTCTTTGCCTTCTACTGGGCCATCCGCACTTGGACGGAAGGATGGTGGCTTGGGGCTTTTTTTTGCACGGAAACGTCCAGCTACGTAGTTGCGCTTGCGGTCGCGATAAAATATCCATCCCCCTATGAAGCCCACGCCAATAATGAACAGAAGCAGACCAGCAGTGAAGGGCAGCCATTGGAATGCGGGGGCAGACAGCTTATCATTGCCATGGTCGACCACATAATCGAACACAGCATTTTTCATAAGCAGAAATCCGCTTGTCGCGGTTACGCCTGGAATAACCAGAAGCAGAACCGCAATAAATCGAGTGATAACATGTGTTTGCTTCATTATGATCTTCACCTGCTCACGTCATGTAAGTTAGCTTCATATTACCTTGATTGCGCATACTTGTCTAATGTTTCCTCTCTTTAAGAACCAATAGAATGACAGTTGTCATGTTTGCTGCGCAAAGAAAAGGGAGTACAATAGAACCATCGGAAATGAACACGAAAGGGGAGTTGCTTGCATGACGAAACAAGTAGATGTTGCGATTCTGGGTGGAGGAACTGGAGGTTATATCGCTGCAATTGCAGCAGCCCAGGCTGGTAAGTCAGTCGCTGTCATTGAGCGTGAGAAGCTAGGGGGAACATGCTTGCATCGAGGATGCATCCCAAGCAAGGCTCTGCTTCGGAGTGCTGAAATATACCGTCAGACAGGAGAAGCCGCATCCTTCGGCATCGAGATTGAGGGACGGAAGCTGCGCTTTGATCGGGTTCAGGCTCGCAAGCAGAAGATTGTAGACCAGCTTCATAAAGGTGTGCAATTTCTGATGAAGAAGCACAAAATTGAAGTCATTCATGGAGTGGGACGGATTATGGGTCCTTCCATCTTTTCACCAAGAAGCGGCTCAGTCGCCGTAGAATGTGATGAGGGAGAAGCGATTACAATCGTACCGAACCATGTCATCATTGCAACAGGATCACGCCCGCGCATTTTGCCGGGACTTCCAGTAGATCACCCTTCTGTTGTTACGACGGATGAGGCGCTAGAATGGACAGAGCTGCCGAAGAGAGTGGCGATTCTAGGGGGCGGAGTCATTGGGGTAGAATGGGCTTCCATGCTGACAGACTTCGGTGTTGAAGTGAATGTCATTGAGTCTGCTGCTCATCTTGTTCCGCAGGAAGATAAGGATGTCTCAACCGAACTTCAGCGTCAATTGGCGAAGCGTGGTGCGCGAATACATACACAAGCAATTGTTGAACCAGAGAAGGTTCAGATAGATCCGGACACAGGAGAAGTGAAGCTCGAGATTGTCTCGAACGGACAAGCGATAGACATAAATGCAGACAAGCTGCTCGTATGTATTGGAAGACAGGCCAATATCGAGAACATTGGGCTGGAAAATGCGGGCATTGAATTCGGCAATGGTCGAATTATCGTTAACGAATTTATGCAAACAAATGAGTCTCATATATACGCGATTGGCGATGTTGTTGGGGGATTACAGCTTGCTCATGCAGCATCTGCAGAAGGAATACTTGCAGTTCGCCACATATGTGGCGAGGCAGATTCGGGGATCGATTCCCGTCGTATACCTCGCTGCATCTATACAGCGCCAGAAACGGCATCCATCGGTTGGACGGAGAAGGAAGCAGTTGAAGCGGGATATTCGATTAAGACGAGCAAAGTTCCGTTTCAAGCAATAGGCAAGGCAATTGTGCAGGGTGATACGACAGGATTCGTGAAAATAATTGCAAATGCGGATACCAATGATTTACTTGGAGTTCACATTGTCGGGCCTCATGCTACAGAACTGATAGGCGAGGCAGCAGTTGCACAATGGCTTGATGCAACACCATGGGAAGTAGGCGAAGTTATTCATCCGCATCCTTCACTAAGCGAGATTATGGGCGAGGCAATGCTTGCTGTTGATGGTCATGCGTTGAATCTATAAGGGGATGAGAATAGTCTGACGTTTTCTTTTGGGAATGTTCAGAGTATAATAGTTTTTAGACTCTAGTCTTAGTACCTGGTATTAGATTACTGACCACTGTTCATTGACTTGTGTGCAGGATAGCTATGGAGCTGCTCTGTACAAGGGTCAAAGAACGGACTTTGCGATAATAAAGGAGGATGACTCCATGACACCAGATATGACGACTCGTCAGCAGACGAGACATGAAGAGCTTGGCCTAACCCATAAGCAGGCACAGGAAATGTACCGCATGATGCTTCTTGCACGCATGTACGATGAACGTGCGCTGCTGCTGCAGCGTGCCGGTAAAATCAACTTTCACGTATCAGGCATAGGCCAAGAAGCAGCGCAAATTGGCGCGGCTTTTGCGCTCGATCATCAGAAAGATTACTTCCTGCCTTATTACCGAGATTATGGATTTGTCATGTCGGTTGGTATGACCGTACGTGAACTAATGCTCGCCTTGTTCGGCAAAGCGGGCGATCCGAACAGCGGTGGGCGCCAAATGCCAGGTCATTTCGGCTGCAAGCGGCTGCGTATCGTAACCGGCTCTAGTCCGGTAACGACACAGGTTCCACATGCGGTAGGCATAGCTCTGGCAGCGAAGATGCGCAATGAAGATTCTGTATCATTTGTGACGCTTGGAGAAGGTTCCAGCAACCAGGGAGATTTCCATGAAGGCTGCAACTTCGCAGGAGTTCATAAGCTGCCAACCATCATTATGGTAGAGAACAATCAATATGCCATCTCTGTTCCGATTGCGAAGCAAATTGCAGGTCGCGTATGTGATCGGGCTTTGGGTTATGGCTTCCCAGGGGTTCAGGTTGATGGCTGTGATGTGTTAGAAGTGTACCGGGTTATGAAGGAAGCACGTGAACGTGCTGTCCGAGGTGAGGGGCCTACGTTGGTAGAAGCAGTCATGTATCGCTTGTCTCCCCATTCAACTGCGGATAATGACATGGTATATCGTACGAAGGAAGAAGTGGAGGAGCACCGGAATAAGGACGGTCTTCCTCGATTCAAGGCCTACCTGATTGAATGCGGCATCTGGTCTGAAGATGAAGATGCTGCTCTGCGCGCTGAACTGAAAGCTGTGCTCGATGACGCAACCGCATATGGCGAACAGGCGCCGTTCCCGCAAGGGGAAGAAGCACTGAAGCATGTCTACGCGGAGGAGGGTCAGGGAACATGGCAGTAATAGAGTATATTGACGCAATTCGACTTGCAATGAAGGAAGAGATGGAACGAGACAGCAATGTATTCGTGCTCGGTGAGGATGTCGGGGTCAAAGGTGGCGTCTTCACAACAACCAAGGGGCTGTATGAACAATTTGGCGAAGCTAGATCGTTAGATACACCGCTTGCAGAGTCGGCCATTGCCGGCGTTGCAATTGGAGCCGCTATGGTAGGAATGAAGCCAATTGCTGAGATGCAGTATTCGGACTTCATGTTCCCAGCAACGAACCAAATCATTAGTGAGGCCGCTAAGATTAGATATCGTTCAAACAATGACTGGACCTGTCCACTTGTGATACGTGCCCCAATTGGCGGCGGTGTTGCAGGGGGGTTGTACCATTCACAATGCCCGGAATCTGTATTTTTCGGGACACCAGGTCTAAAGATAGTTGCTCCTGCAACGGCATACGATGCCAAGGGTCTGCTGAAGGCGGCAGTTCGTGATCCTGATCCGGTTATCTTCTTCGAGAATAAGAAGTGCTACCGAATGATCTCGGGAGAGGTTCCAGTTGAGGACTACGTAGTACCGATTGGTGAAGCGAATGTAGTTCGTGAAGGAACGGATATAACAGTTATTGCTTACAGTTTGCCAGTCCATTATGCATTACAAGCTGCGGAAGAATTGGCGAAGGAAGGCATCAGCGCACATGTACTGGACTTGCGTACGATTCAACCGCTTGATCGAACAGCGATACTTGAAGCTGTCTCGAAGACCGGCAAAGTGCTGATTATTCATGAGGACAACAAGACTGGCGGCGTCGGGGCAGAGGTAGCGGCAATCATTGCAGAAGAGCTGCTCTATGATCTCGATGCGCCGATTCAACGTCTGTGCGGACCGGATGTGCCTGCAATGCCTTATAGTCCTCCGATGGAGAAATTCTTCATGCTGAATAAGGACAAAGTGAAGGAAGCGATGCGCCAATTGGCGATCTTCTAATCGAATGGCAGACGGTATGAAGGAGGAGAGAGACATGGCACAGCTTATGACGGAACTTCTCCTTCGACCGTACAGAACGGGAGTGTGAAAAAGATGTCTTCAAATCAGGGAACAGAAGTATTGATGCCGCAGTTGGCAGAATCCCTTGTACAGGCGACTATCGGCAAATGGCTGAAACGTCCAGGGGAGACCTTTGATGCGTATGAACCGATTTGTGAAGTGATTACAGATAAGGTCGTAGCTGAATTGCCAGCAACAGAAGCAGGCATTATGCAAGAAATTGTGGCGCATGAAGGCGAAACCGTTGCGGTAGGCGCGGTGATCTGCCGTGTTCAGTCACAAGCTGCTGCATCTGTGCCATCGTCAGCTGCAGGTGCCTCTGAGCAGAATCAGGGCCATTCAGCGGATGCTTCAGTAAATCAAACGGGGCAGGATATGCGCAATCGGTATTCACCCGCCGTGCAGCGACTTGCGCAGGAGCACGGAATTGATTTGCAGCGAGTGGCTGGTTCTGGATTGGGCGGCCGCATTACACGCAAAGATGTAATGGCTGCAATTGAAGCTGGTGGAGAAACCGTAGTAACACCATCAAGTGCTGCTACAGCTGGCAATGCACCAGCCTCATCGACTGGTATAGAAATAGCTGGTGGAGCAAGTGCAGCCCCGCAACCAAGTGCGGTGCAGCATGCAAGCGGGCATGTGCGTAACACCGGACTTCATCTTACAGAAACGCCGCGCATACCTTCGATTGAAGTAGAAGGAAGAACACAAGCTGGCAATGGAGAGACCTTCATTGACGTCACACCGATTCGGCATACAATCGCAACGCGTATGCGCCAGAGCGTCTCTGAAATTCCGCATGCTTGGACGACAATTGAAGTCGACGTTACGAATCTTGTACAGCTTCGCAACAAGATTAAGGATGAATTCAAGCGCAAGGAAGGCATTAACCTGACTTATTTGGCATTCGTCCTGAAGGCGATCGTCAATGCGATCAAGGATTATCCGATTATGAACTCGGTGTGGGCTGTCGATAAGATTATCGTGAAGCGCGACATTAACTTGTCTTTGGCTGTAGGTACAGAAGATTCTGTATTAACGCCTGTCATTAAGAAGGCTGATCAGAAGAACATTGCAGGGTTGGCACGAGAGATCGATGAGCTGGCACGGAAGACAAGAGAGGGAACTTTGTCTCCGAATGATATGCAAGGTGGGACATTTACCGTGAATAATACGGGGTCGTTCGGCTCCATCCTGTCTTATCCGATCATTAATTATCCGCAGGCTGCCATTCTTACCTTTGAATCGATTGTGAAGAAGCCTGTTGTGATTAATGACATGATTGCCGTCCGCTCGATGGCGAATATGTGTCTGTCGTTGGATCACCGGATATTAGATGGCGTAATTTGCGGTAGATTTTTACAACGCGTGAAAGAAAATCTCGAAAGCTTCTCATTGGACACGAAAGTGTATTAAAATAGAATCAGCACGAATCGACGGAAGAAAGCGTGATGACAATGAATAATGAATGGAACAAAGCGGATAAGGCTCTTCGTGTAACCCATATGGGGCGTGTCGATTATGGCGCAGCATGGGATATGCAGAAGGAACTCGTTCATGCCATTGATGGTGGTACGAGAGAAGATACGCTGCTGCTATTGGAGCACCCTCCTACGTATACAATCGGTTCACAGCGCCACCCGGAGCATTTGCTGCTAAGCAAGGAAGAACTGGAGCGACAAGGAATTGCACTGTACGAGATTGATCGTGGCGGGGATATTACATATCACGGTCCAGGACAGCTGGTCGGTTATCCGTTAGTGCTATTGGATGGGCCACAGCTTGATCTTCACGGGTATTTGCGATCATTGGAGGAAGCGATTATTCAATTTCTTGCGACATTCGGTGTAATCGGAAGCCGCAAGCCAGAGTATACCGGTGTGTGGGTTGGCAATGTTAAGATAGCTGCGATAGGTGTGAAATTCAATAAATGCAGACGCCGTCGTGGCTTCGTAACCAGCCATGGCTTTGCACTCAATGTGAAGAGCGGCATCCAGCATGAAGGGTTCTCAGGCATTATTCCGTGTGGAATTAGCGAGTATGGGGTAACATCACTGGAGGATTGCACAGGTCAAACCTTCACAGTGGAGCAAGTAGGCCAATTGCTGCTGCCTCATCTTATTCATGTTTTCGGATTCGAAGCGGCCAAGCTTGACACTTCGTTGTTGGTGTAGGGGCTGCAATTAAGTTCAAGCCATGCGATTGCTCGCATGGCTTGTCCCGTAGCTGCTCTGCTTATGTGGTTGCAAGATGAGATGCAGCTAGGTACCCCTAGCATGGATCAGCTTGAAGCACTAGCCATATATAAATGGCTCGACAATCACAAGCACGGTGGATGCGAGCATCGCGGCGAGCATGACATATATAATGATTTTAAACCATCGTTTGGATTGCATAAGAACAGAGAACTCCTTTCATCAATAAGATCATGAGTTATTCTCTATTGTACCTTAAATAAACGTTTGGAGGAAAGAGATATGGTTCAACAGGAAAGACTTGTAAAGCACTTTATGGAATTGGTTCAAATTGATAGTGAGACGAAAAACGAACGTGCGATCTGTGATGCGTTGAAACAGCAGTTCGAGGCACTTGGCCTCCAAGTAACGGAAGATGATACAACGTCTGCAACGGGACATGGAGCAGGAAACCTGATTGTGAACTGGCCAGCAACAGAAGGTCAAGAGAACGCAAAGCGTTTGTTCTTCACCTCCCATATGGATACTGTTACACCGGGCAATGGCATTAAGCCGCAGCTTGGCGAAGATGGATATATCCGCAGTGACGGTACGACGATTCTTGGATCAGACGACAAGGCAGGCCTTGCTGCTATGTTCGAAGCGATCCGACTCATTCAAGAATCGAATACACCACACGGTTCGATCCAGTTTATCATTACAGTAGGTGAGGAATCCGGCCTTGTAGGTGCTCGTGCAATGGACAGCAGCCACTTGCAGGCTGACTTCGGTTATGCGCTGGACTCAAATGGTGAGATTGGAGCAATTGCAGTTGCGGCTCCTACGCAAGCGAAAATTACAATGGAAGTGTTTGGTAAGTCCGCTCATGCAGGCGTGAATCCGGAAGATGGCATCAGTGCAATTCAAGTTGCCAGCAAAGCGATCTCCCGTATGCCGCTTGGACGCGTTGACCACGAAACGACTGCGAACATCGGCAAATTCGAAGGCGGTGGAGCGACGAACATTGTATGCGACTATGTGAAGCTGCATGCGGAAGCGCGCAGTATCGTACAGCATAAGGTTGAAGCTCAAGTGAAGGCAATGAAGGAAGCGCTCGAGAGTGCTGCAGAGGAATGTGGAGCAAGAGCCGAGTTCCACAGTGACATCGTGTACCCTGCATTCCAATTCACAGAGAAAGATGAAGTTGTGCAGCTCGCGAAGCGTGCTATTGAGAGTATTGGCGCAACGACGCGCTTGTTCCATTCAGGCGGCGGCAGTGATGCAAATATCTTCAACGGCATGGGTGTACCTACCGTTAACTTGGCAGTAGGATACTTGGACATCCATACGACGAAGGAGCGTATACACATATCCGACCTGGTGAAGACGAGTGAATTGGTAGTCGCGATTATTCAACAAGCTGCACAAGCATAATGCACGCAATAAACATGTAGCTTGCTTCTGAATGATTATTGCAGGAAATGAATGAAATGATTATCATACTCAGCAGTTGTGCTGCATAGGATAAGCCCTTGTTCGATACCACTCATGAACAAGGGCTTAATTGTTTTGAAACGGTTCGATTGTGCATAAGATGCAGGGGGATTAAGCATGGTAAGGACAGAACAGCGGAAGCCGCCAAGAGGTAAGCTATTTGCTCGATAATTTGCGGGTGGCGGGTTGGTTGTCCAATATCTGAGACAGTGGAGTGTTTCCACCATGGCGCATCATGAGACGACGCAGTTCGGCGATTACTTCTTGCTTCTTGCCTACTAACAGCATTTCCTGTGCTTGATATATGCGTTGCATCCATTCATCACTCCCGGATCGAATCGGACAAGCCGTAATGATATAATGGGTATGTTCAGCGGAACGGAAATATGTACATAAAGGAGCACGAATATATGAATGAGCAACGAGGTTCTGAACGGGCAAGCAATCCCTTAGAAGAAGTTACAATAGAGACGAAGCCTATTTTTGATGGGAAGATCATTAAGCTTCAGGTAGATACGGTTACGCTCCCTAACGGTTCGACTGCAACAAGGGAGATTGTCCGTCATCCAGGGGCTGTTGCGGTATTAGCGATCAAAGAGAATAAAATGCTTGTTGTTGAACAGTATCGCAAGCCTCTTGGGCGCAATCAGGTTGAGATTCCAGCGGGCAAACTTGATCCGGGTGAAGAGCCAATCGTAGCTGCAATGCGTGAGCTTGCGGAGGAGACAGGCTATCGTACAGATCATCTCATTCCATTAGGCTCATTCTATACATCGCCTGGTTTTGCGGATGAAATCATTCATTTGTACGTAGCAGATCAATTGATAGCTGGCGAAGCACATACGGACGAAGATGAATTTTTGGAAGTAGATGCGATGACGCTAGAGGAAGCATTTTCTGCGATGCGCGCAGGGCGAATTAGCGATGCGAAGACTATCAATGCGATGTATGCATGGCAAATTTACAAACTAACAGGAAAGTGGCCGGTATAACCGAATGGAGAATGCAGCAAGAAGTGGACAGCATGATGAGTTGCATACCATGTATGGTGACTTCCATATTCATATAGGCAGTACCTCGGAAGGACAGCCTGTGAAAATCAGCGCGAGCCGCAACTTGACCTTCGAGGCAATAGCACATGAAGCTTCCGAACACAAAGGGGTTCATCTGATTGGCATCATTGATGCGCATGCGCCGGGTGTACTGCGGGATATCGCAACGCTTCTTGATAAAGGCGAGATGGAGGAACTTCAGGATGGCGGTATCCGGTATAAGAACACCACGATATTTCTAGGAACCGAGCTCGAAATTCGTGAAGAAGGATATGGCATTGCACATGTGCTGTGTTATTTGCCGAATATCCATGCAATGGAACGATTCTCGAATTGGCTAACCCCTCATGTCACCAACATGAGTTTATCGTCCCAGCGTGTGTACTTGCCAGGGCGAGCACTGCAGGAAGAAACTGCGGCATATGGCGGATTGTTCGTGCCTGCGCATGTGTTCACACCTTTTAAAAGTATATATGGGAACTGTGCTGACAGAATGGCAGATGTGCTCGATCTGGAGATTATAGATGCTGTGGAGTTGGGCTTAAGTGCTGATACAGAAATGGCGGGATGTATCTCTGAGTTGGATCGTTTTACATTGCTGACGAATTCAGATGCACATTCACTAAGTAAAATTGCAAGGGAGTACAATGCACTTGCCATGGCTTCACCAACATTCAAGGAGTGGGCAATGGCCTTGCGTAGGGAAGCTGGACGCGGGGTTACAGCCAATTATGGTCTTAATCCGCGGCTTGGTAAATATCATCGCACTTCTTGTGCGAAATGTGGCCACGTTGTAGACAGTACTGCTTCCGTAGAAATCACAGATACCCACGCGAATCAGGTACAGCCAAGATGTCCAGAATGTGGTTCAACGAAGTTCATCCGTGGTGTATCCGAGCGGATACGTTCTATCGCAGATCGCGAACAATCGGAGATTCCAGCTCATCGCCCGCCATATTGCATGCAGATTCCGCTTGAATTCATCCCTGGTGTAGGGAAGCGAACGCTTGCCAAGCTGCTGGAGCATTTCGGAACGGAGATGAACGTACTGCACCATGCAACGGAGGAGGAACTCAAGCAAGTGGTTGGACAAGCTACAGCAGAACTTATTGTGCTCGCTAGGAGCGGACAGCTGTCTCTACAAAGTGGCGGCGGAGGCACATACGGCAAAGTAATTACAGGAGAATAGTTCGAATCATAAAGGGACGAGCATGAGCATAAGCTGGATGGACGAGGTATTCGTCGCTTCAACTTATTCGAAAGGGGCATCATCCATGAAGCCTATTGCTCACTCTTTTCGCTCTCAGCTCCATTTATATATTTTCGTGTCCGTTCTCTTCCTCGTCGGCGTTGTATTTGGTTCCTTGCTCGTGAATGCACTGACATTGGAACAACAGCAGGATATCGGGAACCATGTGAGTCAGTTTGTGTCCACAATGGGACAAGAGTCTGCTGCTTCTAATCAGGTGGGGAATAGTGGAGAGACGTTTTTGAACTCGACGATGTTCTACGTCAAATGGATTGCATTAATTGCATTGCTTGGCATATCTATAATCGGATTTCCGCTTGTGCTTGCACTTGTATTTGCGAAGGGTGTGTTTATCGGATTCTCGGTGGGGACACTCATCAGTCAGTATGCATGGAAAGGCGTATTATTCGCATTAGTATCAGTCGCCCCGCATAATATTATTGCGATTCCTTTTCTGATGATTGCAAGCGTTGCGTCTATGGTATTTGCCATGCATATTCTGAAAAATCGATTGTTCGTTCCGAGGATGCAATCCTTGCGTGATCCTCTGCAGCGCTTCATGACACTGCAATCTGTATCCTTAGTAGGAATGGCAGGAGTTGCAGCTGTTGCAACTTGGGTGTCACCTCTTCTAATGAGATGGGTTGTTCCAATATTGACAACGTGATCAGGAATAGACAACACCAAGAATATTGACTTTGTGCAATTCATTTGACACTGCTTGCGTTCTCCCCCTATAATATATAGAAGTGATACAAATGAAACGTGGATGGCAGGCAAGGGGGGAGACCATTGGAAGCGCGGATTGAGAAGATTAAGCAGCAACTTCAATCCCAAGGGTACAAGCTGACACCACAGCGCGAGGCAACCGTGCGCGTCCTGCTCGAGAATGAAGAAGATCATCTTAGTGCTGAGGACGTATTCATGCTCGTGAAAGAGAAAGCGCCTGAAATCGGTCTTGCCACCGTATATCGTACATTGGAACTGTTAAGTGAGCTGCATGTCGTGGAGAAGATGAACTTCGGCGACGGCGTTGCACGATATGATTTGCGCGGTGATACGAATAAGCACCATCATCACCATTTGATATGTGTCCAATGCGGCTCTATGCAAGAAATCCGTGAGGATTGGCTTGGGCCATTGGAAGAGCGCTTGGAGCGAGAATTTCATTTTACTGTCGTAGATCATCGTTTGGATTTCCAAGGCATTTGTAAGAATTGCCGGGAGAAGCAAGCAGAAGAGCAGGCGGAATAACCGCAAGCATTCAACAGGGAATTGAAATGGCGCTACGCTATGACTGCAGGTCGATAGCAGCGAATGAAGATGGATATGATGAGGAAGCCTCGGCAGGACTGCCGAGGCTTTATTGCTTGAGCAATTACATAATTGAAGGATTCGTAGATGCCCTTCTTCTTGGCTGCACTTGCCGTTTGCGATGAGCGGCAGAGGTTCTTTTGGCGCCGATGGAGGAATGCCGCGGGACAACAGCTTGAGAATGACGGGCGGCACGTTGACGATTGCGGCGACGAATTACCAGCACCTTTGACCTGTGTTTGTGTCGGGAAGCGGCTGCAGCCTGAATAGGGATGGCTGGAGTCGAATGCGCTGATTCGAGACCCTCGCTGGCTTCTGCTTCTTGCTGAGCGGCAATAGAGAGTGAAGAGAAGGCGCGGTCTGCTTGAATAAGGCCAGATCCTTGTGAATGGCGAGAATAGTCGTTCAGAGGCCTCGCAGTATCCATGAGCAGCTTGCGAATAAGGGAAGGTTTTACCTTGCGGTTGTGAGCAAGCAGCAATGCAGCTGTACCTGATACATGTGGGGCAGCCATAGATGTTCCTGAATTTGTGATGAATCCTTGTTTATTGCTTGTGGATACAATATCGCTGCCGGGCGCAGCAACATCAATTCCGCGTCCGCGGCTGCTAAATGATGCAATGCGATTGTTTTTGTCAGTGGCGGCTACTGCGATGACTTCCGGGTAGCTGGCAGGCTGATCGATTTTACCGCTGTTTCTTCCTCCATTTCCAGCTGAGGACACGATCACGATGCCCTTGCGATAAGCACGTTTGACCATAGAGCGCAGAGATGCACTGGCGCCATTCAGTCCTAAGCTCATATTGATGACATCCATGTTATTGCGAATGCACCATTCCAACCCTTCCACAATATCTGACACATATCCGTCACCAGACTGATCCAGTACCTTTACAGCATACAGAATGACCTCTGGGGCAACGCCATACTGCATACCACTTTTTCCAAGTGCAGCAACAATCCCGGCTACATGTGTTCCATGGCCATTATCGTCTCTATAGGAACCTCCCTTGCGAATCGTGTTCACACCACCCGCAATATTGAGATCAGGATGAGCCGATATCCCTGTGTCGACTACGGCTACCTTTATGCTCTTCCCCTGGGATGATTTCCATACTTCTGGAGCCTGTATGCGCTTGACGCCCCACGGAATTTGCTTGCTGGAAGTAGGTTCTGCTGTAACAGAATTCAGGATCTGACTAGCAGGATAGTACGATAAGGGATAAATATGTGCCCTTACTCTCGCATCCGTTTCAATTCTACGGACGCTGGGGTGCTTCCTCAATCGCTGCAAGGCATGATGGTTGCCGTCCATATGACAACACAGCATGTTAGCTGAACCTACTTGTTTTACTGGGGTAATGCCAAATTTTTTGAGTTCGAGTATGCATGCATTGTAGCTTTTTTCGTCTTTTAAAATGATCATTTTACGTACAGCTTTACGATGAGGACGGCTGCTTACAGCCGCCTTCAACATGCGTGATAAGGTGCGCATGCTTGCTAGCCCTCCAGTTCGAAACGAATTTGTGCAACTTCTTAGACACTAGTGGAATGGAATGCCTTGTTGTATCGTATGAGACAAATATAGAACGGTGAAATGTTTTAGCAGCGAATTTCAAAAGGGAATACGGAGAGAACCGCATATCCTAAGGCTTGGCATCATATGTTACAGGAGAGTCGAACTTGCCCAGCGGAAGGGGATGAGCAGTGTGATAGTGCCTTTGCGAGCTCTATTAAGACGAATCAAGTTTATGGCGTTATTCCTCATGATGACCTATGCGGTTGCTTATATTATGGGGGCCGTCAGTGACTGGATTTATCCAGTGGACAAGTACCGCGAGCCACATGGCAAGGCAGTTAAGGTCTTCCGCTGGGAGGATGGCTTGGATAAAGAGCATATGACGTTCACAGAACGATTGCGGTTGTACTATTGGTTGGGCGAGTAGCGAACTGTTCGGACAAGGGAAGGGATTTACACTCGTGTTGTTGAATTATTGTAGAGCAGTTGCTTAGATTTGCAGATGTGAAAGTCGCAAGGTAAGGAGTATAGTACGATGGCAGGCTTAATTGAACAACAGGTGGAAGCATACCGAGATTATCTAATACATGAACGGCGAGTGTCCTCGAATACGCGAGAAGCCTATATGCGTGATATACAGATGTTCATCGTATCAGTCGCTGACAATGTGAGCATGGTGGACGACATTCGTGCGTATCATGTGAATCATTATATGTATCAATTGAAACGGGATGGACGTGCGGCCTCGAGTATTGCGCGCATTGCGGCCTCACTGCGATCCTTTTTCCATTTCTGTATCCGTGAAGGGAATTTGAAGCTGGATCCATCCTATGAAGTAGAGCGCCCGAAGGCATCTTCCAAAGCGCCAGAGATCTTGTCATTGCAAGATACAGAGCGGTTGCTGGCATTACCCGACGAGAGCAATCCGTTAGGGATTCGTGATCGGGCAATGCTGGAGACTTTATATGCGACAGGGGTTCGAGTGTCGGAGCTTATGTCGCTTAATATGGAGGATGTTCAGCCTAAGTTGGGGTTTCTGCGCTGCATGAGCGGCAAGGAGCGGGTTGTGCCTCTCGGACAGGTTGCGGCTGAAGCGTTGGAACGATACTTGAACGATGCACGCCCTCAATTATTATCCTCCTCTTCACAGGCTGATGGATTGGAGACTACTGAGCATAATGCGCTCTTTGTCAATGTGCGCGGACAAAGGATGTCACGGCAAGGTTTCTGGAAAATGATCAAAAAATATGCAGAAGAGTTGGAGTTATCCTTTCCCATTACGCCCCATACGCTGCGGCACTCGTTCGCTGTTCATATGTTATCGAATGGTGCGGATGTGCGGGCAGTGCAAGAAATGCTCGGGCATGCAGAGCTTGCGACCACACAGCGGTATGTGGAGCATATGAGAAAGTCAAGTATGAAGGACGTATATACCTCTGCCCATCCAAGAGCGAAGAAGAAATAGCGGGAGTATGGTTCAAATCTCCTTAACATAATCTAAGACGAAGAAAGAGAAGGAGTGGTAACCGTGGATAGAGAGAGCAAGCAATTTGGACGCATTGCAGTTATTGTTCTGGACAGTGTTGGCATTGGGGAACTGCCGGATGCATCGCAATTTGGTGATGCGGGTACACATACCTTGGGACATATCATAGAGCATAAACCGAGTATCAAACTCTCGAATTTACAGCGCCTTGGCTTAGGCAATATCGCCGATCTCGGCAGCTTGAAGGCTGCCGAGTGCCCAGAAGGCGTATATGGCAAGATGGCGGAGATTTCAGTCGGCAAAGACACGATGACTGGTCACTGGGAACTGATGGGACTACGTATTACTTCACCTTTCAATACGTATCCAAATGGATTCCCACAAGAGCTGATTGAAGCATTCGAGCAAGAAACAGGCCGCAAAGTGTTAGCCAACAAGCCGGCGTCAGGCACCGAAATCCTAGATGAATATGGCGAGGAGCAGATGGCGACTGGATCGTGGATCGTATATACATCTGCGGATAGCGTGTTCCAAATTGCCGCCCATGAGGATATTATCCCACTTGATGCGTTATATCGCGCTTGTGAGATCGCCCGGAAGCTGACATTGTGTGAACCGCACACTGTCGGCCGTGTTATCGCACGGCCTTATGTTGGCAAGCCAGGTGCATTCACGAGAACGCCGAATCGCCATGATTATGCAATCAAGCCCCCGGCAAATACCGTGCTCAACCTGCTGCATAAGGCAGGCAAGGACGTTATTTCGGTAGGGAAAATTAATGATATCTTCTCGGGAGAAGGGATAAGTGCTTCTTATCCGACCAAGAGCAATGCACATGGCATCGACACGACGATCGAGTTGCTAGATCAATCATTTGAAGGGCTGCTGTTCGTCAACTTAGTGGATTTCGATTCATTATACGGACATCGTCGTGATCCGGCAGGCTATGCGAAGGCATTGGAGGAGTTCGACGCCGCCCTACCTAAGATGATGGATAGAATTGGGCCGGATGATTTATTAGTCATTACGGCAGATCATGGAAATGATCCGACACATACGGGTACCGATCATACGAGGGAGTATGTTCCACTTCTGCTGTACAGCCCTTCCCTGCATGCGGGGCAATCACTTGGGGTTCGTACCACATATGCGGATTTGGGTGCTACGATCGCAGATAATTTCCGAGCAAGGCAACCTCAAGTAGGCACAAGCTTTTTGCAAGAACTGTAAAGAGTTTGGACAACAATGGAACAACACATTTTGAAAAGTTTGATGAAGATGATGTTACAACCGATCGATTCTGATCGGACAATGATGAATGGGGGAAATAAGATGAGCAACACAATTACACACGATCATATTCAAGAGGCAGCGACTTATATCCAATCTAAGATTAGTGATACGCCTGAAGTAGGTTTGATTTTGGGATCTGGACTAGGTGTGCTGGCAGATTTGGTGGAACAGCCTGTAACGATTGCATACGGGGACATTCCGCATTTCCCTGTATCGACTGTAGAAGGCCATGCGGGCGAGCTTCTGATCGGCAAGATCGCAGGCCGTACGGTAGCGATGATGAAGGGCCGGTTCCATATGTACGAAGGATATGGGCCAGAGCTAACCGCATTCCCGGTTCGCGTTATGAAGGCGATTGGCGTATCCAAGCTGCTCGTAACGAATGCGGCAGGCGGGATCAACACTTCCTATAAGCCTGGGGATCTGATGATCATTTCCGATCATTTGAACATGACTGGGCGCAATCCGCTGATTGGTGCGAACGACAGCCGTCTCGGGGTACGCTTCCCGGATATGTCTCAGGCGTACAGCCCGCAGCTTCGCCAGAAGGCTAAGGACGTTGCAGCTTCGCAGGGTGTTGAACTGCAGGAAGGTGTATATGTCGGCTTTCTTGGCCCGAACTACGAGACGCCTGCAGAAATCCGCATGCTTCGTGTGCTAGGTGGCGACGCTGTAGGAATGTCGACGGTATCCGAAGTAATTGTCGCGCAACATGCAGGCATGGAAGTGCTCGGCATTTCCTGCATCAGCAACATGGCGGCGGGCATTCTGGATCAGCCATTGTCGCACGATGAGGTCATGGAGACGGCAGAGCTCGTTCGAGACCAATTCCTCAAGCTTGTTATTGGAATTATCCCTGTGATGTAAGAAACACATTCACATGTGAAAAAAGGCCGCTGCATGGCTGTCCGTTGATCGGGCAGCAGCAGCGGCCTTATCTTATGGTTCCAGCAATATAAAATGAGCGAGTCCATTCGAAGAAGGCAATTGTATAACGTTCAATTCGATGAGCTGGTTAGTCACATAAGTATATAAAAAATGATAGTACCAAATAAAATACTCCTCGAAGGAGGTTTCTTCAGCGAAAGGAGAGGCGTGATACGCTTGAACTAGCATCGAACGATAATCCTCGAACAGTCTGATTAAATCTGCCGTAATAAGATTGGCAATGCGATGCAGTGCTTGATATTCCTCGTTGTTCAGTACAGGGATCATCAGCTTGCCGTTCTTCCACAAATGTAACTGCCCCAAACCCTTTCGTATCTCACTTTCAATCGAACCGTTGCCAGATGAGCTTTGAATAATGTGATCGATGATCGTTGGAATTGCAGCCTTATTTTCCGATAATGCAGGGCCAAATAAAGTACATACCTGTTCCTTGCTGAACAGGGGAAGAAGAGGCTGATTGTATCTGTTATTCCCATACGCGCAATAGTACGCCGAACCGATAGGAACACAGTGGTTTCCGTAAATTCCGAACGGTTCTAGCTGCTGATCAGCATGTTTTTCCAACAAACCATAGTAATAGTTCTTTCCATTGCGAGACGGTCTGTCGGACTTGAGGAATAACTGTTCCACATAGTCGATTTGCACGAAATCTAATAATACATCGCTCCATTATAAATAGGGAGAGATCGGCAAATTCAAAATTGTGCAATGCCGGGACCTTGAAAGTCTCTTGCTGGATTCGATTCGCGTTGTGATTGATTAGAGATACGATGTCATTTCCGATTGCGATGCTAAGCTGGTAGAACTGTTGCCCCGCCTCATGTGAGATGACCGGAAATGTCGGAACATATCGCCCCTCTACTTTTTTGGCGAGACCTTCACCATAGAGCAGATCGATGCTCTTCTTCCACTGTGCTTGCGAAATAGAGAGCTCCTTCATTAGCTGTTCCTCTGAATAGCCCAGATGCAACCCGATACAGATGCGATCAAGGTTATCCTTAGTAAAATCAAAATCCGGGAAATTCACACCCCTCGAGATCATTTTGTGTTCAAATTGCGACTGAAGCATGATGTCATCCTCTCGCGTTGTGTACTGCATTTCATTTTCGTAGGCTATAAATTTATTTCCCAATTTATTTCGACATCGTGACATGATAAACCTTCCAAGTTCTGCTCTATCTTTCAGTAAGAGTGGAATATTTTGCTTCTGAAAGGTAACACTGGATAGAAAGTGCATCCTGCGCATGTAATGCGCTCAGAATGTACGCTATTTAGATAGGAGGGGACAATCAGTGAACAAATGGCTGTGTGCTAGCCTTAGCTTTTTATTTGCTGCCGCTTGTATATTGCCTTCTTCGGCGAACGCATCTTATGCACGGACAGACTTGCCGCCTTGGACAAATTCAGAAACGCCAAGCCAAGCAACATCCTCTGCTGCGCCGGATGCCCAACTGGCGGATAACGCGCGCTCAGCGGTGCTTATGGATGCGGACACGGGAACGGTGATTTTCGAGAAAAATAGCCACGATCGGCTTCCGCCAGCGAGTATTACGAAAATTATGACGATGCTGCTTGTCATGGAAGCCATTGACAAAGGAAAGCTGAAGATGACGGACAAGGTGGCAACAAGCGAGTATGCCGCGTCTATGGGCGGATCGCAAATCTTTCTGGAACCGGGCGAAGAGATGACGGTTGAGGAAATGATGAAGGGAATCGCAATGGCCTCAGGCAATGATGCATCGGTTGCGATGGCTGAGAAGATCGGCGGCTCCGAGAAGGCGTTCGTACAAATGATGAACGATAAGGCTGCAGAGCTTGGCATGAAGGATACACATTTTGTAAATTGCAATGGCCTCCCTGCTGAGAATCATTATACGTCAGCGCATGATATTGCCTTGATGTCGCAAGCGTTGTTGAAATATCCGAATGTAACGAAATTTACAGGTGCATATGAGGATTATTTGCGACAGAACACCAGCAAGAAATTTTGGCTTGTCAATACGAATAAGCTTGTACGGTTCTACCAAGGTGCAGATGGGTTGAAAACAGGCTTTACTTCAGAAGCTCGTTATTGCCTGTCTGCGACAGCGAAACGGGATAATATGCGTGTGGTAGCTGTTGTGCTTGGCGAACCGAATACGAAGACACGCAATGCAGAAGTCACGCAAATGTTCGATTATGCCTTCGCTCAGTATACGAATGTTCCGCTGCTGAAAAGCGGAGATAAGATTGGCGATATTCGTGTGGAGAAAGGGATGGTCGAGAATATTGAGCTGAAGGCTCGGCGTCCATATCATGTTTTACTCAAAAAAGGCGAGGGCACTGACAATCTTCGCTTCGAACTGGAAGGTCCGAAATCTGTGAAGGCTCCAGTAGCGGCTGGTCAGTCGCTTGGGAAACTTGTCGTTTATCAGGGAGATAAGAAGGTTCGTGAATATCCTGTCGAATCCACCGAGGAAATTGCGAAAGCTGGCTGGTGGACACTCTTTAAACGTACGTGCGGCAAGTTGTTTTTTGTCAATTAACGGCGTGCAGCTTCTAGTTTTGTCGTCAGGCAGGAATTGGTTATCCCATTGACGAACTGTATCGGCATCATGGGGAGGAGAGTGAAGCGCCATGAATCTGCAGGTGGAATTGGAACACCAGCGCAACGTATTGATTACCCGTCTGAGAGGGGAACTGGATCATCATACGTCTGAGTACGTACGAATTCAGCTCGACGAAGCGATTCAACGCAAGCAAGTGAACCATGTCGTGCTAAGCCTTCGTGATTTGACGTTTATGGACAGTTCGGGTTTGGGGGTCATTCTAGGAAGATACAAGCAGATCAAGGGACGAGGCGGAAAAATGGCGGTATGCGATATGAATCCCGCGGTACGACGTCTGTTCGAATTGTCTGGCTTGTTTAAAATTGTGCATGTTTACGATAATGAGCGCAAAGCGCTTAATGGGTTGGAGGTCGTATCATGAGTGTACAATCAGACACGAACGTAATGACGCTGCAATTTTCCAGTCGTTCCGAGAATGAAGCATTTGCCCGTGTGGCTGTTGCAGCCTTTGTATCGCAGCTGGATCCGACAATGGACGAGCTGACAGATATGAAGACCGTAATCTCTGAGGCAGTGACGAATTGTATCATCCACGGATATGATAATGATCCTACTGGGATGGTTACGATTTCAGCGGTTATTTCCGGTGAGGAGATTATGCTGACCGTATCAGACAATGGACGAGGCATTGAGGATCTTGAGCTTGCAAGACAGCCGCTGTATACGTCGAAGCCGGACATGGAACGCTCTGGCATGGGCTTCACGATCATGGAGAACTTCATGGATGAATGCGAAGTAACTACCGAACTGGGCGTGGGTACGAGCATCCGCATGAAGAAGCGGATTGAATCGAAAAAAGCGCTCTATAATTAGGGGTTGAAGCCATGGAAGCTGATTTGAAGCAGTCGTCGCCCAATTATTTGGATGACGCGGAAGTGAAGCGTCTGATTGCACTCAGTCAGACAGGTGACTCGCTAGCGAGAGAAACACTTGTCAATTGCAACATACGCCTTGTCTGGTCCGTCGTTCAGCGCTTTATGAATCGAGGATATGATCCAGATGATTTGTTCCAGATTGGTTGCATCGGATTGCTGAAATCTGTTGATAAATTCGATTTATCATATGACGTGAAGTTCTCGACTTACGCAGTGCCGATGATCATCGGTGAAATTCAGCGTTTTCTGCGTGATGATGGAACGCTGAAGGTGAGTCGATCACTGAAGGAGATGGCGAACAAAGTTCGCAAGACGAAGGATGAGTTGTCCAAGCGGCTCAATCGGCTTCCAACGATTAAGGAAGTTGCAGCGGAGCTTGGGGTATCACCGGAGGATGTTGTGTTCGCACAAGAAGCGAATAAACCACCGACCTCCATTCATGAGACGGTATTCGAAAATGATGGTGATCCAATTACGTTAATGGATCAAATTGCCGATGATACGCAGGACAAATGGTTTGATAAGCTTGCGCTGAATGAAGCGATAGAAGGCTTGAGTGAACGAGAGCAGCTTATTGTCTATTTGCGGTACTATCGGGATCAGACGCAATCTGAGGTTGCCAGTCGCCTCGGAATATCGCAGGTGCAAGTGTCACGACTGGAGAAGAAAATATTGCAATCCATCAAAGCCCAGATCGCTCAGTGAGCCAGAGAGGGTATGAGGAGCGAACCGCAGGGAGATGTCCTTGCGGTTTTTTTGCTGTCTATTCAACCATACTAACAATATGGAGGAAGGAGGGGGATGAACATGGCGACTTTGGATGAGTTGCCTGATTCCGGCAGTACCTGCTATATCCGGCTGCGCAAGCAATCTTCGGTCAAGCCAGATCATCCGATTCGACTTAAGGATGTAGCTGAGGTCATTGCAGACGATGCATGGTACACGAAATTAAGAGAGCTTGTGCTGAAGGAACCAAAGACAAGCGACGGTAACATGATATTGATTGACATGATGCACATTACGAGGGCAATTAAGGAACTGTGTCCGATAATGACCATAGAATGCTTCGGCCAGCCGCATACATTAGTTGAGGTTGTGACGCAGGTGAAGAAGCCAAATATCGCCCTAATTGTTCTTGTCTGGCTGCTGCTGTTCTTCGGTTCTGGCTTAGCGATCATGAACTTTCACGCCGATGTAAGCATGCTCCCTGTACATAAACGAATTGTAGAAATGCTTACGGGTCGGAAGGATGCGAATCCATTTTGGTTCCAAGCCTGCTATTCCATTGGCATCGGTCTTGGGATGGTCGTATTTTTTAATCACTTTTTCCGCAAGAAGTTCAATGAAGAGCCGACACCGCTTGAAGTTGAGATGTTCCTATATCAGGAAAACTTGAACCAGTACATGATAACCGAGGAATACAAGCGATTGCGCAAGGAGGATTTGAAGCGTGACTGAGACTTGGCTGTATGGTCTTGCACAGCTGCTGGCATCGTTCGCGGGAATCGCTGGCGGGATTACGGTTGGGGGCGCGATGGTGGCATTATTTGTCGTGCTTGACATGCTTCCACGGCTAGCACAGCTTACTCGCTCCTTCCACTGTTCGTATTGGTTTGAGTACGCCATTATTGCGGGCACGCTGTTCTTTACCGTAACAGATTTATGGAGTATCCGATTCTTCTATGCGGGATGGTTCTCTCCATTCATCGGACTGCTGGATGGGGTATTCGTGGGACTTTTGGCTGCAGCGCTGACGGAGGTATTGAATGTTTTTCCGATATTGGCGAAACGGCTTGGTATGACACATGCGCTCCCTCATCTACTGACCGCAATGGTAATTGGCAAGGTTCTTGGATCTTGGTTCGACTGTTTTAAATACCCGCATTGAAATTTCTGTGTGAATGGTGAGAATCTCGCGATGAAGGATATGCCAAAACATTGCGATTCAATAAGAAGGAGGACATTGCCCAATGACAGAGCAGCAAACAGAACAAGAATCGTCGCAAAAGGACGTACTTCCCCCTCCTCATTCGAAATCACCGAAAGAGAAGTCTGAGGATGGAGGAAATCAGCAGCATGCATCTGAGCAAGGCAGCTTGCATGACAGAAAAAAGCAGCGTGAGAAGTCCGATACGATAGAAGAGTCCATCATCTATTGGCAGGACAAGGACGAAATCTCCAAGAAGCTGGACGAGACGAAACGAACGCTGCAGCAGGTAGTCGGACTTGGGGAGTCGTTCGATATCTTGCTGCGCGAGATGGTCTTCGGTGAGCGGCGGGTGGGCCTGTTCTATGTGAATGGGTTTGCTAAGGACGAAGTGATGACGTTAATTTTGTCCCGCATGTCTTACTTGGATAAGGAAGAAATGTCGCCGAACGCGCTCAAATCCTTATTCGAACGCTATATCCCTCATGTTCAAGTGGAGCGGGAGAATAAGTTAAGCAGCGTCATTAATAAGGTGCTCGCTGGCAGCAGCGCTTTCTTTATTGATCATGAATCAAGTGCAATTATAGTGGACTGCAAAACCTTCCCTATGCGGGGTCTTGAAGAACCGTCGCTCGAGCGGGTGGTTCGGGGTGCGCGTGACGGATTCGGCGAGACACTGCTCACGAACGTTACCCTTGTCCGACGCCGCTTGCGTGATCCAGGGCTTATGTATGAAATGGTGCAGGTGGGACGGCGTACCCGTACCGATGTGTGTATTGCCTATATAGATGATATTGCTGACAAGCGTCAAGTGGAGTCGGTTCGTAATAAAATAAAAGCGGTGAATGTGGATGGTCTGCCACTGGCCGACAAGCAACTGGAGGAGGCGATTATCAATAAGGCGTGGAACCCTTATCCGCTAGTACGATACTCGGAACGTCCAGATGTTGTCGCTTCCCATTTGATGGATGGCAGCATTGTCATATTTGTCGACACTTCTCCATCTGTCATCATTTTGCCGACGACGTTTTTCGACTTATGTCAGCATGCAGAAGAGAATCGACAAACTGCATTTATGGGAACCTATTTGCGGAGTGTGCGCTTCATCGGTATTTTTGCATCGCTCTTCATTCTCCCGTTGTGGCTGCTGCTCGTTATCGAGCCGGGATTAAAGCCTGCCACCCTACAAATTATTGGACCGCAGGAGACAGGGAAGATACCGCTCATTTTCCAGTTCCTCATCGCAGAGCTCGGCGTGGATCTCATGCGAATGGCGGCTGTTCATACTCCGTCGCCGCTTGCGATAGCATTGGGCTTGCTAGCTGCGATACTCGTAGGTGACATAGCGGTCAAAACAGGAGTGTTCGTCAATGAGGTTATTTTGTACATGGCTGTAGCTGCCGTAGGGATGTTTGCGACACCGAGCTATGAGCTGGCGCTGGCCAATCGAATCGTGAGGCTTGTGCTGCTTATTTCGGTTGCGCTATTCAGAGTTCCCGGACTCGTAATTGGTACAACCGTTTGGCTGCTCTGGCTGACCCTGCATCGCTCGTACAATGCATCATACTTATGGCCGTTCATTCCGTTCAATGCCAAAGCGATGTACAATATCATCGTGCGACAGCCATTCTTGCTGATAAAGACGCGCCCTAGCTTGAATCAGACGCGAGATAATACAAAGATGCCGCCAAGAACGAAGCGATAGCTTCAACGTTTGGAAGGCAAGGTGTTTGTCCCTTGACAACCTCTATAATGCAAATGATGGACGGAAAAATCCATTCTTTCAAGATCGAATAAGCTGATATACTCGATGTAATATTTTCACCAACAATTGGAACAACATGAGGGGATAGACATAGAAGATCGAGTGGGAGTGGGGAGAAATGACGATGTACTTACACGGAACGAGCAAGATTAATGGGGATGGACATTTAGAAATTGGCGGTTGCGATGTAACCGAATTGAAGCAGCAATTTGGTACTCCGCTTTATATTTTTGACGAAGCATTAGTCAGAGAACGCTGTGGACAATACATGGAAGCATTTCGCGAGTCAGGGTTAACCTTTCAGGTTGCATATGCAAGCAAAGCATTCTGTACAGCAGCAATGTGCCGGCTAGTCGACCAAGAGGGGCTGTCGCTGGATGTTGTATCGGAAGGGGAATTGTATACAGCCTTGCAGGCTGGATTCCCGGCCCAGCGAATCCACTTCCATGGGAATAATAAGACGCCCGAGGAGATCGAAATGGCGCTTGATGCCCGCATTGGCTGCTTTGTTGTTGATAATTTCACGGAGCTGAAGCTGTTGAATGCAATTTGCCAAGAACGCAATCAGTCCGTACCTGTGCTGCTCCGCGTTACACCAGGGGTTGAGGCACATACGCATGAATACATTTCGACAGGTCAGACGGATTCGAAGTTTGGCTTTGACATCGGCAATGGCACGGCGCTTGAGGCTGTGCGTCATGCGGCGGATGCAACTCATTTGGAGCTGCTGGGCATCCACTCGCATATCGGATCTCAAATCTTCGAAACTGAAGGATTCCAAATGGCGGTTGAACGCGTTGCACAATTTGCTCGTGGGGTGAAGGAACAGCTAGGGATCGCATTCCGGGTTGTGAACTTGGGCGGCGGCTTTGGCATCCGCTATGTAGAAGGGGATACGCCTCTGCATGTTCGCGATTATGTAAAGGCCATTACAGATGCTGTAAAGCAGCATTTTGCTGACATCGGAGAATGCTTGCCTGAAATTTGGGTAGAGCCAGGCCGCAGTATTGTTGGAGAAGCGGGAACAACACTGTATACAGTTGGCTCTGTGAAGGATATTCCAGGCGTGCGCAAATATGTAGCTGTTGATGGAGGGATGACCGACAACCCTCGACCAGCGCTGTATGAGTCTCGTTATGAGGCACTGCTTGCTAACCGTGCGACTAATGAGTCCACGGAGACAGTGTCGATAGCAGGAAAATGCTGCGAAAGCGGCGATATGCTGATCTGGGATGCTGTGCTTCCTGCCGTCCAGCAGGGCGATCTGTTGGCTGTGTCTTGCACAGGTGCGTACAATTATTCGATGGCAAGCAACTATAACCGTATTCCAAGACCAGCTGTCGTATTCGTGCACAACGGGGAAGCGGATATTGTTGTACGTCGTGAGTCGCATGAAGATATCGTGCGCAATGACTGCATTCCAGCTCGTCTGCGCAAGGAGCCAGCGCTGAAATAGTACGGGATGTGACGATTGCAAGCTCCGCGGCAGCAGTTGAATTTCATATTCGAAGTTACACCAGATATGGAAACTATTACAACACCCAATCTTCTGTCTTGCCGTGGCATAACGATGAGGCAGAAATCGGGTGTTTTCTTTTTGTTATGAAATAACGTATAATCGGATGAGCAAGCGTGAGCATTGTACATATGGAAGGAGACGATACATGATGAGCAAATATGCATTGATTGAATTGGAAAAAGGCGGCACGGTGAAAATCCAGCTCCATGAGCAAGAGGCACCAGGTACCGTTGCAAACTTTGAGAAGCTGTCCAACGAAGGTTTCTATAACGGCTTGACATTCCACCGTGTTATTCCGGGCTTTGTAGCTCAAGGCGGTTGCCCGCACGGAACAGGTACAGGCGGCCCAGGCTACACAATCAAATGTGAGACAAAAGGCAACCCGCACAAGCATGAGCGTGGTGTACTTGCGATGGCGCATGCCGGCAAGGATACAGGCGGTTCCCAATTCTACATCACTTACGATGCATTCCCTCACTTGGATGGCGTGCATACGGTATTTGGCAAAATTGTAGAGGGCATGGAGCATGTAGATGCTGTTAAGCAAGGCGACAAGATGAAGCAAGTTACAATCGTGGAAGAATAGAAATAATTGAGGGAAGGCGTGTATGCAGCTTGGCTGCTGCACGTCTTTTTTATTTGAACGCAGCTGAATGTTCCATGCGGTGAAGCGACACAAGTTGCATTTTACCAGGTCAGGTGGTACACTTCTAAGTGCAACATCTTAGAAACTAATTTTATAGCAATACGAATGACAGACCTTCAGGGCAGGGTGAAATTCCCGACCGGCGGTGATGAACCTATTCTTGCGTGTGCAAGATGTTCTTAGTCCGTGACCCGGGTGGATTCGTCCACACGGTGGATCTGGTGCAACTCCAGAGCCGACAGTATAGTCTGGATGGGAGAAGGGGCGTCAGGAGAGAAGAACTCGATAATTAGTTCTTTCAAGTTCTTATTTTCACAATTTCATGAGCATTCCAGGCGAAATGGACGGCGAATACCTGCGTAAGCGCGAGGTTTTCTATTCATCTATCGTCGTATTTGACATATGCGAAATCGTTGCAGTTTGCTGAGAACATCCTTGTTGTCGGTTTTATTTGTCATATACAAATGGAAATTATGCTTATGTGCGACTATTGTGAAATTAAGTACATACCTGTAAGCTCAATCAATCATGCCCTTCGGAGGATCCGAAGGGCTTTTTTGCGTTAGCCTTGATCTGTTTGTGGAAAGGAGGATACCTAATGTCTGCTGTTATCAATGATGAACTGTACATGCAGCTCGCTGTGAACATGGCAGAGCAGGTGCTTGGACAGACCGATGTGAACCCTGCAGTTGGCTGTGTCATTGTGAACGAGGGACGAATCGTCGGTCTTGGAGCTCATTTGCGGCGTGGTGAAGGCCATGCGGAAGTCTATGCTTTACAGATGGCTGGTGAAGCGGCGAGAGGAGCGACTGCGTATGTGACCCTTGAGCCATGCAGCCACTATGGGAGAACACCGCCTTGCAGTCTGCGATTGATTGAAGCGGGAATTGCCCGTGTCGTGATCGCTTGCGTCGATCCGAATCCAGCGGTTGCAGGGAGAGGAATTGCTCTACTGAAGGATCATGGAATTGGGATAACGTTGGATGTGCTTCGGGAGAGAGGTCTCGCACTGATTGAAATGTTCGCTAAGCATATTACGACCGGCATTCCGTTCGTTACCCTCAAGACAGCAAGTACGCTGGACGGCAAGATCGCCACTTCGACTGGGGACAGCAAGTGGATCTCGAATGAGCGAAGTCGTGAACTCGTTCATTCGATGAGGCACCGTCATCAAGCGATTATGGTAGGCATAGGCACTGTGCTTGCGGATGATCCATCGCTGACAACACGTCTGTCGGTCCCTGGGGTAAACCCAGTGCGCTTGATTGTAGACTCGAAGCTTCGGATCCCTATGGACGCCAACGTCGTAACCGATCAAGCTGCACGAACCTGCATCTTCACAACTGCACGGGCAAGCGGGGAGAAGCGGCGTGAATTGGTGTCCAGAGGCGTAGAGGTTATCGAGTGCGGTGAAGGCGAGAAGGTAGACCTTCAGCAGATGATGGAATGGTGTGGCCAACATGAGATCGGATCCATACTCCTTGAAGGTGGAGGTCGATTGAATGGGGCGATGCTAGAGAAGAAGCTGGTCGACAAAGTTGCAATATTTATGGCTCCGATTGTCGTCGGCGGTCAGCATGCGCCTGGTAGTTTTGTGTTTGAAGGTGTAGAGAGGATGCAGGATGCATACCGGCTTCAGCATGTGGAGGTTGAGAAGCTCGGAGATAATATCTGCATCACAGGATATCCTTTCGGCAAGCGTGAGGTGGAGCATTTGACTCATTCCAGCATAAAGGAGGAGCATAGCAATGTTCACCGGACTGATTGAAGAAGTGGGCTCACTGCAGTCTGTGATGAAGCGGGGTGAGGCGATGGTGCTTCACATCCGAGCATCTAAGGTTCTAGATGGCATGAAGCTGGGGGACAGCATCGCTGTCAATGGTGTATGCCTGACATCAACGTCATATGATGGCACCTCCTTCATGGCGGATGTGATGCCGCAGACGTTTCGCCACACGAATTTGAAGGATTTAAGGCCGGGCGATCCGGTCAATCTAGAGCGTGCAATGGCAGCAGGCGGGCGATTCGGCGGTCATATTGTGCAAGGACATGTAGATGGTCTTGCAACGATTGTGGGACGAACAAGAGATGCGAATGCTGTCGTCATCGAATGTCGGGCGAGTCGGCCTGAGATGGCAAAATATATGATTCCACAAGGTTCTGTCACTATTGACGGCATCAGCTTAACCCTTACGCGAGCAGAGCATGGAGAATTTGCCGTATCGATTATTCCGCATACGTTGGCGCAAACCGCTCTTCAGCGCAAGCAGCCGGGTGATATCGTCAACATTGAATGTGATGTGCTTGGCAAGTATGTGGATCATTTGCTCCGGTATGGTAGATCAGGGCCGGAGAACGAGACAAAGGATTCGAATCGTTCTGGTTCTGGAGGTCTTAATGCAGCATTTTTGGCAGAGCATGGTTTTATGTAATGGTGAAAGGGGAGGAACAACATGAAGGAAGCATTTCACTTTGATTCGATAGAAGACGCAATTGCAGATTTGAAGCAGGGCAAGGTCATCATTGTGGTTGATGACGAAGATCGGGAAAATGAAGGCGACTTTATCGCGTTAGCCGACAAGGCAACACCGGAAGTTATTAACTTCATGATTACAGAAGGCCGAGGATTGGTATGTGTACCTATTACGCAGGAGCGTGCCGAGGAGCTTGAGCTTCACCCAATGGTTGCACACAACACGGACAATCACGGTACGGCATTTACCGTATCCATTGATCACGTAGATACGACTACTGGCATTTCAGCGCACGAACGCTCACTAACGATCCAGAAGATGCTGGATGCGAACGCCAAGGCAGAAGATTTCCGCCGCCCGGGTCATATCTTCCCGTTAATAGCGAAGAATGGTGGTGTGTTGCGCCGTGCAGGGCATACGGAAGCAGCGGTTGATCTCGCCCGGTTGAGCGGATCTGCACCTGCTAGTGTCATCTGCGAAGTGATTAAGGAAGATGGCACGATGGCGAGACTGCCCGACTTGATGGAACTGAAGGGGCAATGGGACTTGAAGCTCATCAGCATCAAGGATCTCATTCATTATCGTAATGAGAAGGAGAAGCTGGTTCAACGTGAGGTCGAGGTGAACATGCCTACTGACTTCGGGATATTCCGAGCTATTGCCTATACGAATGGTGTGGACAATAAGGAACATGTTGCCTTAGTGAAGGGCGACATTGATGGAACTCAGCCAGTACTTGTTCGTGTTCATTCGGAATGCTTAACCGGGGATGTATTTCATTCACATCGCTGCGACTGTGGCCCTCAATTCGCCGCTGCGCTTTCACAAATAGACAAGGAAGGCAATGGCGTCCTGCTCTATATGCGCCAGGAAGGCCGCGGGATTGGACTTATTAACAAGCTCAAAGCTTACAAGCTTCAGGAGCAAGGGCTAGACACTGTGGATGCCAACTTGGAGCTTGGATTCCCAGCGGATCTGCGGGATTACGGCATTGGAGCTCAAATCTTGAAAGATCTTGGCATTCGTCAAATTCGCCTTCTTACAAATAATCCTCGCAAAATTAAAGGGTTGGAAGGCTATGGTTTGGAGGTCGTTGAGCGCGTCCCGATTCAAATGCAGGAGAATGAAGACAACACAAAATATCTGCATACGAAGGCTGCAAAGCTCGGGCATATGCTCGTATTCGACGATATTGAACAGGATGAACAAGCACGCAGATAAGCCCTGAAGGAAATGAAGTACCGCAAGCGTGCGATAAACTTATCGATATGATTCAGTTATTTATCACAGAGGAGGACTTTACTTATGCCACATGTATTTGAAGGACACTTAGTTTCCGAAGGATTAAAATATGGAATTGTTGCTGGTCGATTCAATGAATTTATTGTCAGCAAGCTTGTTTCGGGAGCACTTGATGCGCTGAAGCGCCACGGGGTTAAAGATGAGGAGGTAGATATTGCCTGGGTTCCGGGTGCATTTGAAATTCCACTTATTGCGCAGAAAATGGCGGAGAGCGGGAAGTATGATGCGGTGATCACACTAGGCGCAGTTATTCGCGGATCCACTCCGCATTTCGATTATGTGTGCAGTGAAGCGGCTAAAGGCGTTGCGCAAGTGAACATGAAGACAGGGGTTCCGACCATATTCGGAGTGCTGACAACAGACTCCATCGAGCAGGCAATTGAACGTGCAGGAACGAAGGCAGGTAACAAGGGTTGGGAAGCTGCGTCTACTGCAATTGAAATGGCGAACTTGACGAATCAGTTAAAATAGTGCTTATTTAATGTAGTGCCCTTTTTGTAAGGGCGCTACATTTGTTTTTATTGCTCAGGAGGTTATCACGGGGTGACCGTAACGTATAAGCTGGAACAGTTTGAAGGACCGCTCGATTTGCTCCTGCATTTAATCGACCAAGCGGAAATTAATATTCAAGATATATCGATTAGTGAGATTACAGATCAATATATGGAATATTTGCACAATATGCAGGAATTAGAGCTGGAGATTACGAGCGAGTTTCTCGTTATGGCGGCAACGTTGCTGTCCATGAAATCACAGCAATTGCTTCCCAAGCCTCCGGTCATGGAATGGGACGACTATGAAGATTATGTGGATGATGAGCCTGATCCGCGGGCAGAGCTTATACGCAAGTTGATCGAATACCGAAAGTACAAGGGAATTGCGGAGCATCTCCGGGAACGCGAGACAGAACGAAGCATGATTTTTTCCAAGGAACCAGAGGACTTAACGCCATTTATGCCAACAGCTCCTGATAATCCAGTGGATGGATTACATGTCACAGACTTGATCGCAGCATTCCGCAAGGCACTTAGCAAAGCGTCGCGCAGAACGCAGGTCGCAACAATCCACCGGGATGAAATATCGGTGAAGGATCGGATTAAGAGCATTATCGACACGCTGCGTCCATTTGGCAAGGGAGGTAAGATGATGTTCTCTAACTTGCTTAGCGAGCATCTCACGCGTTCGGAAATTGTCGTTTCCTTTCTCGCGCTGCTGGAGCTGATGAAGATGAAGCAAGTTCGCTGCTACCAGGATAGCCTCTTTGAGGACATCGTGATTCAATGGAGTGGGGAGGTGGACACGGAAGATGGACTTTCAGATGCTGAAGTCGATTATTGAGGGGTTGTTGTTCATGGCCGGTGATGAAGGCTTGAACATTAAGCAAATCTCAGAAATTACAGAACAGCGCCCAGAGGTTATAGAGGAAGCGATGAACGATCTGCGCGCGGACTTCGAGCGCTCGAAACGTGGTCTGCAAATTGTTGCAATCGCAGGGATGTACGAGCTAGTTACATTGCCAGAACATGCCCCGTATTTTGAGAAGATGGCATATTCGCCATCGCGTTCTTCTCTGTCGCAAGCAGCCCTAGAGACCTTGTCTATCGTTGCCTATCGACAGCCGATTACCCGTGTTGAGATTGAAGAAATCCGCGGCGTAAAATCGGATCGTGCGATTCAGACACTGACGAACAAGGGTTTGATCGAAGAGGTTGGACGAGCAGAAGCGATTGGAAGGCCGATTTTGTATGGCACAACGAAATCATTCTTAGATTATTTCGGATTATCAACAATTAAAGAACTGCCGGATTCCTCTGCTTTTGAACAAATGGATGGGTTAGAAGAGGAAACGCAGCTCTTGTTCGAGAAGTTAGATGGACGCCAATTGACGATTGAAGACGTGAAGGAAGTTGAAGAACAATTGGAAGCAGGAGTTCAACATGAGCACGAGGAAGAGATAAGATAAGAACTTCTGCATATGAAGCTGTTGAAAATGCAAATATGAGGAGGAACTGCTTTGAACATTCATTTCCACGGTCATTCCTGCATTCAGCTTGTTACCGAACAGCATAGTATTATCATTGATCCTTTCTTGACTGGCAACCCTGCAGCAGTCACACGCTCAGAAGAGATTCATGCGGACTATGTGCTGCTCACACATGGACATGGCGATCATATTGGTGATGCGGTATCCATCTCCAAGCGCTGCAATGCGCCTATTATTGGCATGGTAGAGCTTACGAACTACATGGAATCGCAAGGTGCGCAAGCTATAGGCATGAACCTAGGTGGACCAGCTCCATACGAATTTGGAACGGTTGCGCTAGTGCCTGCCCTGCATAGTTCCTCCGTTACAGTCAATGGTCAGGATATTTATATGGGTAACCCTGCAGGGATTGTCCTGCAAACAGAAGGGCTAACGATTTATCATGCCGGAGACACTGCATTGTACAGCGATATGAAGCTCATTGGCGATCGCTACAAGCCAGATATCGCCTTCTTGCCAATTGGCAGCTTCTTCACGATGGACCCGGAAGATGCATTGCTAGCTGCGCAGTGGGTACAGGCTAAAGTTGTCATCCCCGTGCACTACAATACATTTCCTCCTATTCAACAGGATGGGGCAGCATTTGTGGCGAAGCTTCAGGAGCTTGGGATTCAAGGACTTGAACTTTTGCCTGGTCAATCTATTGATCGTTCCAAGCTGATGCTGTAAAGAGGCGCTTGTCCCTAACATTCAAAGAAACTTGCTTTAACGAGGAGCATCAATATGTTCTAATGCTTGCCCGTCAGCTTCGTATGCGATAATACGAGCTGCCGGGTTTTTTGTTTGGTAAGGCCACTCGGAATTATGCTCCTCGTGCATGCTAGTTTGGATAAAAGGCCATAATACGGATAGTTTAGGAAATGGAGGCGCATGACATGATAGGATGGGCGATTGCTGGAGGGATAGTAGTTGTCTTGCTTGCCCTCATTGTCTTTTCGTCCATTGAGTGCAAAATAATCATTCACAAATCAGGAAAACATGAGCGAGTTGTTCTTTTGATTCGGGCATGCTATGGACTGCTTCGTTGGAAATATGAATGGCGATCCATTCGATTTATTAACATGGAAACAGGGGTTCACCTGCATGTAAAAGCTAAGGATAATGTCGGAACAGGTCATGCAAGTCGAGATGAAACTCAGGTCGATAAAAAATTGATAGAGAGATATAAGCACAACGTGCGGCGACTTCTACGTCATACGCGTTGCATCATTCTGTGGCTCAAAGAAACTCTCCAACGCGTACAGTGCAGCATGTTTACTTGGGATACGGAGATTGGACTGCTTAATCCAGCAACAGCTTGTCTATTGACAGGGGCATCATGGTCAGTGAAGAGCATGCTGGTAGGAGCATTGTCTCACCATATTCGATTTCGAAGACATCCTCAGATGGAAGTGAATCCGCAATTTCACACCCCTTTTTTTTCCACTAGGATCGTTTGTATAACCAAAATTCGCATCGTGCACGCTATAACTGCTGTAATCAAGTTGATTATTCGCATCGTTCGCGCAGAAGGAGGAATACGAACATGGCGGAACATCCTATCGAGGGCTTAATGCATGCAGCCTTTAACAATATTAAGGCTATGGTAGATGTAAATGCAATCGTGGGCGATCCTGTCCAAACACCTGACGGCAGTGTCATTTTGCCGATAAGCCGTGTTGCATTTGGCTTTGCGGCAGGAGGCAGCGACTTCCGGTTGGATGAGAGACACGACAGGCACGACAGACATGACAGACCAGCCTCAGAACGTGGTGAGGCGCGTACTGTTCCTGCAGCCTATGCCTATGGTTCGAAGCCATTTGGAGGAGGTAGCGGCGGTGGCGTCTACATAACACCGATTGCCTTTCTCGTCGTTGGCAGACGGGGCATTGATGTCGTGTCGCTCGACAATCAGACGCATTTGCTGGAGAAAATTATTGATGCCGCACCTAATGTGCTGGATCAAATCAGTTCGATGTTCAAGAAGCAGGAATCAACGACGGCCGAGGATATTATTATATCGGATCGGTAGGAATATGGCGTCAGGCTTGATTGTTGCTGCCGTTATTGCCGGTAAAATGGCGATGCAGTCAACGGGAGCTTGACGCTATTTTTCATTAGAGCAACTCCTGCTTGCTTAAGTAATCGTAAGTGATGGACATACTCGGTCTCGAACAAGCATACATATGGAACAACTTGACCGGTATACAGATTAAGGAGGAACGTATGAGCAAGCATCCATACGTAGGACAAGTTGGAAAGATGATTGCGTTGTGCGCACTGTTGGGTTCGGTTCTGGCATATGATTTGTATGGACGTGCCGCGTCAGCTGATCCATCCGTGGACACAAGTCGCACACAGCGTGAGGCTGTACAGGAATGGTCTATCCCGCTGCAGGTTGAGCCATCGAATGGAACTGCTTCGGCTCGAATCGCGCCTCCATCTACTGCAGCAAGAGCAGCAGCCTTAATAGATGTAGCATCTGGAAGAATGCTGTACAGCCATAACGGGAAGCAGGAGCTTCCAATGGCGAGTACGACGAAAGTGATGACCGCGATTGTGGCAATTGAGCATGGCCGGCTGGAGGATAAAGTAAAGGCGACTTCTCGTGCTGTAGGGAAGGAAGGCTCCTCCATTTACTTGAGACTTGGAGAAGAGATGAGTCTCAACCATTTGTTGTATGGCCTTATGCTTCGTTCAGGAAACGATGCTGCGGTGGCGATTGCTGAGCACGTTGGAGGCTCGGAAGAAGGCTTCGTCCACTTAATGAATGAGAAGGCGAAGCTGCTCGGGTTGGAGCATACCCAGTTCCGCAATCCTCATGGTTTGGATGAGAAGGGTCACTATACGACTGCAGAAGATCTAGCTCGTATATCAGCATATGCACTGCATAATGCAACCTTCCGTGAAATCGTGCGCACCCGTACGAAGAAGGCGCCTAATACAATCGACAATTGGGATTATGTGTGGGGCAATAAGAATAAAATGCTTCACTTGTATGAAGGAGCAGATGGTGTGAAGACAGGTTACACGAAAGGTGCATTGCGGTGTCTAGTCAGTTCTGCCACACGGAATGGCCAGCAGCTTGTTGCTGTAACACTGAATGACTCCAGAGATTGGGAAGACCATAGAAGGATGCTCGATTACGGCTTTCAAGCGTTTCCGCAAGCGAAGATTGTAGAGGAAGGCCAACATATTGAGGGTCAGCCATTCGAAGCTTCTAGATCGCTGACGTATCCGCTTGGATATGGGGAGCAATCGAAATTGTCTGCCAAGCTCTTCGTACCGGCTAGCGGTAGTCTCGATGCAAGGTTAGGTCATCAGGGACGCTTGACGATGTATGTGGACAAGGAACCGATAGCCAGTGTAGATGTTCGAAGAATTTCTCCAGACGAATCTGCGCCAACTCGAGGTGGTTCAGCCAAACACACTTCTGCAGTTCCAAGTGAAAGAAAGAGCGGCAACGTACTCAGTGAATGGATGATGGTACTAAAACGTGTAACAGGCAGACTATTTGGCGCAGCTTGATCGCCCATGGGAAGGGAGACGGTTGTCATTGTAAATGCGATATGGATGTTCATGCTGTTTGTGGGATTCATCGCTGCTGCCGCTCAGGGAAAGATTGACGTAGTGACGGAAGCCGTGTTCGAGGGAGCGAAGACAGGAGTATCTGTAAGCTTTGGACTCATCAGTGTGATGGTGTTCTGGCTAGGGATCATGCGGATTGCAGAGGATGCAGGGTTGCTGAAGCGGCTTGCCAAGGCTCTTGGTCCAGTCGTTAGGTATTTGTTTCCCGATGTACCTCGCAACCATCCTGCTCTCGGCTTCATTATGTCGAATATGAGCGCGAATTTGCTTGGGCTAGGCAATGCAGCTACACCGATGGGGATAAGAGCTATGCAGGAGCTCCAGAAATTAAATCCGAATAAAGATACGGCTACGCCTGCCATGTGCACGCTGCTTGCAATCAATACGTCAAGTATAACCCTAATCCCAACAACATTGATTGCGATAAGGATGAATTTCAACTCTGCTAATCCTGCCGAGATTGTAGGTACTACGCTGCTTGCGACCATTGTAGCAACATTTGCAGCGATCTTCGCGGATCGATGGTACCGAAGAAAGGATGCGAAGCGTCCGCCCCCGCAACAATTAAAGTCTGACAAAGGGCGGTATACGGAATCTCAGGGAGCGGGATATCATACACCAGCTAGTTGAACAATGATTTGATGATTATGGCATCATGACCTTACTTCCAGCCTCGAAATGAAGTAGAAAGGATGGTCCGGTTATGTATGCATTTGTTTCCTCTATATCCGCATGGGCCATACCGGCCATTATCGTTTTTATTCCGCTGTTTGCCTATTTTCGGCGTGTGCCCGTATATGAGACCTTCGTTGAAGGGGCGAAGGATGGATTCCAAACTTCAATCAACATCATTCCAACCTTAGTAGGCATGATGGTTGCGATCAGTGTATTCCGTGCATCTGGTGCGATGGATTGGATGGTGGGGCTGCTGCGTCCGATACTCGATTGGATTGGCATTCCTGGTGAGGTGATGCCGCTTGCTTTCTTGCGGCCCATTACAGGAGCTGGCTCTCTTGCCTTTACTACCGATCTGATTAAGATGTACGGGCCTGATTCCATGATTGGAAGAATTGCTTCAACGATACAGGGGAGCACTGATACAACGATCTATGTGTTGACCGTATATTTCGGCGCTGTTGGGATTAAGAAAGGCCGGTATGCACTAAAAGTTGGCCTATTCTCTGATTTGGTCGGATTTATTGCAGCAATTGTCGTCTGTTTCCTTGTATTTGGTTTCATTACAGGGTAATATCATAATAGCTTGAATAATGTAAGTTAATGACAAGCTCGCGCCCTCTTGGCAGCGGGCTTTTCTCTTCAATGAGGATACTAATAGTTTGAGGTGACAGACATTCATGGAAGAACGTTTACAGAAGATTTTGGCGAACGCGGGCGTCGCATCGCGTCGAAAGTGTGAAGAGCTTATTAAGGCAGGTAAGGTAGAAGTTAACGGAGAAGTCGTAACAACTCTAGGCGTAAAGGCAGATCCGTCAAGCGATGTGATTACTGTTAGTGGGAGAACGATATCGGTTAAGTCCGACAAAATAGTATTAGCCTTCCATAAGCCAAAAGGCGTTATTACAAGTACATCAGATCCAGAAGGCCGCAAGACAGTCATGGATTTCATGAAGGGTGTAAAGGCACGAGTATATCCGGTAGGACGCCTCGATTATGAAACAGAGGGGCTGCTGCTGTTTACAAATGATGGTGAGTTAGCCAATATGCTCATGCATCCGCGCCATCATGTGGAGAAGACCTATCATGCAACCGTGAAAGGCGTACCTCATGGGGATAAGCTGGAGCAACTGAGAAAAGGGGTTAAACTTGAGGATGGTATGACTCAGCCAGCTGCGGTGGAATACCATGATGTTGACTTGGAGAGCAATACGGCAACCATCAGTATAACGATCCATGAGGGTCGCAATCGTCAAGTTCGCCGCATGTTCGAGGTGATTGGCCATCCTGTCACCAAGCTGAAGCGTGTGAAGTTCGGCAATATTACGCTGCAAGGAATTGCCCGTGGCAAACACCGTGTGCTGACGAAGTCGGAAGTCAACGAACTCCGTATGGAGATGAAATCCAACCGTACCATGCATACGTAAATCGGATAGAGCAGTAAATCGCTTTTATTGCACCCCGCCCAGTATATGGTGACACATAATTTTCATATTGAGGAAGATATGTCCGCTAATCTATGAATTATAATAGTCGTGGATGGTGTAATGCAATTGTTGCAATTATGTCGTCTGAATGTGAAATATGTCATAGAAAGCAAGTGTTCAATCTATATCAATTGAACCACATCAAGAAGGGGCGATGATATTGGGCAAGAGAAACAAGACAGTCCAGATTCTCATACTAGCTGTCATTGCGATACTTGGCGGGATTGCAATTAGCAATGCGTACAGTAAGCCTACATACCCTGAGGTTGGCAGCCGCATACCAGATGTGTCGCTTCATACGCTGAAGGGCGATACTGTGCAGCTGAGTGATTACAAGGGAAAGTCCCTGGTGCTTAATTTCTGGGGCTCCTGGTGCGAACCGTGTGAGCGGGAGATGCCCACCTTGCAGAAGGCAGCAGATGATTGGAAGGATCGCAACGTGGAAGTCGTCGGCATCAACTATGGAGAAGATGCGATCGTTGTGGACAATTATATGAAAGCGGTAAATGTTCATTTCACGATGCTGCTCGATTCAAATAAGAGTGTAACCAAAGCCTTCGGTGTCCGTCCATTGCCGACCACATTCTTCATCAAGCCTGATGGCAAAGTCCATGCTATTCATACTGGGGAAGTCACTACAAGCCAGCTAGAGTCCTATTTGGAACAAATGGCGAAAGAATAGGGCTTGAAGGGAAGGAGGACTAGGCTGTGCGGTTTGAGAATACGAAGTGCGAATGCGGCCATCAGAATGCAGTAGGAACTGTATTGTGCGAGGCCTGCGGCAAGCCGCTATTTGAAGGGGATGAGGTGGATTCCGTACTGGAAATGCGTTATGACGGGGTTGCGCGTAAGTCACAGAAGGCAAGTCCGTCATGGATTGATCGCATTTGGAATTTCTACTCCTCAGTAAAAGTGGCGGTTATTCTTATCGTCATTACATTAATTGGTGCGTCACTCGGCACCATCTACCCACAGGAAAGCTCATTTCTCAGCATAGACCCGACACAATATTATAAGAGCACGTACGGTACATTGGGACAAATCTATTATATGCTTGGCTTGTCTCATACATACGAATCCTGGTGGTTCATTACATTGCTTGTCATGATCGGCGCCTCACTGGTCATTTGCAGCATTGATCGTGTACTTCCGTTATATCGTGCATTACATCGGCAGAAGATACGTAAGCATGTCCAGTTTATTTCGAGACAGCGGATTGTCTATGAAGGATCAATAAACCAAGATGCTGAAGCTTGGCTGGATAACATGTCGAACGTACTCAAGAAGAAAGGCTACCGAGTTATTAAGGATAATGAGGCGCTATTAGCTGAGAAGAACCGGTTCAGCCGCTGGGGGCCGTACATCAACCATATCGGACTTATTCTCTTCTTGCTTGCTATACTTGCACGCAGCATCCCAGGCTGGCATTACGATTATTATGACGGCTTTCCGCAAGGAGAAGCCCGTGAAATACCTGGAACTCCCTATTATTTGCAGAATGATAAATTTACAGTTGAATATTACGGCAAGGAAGATATGCCTGAGCAGTTCGTGAAGGAAGGGCGTGTCATACCGAAGCTGTTCGAGACGAAGGCGACACTGTTCAAGTGTGTGGACAAGTGTGGTGATGCGCGTGTGAAGCCTGTGCTTGAACAGGTAGCTCAGCACAATATTCAGTTGAATTCACCGCTTGAATATGAAGGGCTCATGGTCTATCAGAGCGACTTTGAATCGCGTCTCGTTGCGGTAAGCCCTGTACTTAGCAATGTGGACACAGGAGAGGTATACGGCAAGTTTGAACTTCGGGTGCAGAATACGGCTACGGAGTTTCAAGCAGGTTCATATTCACTGAAACTGACAGGGAAATACTTGGATTTTGCAATTGGCAAAAACGGAGAACTGACAACAAAATCGCAAAACCCGAACGCACCTGCATTCAGCTTCTTGATTAAGGGGCCGAATCTCCCAAGTGAAGGCTTGCCTTACTTGTATTTCGCGCTGCCTAAGGACAAAGATCAATTTCATCAGGATGACATTAATGCCAAGCTGAGAGAGAGTTTAGGGTCTGGCTCGATGCCCAATCTTCGCATCGGATTAGAATCCATGAAAGATATCATCTATACGAATTCAATCAGTTATATGACCGTGCGTAAGGAGACGGCGCTGCCGCTCATCTGGATTGGGGCTGGTATCAGTATGATCGGTCTAGTTATGGGCTTCTATTGGCAGCATCGCCGCATATGGCTTCGAATCGACGGCAATCGCTTACTGCTCGGTGCCCATACGAATAAGAACTGGTATGGAATTCGGAATGAGGTGGCGAGTGCACTCGGAGCTGTTCACGTAGAAGTAGATGCCAAATCGATCGATCGTGGGGGGAATAAGGCGTGACTTTGCAATGGAGTCAGGACGCATATATTATCGCGTTTTTCTTGTTTTGTCTTTCCTTTATTTTGTACGTCGTGACTGTTGCTGGCCGGAAGATGAAAACTCGCGATCCCGTTCGCTTCGAACGCAGATGGGGAGCAATTTCATTTGGTGTAACGATACTTGGATTTATTAGCCAGATCGTTTATTTCGGATTGCGCTGGGCATACGCTGGGCATATCCCTGTCAGCAATATGTATGAGTTCATGTCATTTTTGTCGATGATGATTATCGGTGCATTTATCGTTGTATACCTTATTTACCGAAGTACTGTATTAGGGCTCCTTGCTGTACCGCTCGCCTTCTTGATGATGGCGTATGCATCGGTCTTTCCAAGCGAGGTACAGCCGCTTATTCCACAACTGAACTCGGTATGGCTGAAGCTTCATGTGACGATGTCGGCACTTAGCTATGCTTTCTTTGCGGTAGCCTTCGTTGCAGGACTGCTCTACTTATTGCGTACCGTCCGTTGGGATGCTGGAAGTTCGCGCAAGCCACAGCGCTGGCTTGAGTTCACAATGGGATGCATCGTTGTATTCATCGGCTTTATCGTGGTCGTATACAGTTTTCGTGCTGCAAGCTATGAGGTGGTTATAGGACAGAAAGTTGAAACGGTCAAGACCGGAGGGGAGATCGAGACAGGCTTGGAGATGGTCACCTATACAATGCCGCCGCTTGTGGCTCCGCATTTAAGTGATGAAGCTACCCTGCAATCACTACCCTCTTTCCTTGGCATGAAGCTGCCGTTAATGGAAGCACCGGGCTGGATGAAGGGAGTTCAAGCGGGCCGGAAGCTGAATACGGTAGTATGGTCGGTCATCGCGGGACTGATCTTGTACGGATTAATTCGCTTGCTGCTGCGCAAGCCAATCGCGAAGGCCCTTCAACCCTTATTCCATGGGATTGATCCAGACACTGTGGATGAGATTAGCTATCGCTCAATTGCGATAGGATTCCCGATCTTTACGTTAGGCGCACTTATCTTTGCAATGATCTGGGCTCAGGTTGCATGGTCAAGATTTTGGGGCTGGGATCCGAAGGAAGTATGGGCGCTTGTGACTTGGCTTGCATACAGCGCTTACCTGCACTTGCGTCTAGCACGCAGCTGGCAGGGAACTAAGTCTTCTTGGATGTCGGTAATTGGATTTATCATCGTCATGTTCACACTTGTTGGGGTGAACTTGGTGATATCAGGCCTGCATTCCTACTCAGGGGTATAAAAATAAAGGTTAACAAATGGAAAAAAGATGAAACGACTGGGATTACGAACAAGGAGTACCCCAGTCGTTCACATTTTTGCTATAATAGAGCCAAGTATCAAGGCGACGACGAGAGGAGCATCCTGCGAGTTGCCTGCTTATATTACAGCTAGAGCTACCAACCTCATCAATTGCAGCCGCACTTGGCTTCGCTTGAGGTTTTCTTTTATGGTGAAAGGGGAGTCATACATGTCCGAGCAAGTGAATCGAATCTTGATCGTCGATGATGAAGAGCGGATACGCCGACTGTTGAAAATGTACCTTGAAAAAGAAGGTTTTGAAATTGAAGAGGCGGAAGATGGAGAAGCAGCGCTGCGAATGGCTGTAAGTGAAGAGTATGACCTTATTCTTCTTGACTTGATGCTACCAGGCATCGACGGTGTAGAAGTATGCACGCGCTTAAGACAAGTGAAGGCGACGCCAGTCATAATGCTGACAGCCAAGGGGGAAGAGATTAACCGAGTGCAGGGCTTCGAAGTTGGTGCAGATGACTATGTCGTCAAGCCCTTCAGTCCGCGCGAGGTCATCTACCGGGTGAAGGCAGTCCTGAGACGATCTTCGGCTACAGCCTTTTTGACAAGCGATCCGAAGGCGAGCAACAACATTGTATTCCCGCATCTCATTATTGAACATGATGCACATCGTGTGACAGCAGGGGGTCAAGAGATTAGCTTGACGCCTAAGGAATATGAACTGCTGCATTATTTGGCGGTATCTCCGGACAAGGTGTTCTCAAGAGAAGAGCTGCTGAAGGATGTATGGAATTACGAGTTCTTTGGAGACCTTCGTACTGTAGATACGCATGTGAAACGCCTGCGTGAGAAGTTGAATAAGGTCTCGCCAGAAGCAGCTACTATGATTACTACGGTATGGGGTGTCGGCTACAAGCTCGAGGTGCCAAAATAACGTGAAATTTTGGCGAAGCATTGTCGGCAAGTTGTGGATGACCATTATTGGTCTAGTTGCTTTTGTACTTATCATTTTAGGTCTGTATTTGCTGCATTACATTGACAGCAATTTCGCGCATCCGAATGATATCAAGCAGTTGTTCGTATATACAGGAATTATTGGATTTTCACTTACAACTTTCTTTGCGTTCTTTTTATTTACGAAGATTACGCAACCGCTTCGTAAGCTGAAGCAAGCGGCCGATACGATTCGTCAAGGCGATTACTCCACACGAGTAACACTTCGCTCCTCTGATGAAATCGGGGAGTTGTCCCAGACGTTTAATCATATGGCGGAGGAACTGAACTCTACCATTTTGGATTTGCAGCATGAGAAGGAGCATCTAGCGAGTATTTTGCGCAGTATGACGGATGCTGTTATTACCTTTGATGCATCGGGTCAGGTGCTGCTCGCGAACCCGCATGGTGAAACAGTCATGAGCCGCTGGAATGGAATGGATTGGGCGATCGATGAAGATATGACAGGTGCATCCGGAGTGCCAGAGCCGTTAAGACCCATTTTTCATACCGTTATTTCTGAAGCTCGGGAGGTTACGACCCGTGTTCATGTGAAGCAGCAGGTTTGGTCTGTTGTGATGGGGCCTCTGCATGCAGACAGCCGCGTACGCGGTGCCGTAGCCGTATTGCGGGATGTGACCGAAGAAGTGCAGCTGGAGAAGCTGCGCAAAGACTTCGTCGCGAATGTATCGCACGAGATTCGTACGCCACTGTCCATGCTTCAAGGATATAGTGAGGCATTATTGGATGATATAGCTGCTTCGCCAGAGGAACGCAGAGAGCTTGTTCAGGTTATTCATGACGAGTCCTTGCGTATGGGAAGGCTGGTGAAGGATCTGCTCGACCTAGCTCGCATGGAGGCGGGCCATCTGCCAATGCACAAAGCAGAGACGGATGTTCACGAACTTGCTTCCCGAGTCTATCGTAAATTCACAGTACTTGCGAAGGAACGTAATATACCGATTGAAATGAAACTTCATGCGATGGATCCAATTCTTCCTGAAGCGGATGAAGATCGGTTAGAGCAAGTGTTGACGAATTTGCTGGACAATGCACTACGCCACTCCTCTGAAGGACAACCGATTCATATTCGGACGGAACGTACGGACAATGAGTGGTTGTGGATTCACATTGAGGATCATGGTCAGGGTATTCCGTCAGAGGATGTCCCGTATGTGTTCGAACGATTCTATAAGGCTGATAAGGCACGCAAACGCGGCCCTTCAGGCGGCACAGGACTAGGTCTAGCGATTGTCAAAAATATTATCGAAGCACATCAGGGTCATATCCGAGTCGACAGCATATTAGGGAAGGGAACTACATTCTCCATTGCTCTACCCGTACAGCCAACACAAACCAGTATATGACACAAAACACCCTATTGCGCAGTTCATCGGCAATAGGGTGTTTTTTTTTGTAGAATGACGATTGGAATATGTGTCAGACGAGGGCACAATTTTCCGATTAATCTTGATGCTCGTGGAACAGTTTCCACTACTCCACGAGCTGATGAAGGATAAGTTCGGTTTACAGCACAATTTCTTTGGCTTTTTTAATGTCTGTAGTTTCTTTCAGTTTTGCGATTACCTCTTCTGGAATGGCTTTGTCGACGGAAAGCACCATGATGGCAGACCCTCCGACAATTTTCCGACCAACTTGCATGGTTGCGATGTTAACACCATTTGATCCAAGTAGTGTACCGACAATTCCAATTACGCCAGGCTTATCATCATGCGAAATTAATAGCAGATGCCCTTCTGGCGAGAGGTCTACAGGGTACTTGTCAATTTGTACGATACGTTCCCCATATCCGTTCAACAATGTACCAGCTACGAGTCGTTCTTCTGTGTTCGTCTTCAAAGTTACGGACAACAGATTTGTAAACCCTTTGGCAACGTGGGATTGCTGAACGATAATATGAATATCGCGCGTTTTGGCAAGGTGAACAGAGTTGACGATGTTCACATCTGAGCCAAAATGCTGGGTGAGAACGCCTTTCACGATATGTCTCGTAATAGTTTGCGTATCGACCTCAGCCAGATCACCAGAGTAGTTAACAAGGATTTCAAGAATTGGGCTCTTTGTCATTTGTGAAGCGAATTGCCCCAGCTTCTCCGCAAGTGTGAAGTAAGGTTGGATTTTATTCAATACAGCCGGCGCAACCGGCGGCATGTTAACTGCATTCTTGAACGGTTCATTGCGTAGAATATGCAGCACCTGCTCCGAAACATCGACAGCCACGTTCTCTTGCGCCTCAACAGTGGATGCGCCAAGGTGAGGTGTGACGATAATTTTCGGATGACTCAAGAATGGGTGATCCGGTTGTGGAGGTTCAACCTCGAATACATCGAATGCGGCTCCTGCCACAATGCCTTCATCGATTGCTTCGACAAGTGCCATTTCATCGATAATTCCACCGCGTGCGCAGTTAATAATGCGCATACCGCGTTTCATGACCTCGAATTGTGGACGAGCAATCATATGCTTCGTCTCAGGCGTCAATGGTGTATGAACCGTCAGGAAATCGGCTGCGCGAATAATCTCATCAACTGTGCCAAGCTTAACCCCTAATTTTTCAGCACGCTCTTCTGTCATGAATGGATCATATCCGATGATGTCCATGCCAAATGCCTTCGCTCTCTTGGCAACCTCGCTGCCGATACGACCCATACCAAGAACACCAAGAGTCTTGTTCATCAGCTCGACACCTAAGAAAGTCTTGCGATCCCATACTCCATTGATTGTCTTTGCATAAGCCTGAGGGATATGACGAGATAATGCCATCATCATGGCAAAAGCATGCTCACAAGTTGTAATCGTATTCCCATCAGGAGCATTGATTACGATAATTCCGTGCTGTGTGGCTGCTTGCAGATCAATGTTGTCTACACCGACTCCCGCACGGCCCACAACTTTAAGATTCTTACCTGCTTCCATGACGCGTGCTGTAACGCGAGTCTGACTGCGAACGAGCAGAGCATCATAATCTGCGATAATGCCAACCAGCTCGTCCTCCGACAACCCTTTTTGCTTCACAACTGTAATATCCTCTGCGTCAACAAGCTTCTGAATCCCGAAATCGCTAATCGGGTCTGATACTAATACTTTGAACATGGAATTCTCCCTCCTGAGCATAGCTATATATTGTATTAGAAACGGCAATGCCGTTATCTTGCTGTTGAAATGAGGCCTTGGTTATGTATCCAGAATATAGCAAAAAACTCCCGTCCACATACTACGACCGTAGTAAGGGACGAGAGTTCCATCTTCGTGGTGCCACCCTAATTCGCTGCTTATTCGCACAAGCAGCCTTACGCGTCTATGCTAGACGCCGAACGTTAACGGGTTCGATTCGGTTACGCCTACTGCCATCAGGGTTCGACGCAACAACTCCGGAACGCTGGAACAAGTCAATCCGCCACCGATTCACACCGACCATCGGCTCTCTGCAGGCTTCACTGAATGTTCGTTTCCTTCACCGTTTGACTCATGAAATTTTACTTAATGTACCATGCAAATGTTAGGGTGTCAATAGATTTTTATACGAACATAACTGTAGAATATTTGTAAATTGTACGGATTATGATGATTTTCCGGTTTCTTTAAGAATATGGTTTATACAGGCGTCTATTGCGATTTGGGAAGAATGGATCAGTTCTTCGTTTTCGGACTTTGTTCGGATTTTTAATGCTTTTTCAAACCAAGGGAGAGCTGATTCGTACTTGTATTGGTCATATAGATTTTTACCATAATGTTGATAGAGAAAGTCAAGCAAATTGAAATGTTGATCGTTCGAAATCGCATGTTCCAATAGATCGTCGAACATGCGGTTCGATGTGTGGAAGTCACGCATCCATTGATAGGTATGAGCGAGACGGAGCTTATTGATCCACACCTGCTTAGCATTGTTCATTGCAGAATGAATAGAGATTGCGGAAGTTAAGTACGTAATGCTGTCCGCGTAATTGCCGACAATTCGGCTGTAAACACCCAGCATTCCGTATTGTCTTCCTAATTCCTCTTGATTCTGCTGATCAGATTGGGTCTGTTCTTTTATATAAGCAATGGCATTACACATATCAGAGAGGGAGTGCGGAACCTCTCTCAGATCGTCATCGAAATAGAAGGTGCAATTGAAATGCATAGATACAGGCAAAAAATCGGTCTCCTCTCGTGTGAAGTGCATTTATTTTACAAGGCAGTGCCACATTAGGCAATACAATCGCAGATTTTGCAGATTCCTCAACTTGAATGAACCATCTTCAATCTGATATGATGCATCTATTGAGGGATATAATATGGATTGCTAACTCGTTAGGCAGGGATGTAATGAAACAGAAATGGAATGATTTCAAATCTCGACAAGTAGACATACAACAGTTAGATGATAAGGTGCTTCTTCTTAATTTGTATGTAACACAGGGAATCACACTGATTCTTGGTTTGGTGTGGATTTGGCTTCAAGGCAGAAATCCTTTCTTATTGCTAACTACACAGGCATCGAATCTGTCATGGCTATGGCTTGGAGCGGGATTGGCTGCTCTAGTTATTGTTGTTGACATCGCGGTTTCTAGATTTGTTCCTGATGATATGACGGACGACGGTGGGGTGAATGAAAAGCTCTTCCGCAATCGTCCAATATGGCATATAATTGCTATCTCTTTTATCGTTGGCGTATGTGAGGAAATGCTCTTTCGCGGGGCAATTCAGCACGCATTTGGAGCATATTGGACGAGTATTATTTTCGCAGCTATCCATGTACGTTATTTGCGCCATTGGTTACCAACTGGAATGGTGTTTCTAATTAGCTTTGCTTTGGGTACTATTTATGAGTGGACAGGAACCCTGTGGGCTCCTATACTAGCACATTTTATCATTGATCTCATTATGGGACTCATTATACGATTTCGGAGGGAAGTATGAGCGAGAATCACCCACACCCTTTATTTCGAGGGTTCTCTCGCAAGCAAGAGCCAGACCTACATAGCCCGGCACTAGATGCTTTACGTTCATTGAGAGAAAATTCATCGAAGAAAGACACACATACGGAGCAACAAGACAGCAACCATGCGATATCGGAAGAACAGCTGCTTCATCTTGCAGAGAATATCTCCGCATCAGATGAAGATATGGATGATCGTTCATTGCCGTCACGCAAGAAGTTATTTCCGTCGAGTTATGTTAGACTGACAAAATGGTTTTATAATTTTCTATTTTTATTATTTGTAGGATTGTTAATTGGACTACTATTTTGGGGTCGTCATAAGCTGGGGCTGGAGGGGTAATCGATGATGGTTGCTTTTACTGTCATTGCAAGCTTGCTGGCAGCAGCCGGAGTGCTTGTTGTTTATATGTTATGGGAAGCACGGGGGTTTACAATTACAGAAGAAGAAGTGGTGCTGAAGCGGTTGCCGTCGACATTCGACGGGGTCCGCTTGTTTTTTATAAGTGACTTTCATCGAAGGCAATTGACTGACAGACATATTGAGCAGATTTTGGGTCATCAACAGGCTTCTTTGTTTCTTGTCGGTGGGGATATGACTGATCAAGGTGCTCATCTGGAATCCAGTGTGGAGAATATAGCGAAGCTGCGCCAATTAGGGCCTGTGACGGCTGTACATGGCAATCATGATTATAAGGCCGATGTTCGGGAGTTAGATGATAAGCTGAATCAGCTAGGTGTTAAGGTGCTGGACAATGAAGCAATGCGGTTGGAGCAGAATGGTCAATTTATATGGCTTGTTGGTTGGGATGACTATAGCTCGAAGCGAACGAATGTGAAGCTTGCTATGAGTGAGCCAGAACAAGAGCCTAGCTGTACCATTGTTCTAACACATGATCCGCTGTCCTTGCGCAAGGCTGAGCTGCAAGGGATTGATCTCGTATTGTCAGGACATACGCACGGAGGGCAAATTTACCTGCCTGGATACGGGCCGCTTCGCACCTCTAAGTTTTACCGCAAATATCTATGTGGCTGGCATAATTTTCTTGGACAAGGTTCTACAACATTGTTTATCACGAAGGGGTTCGGCACCTCGCATGTTCCTTTTCGTTTATTATGTAAGCCTGAGGCACATTTTATTACGCTTCGTTCGGGCATTGATGGCCAGATTTCCTGATTTTTTACCGGATGGTTCGATACAGTTGCGCTCACACTACAATTGATCCTAACGAATTGAAGGAGGGAACAACAGTGAAAGTGACATCGTTCATTTCTGGTGCAGCCATTGGCATTCTGGCTGGTATGTACTTGGCTGACAGACGTTCGCTGGCTAATTTGCAATCCAAATTGCATGTTGCAGGCAATGTTGTCCAGGATGTGGTTGGCAAAGCGAAGGATAAGGTTATGGATGTGACGACGTCAAATATGCCGGATATTGCTTCCTTGCTTGACATGAAGAAGTTGTCCAAAGAGGCATCTAAGTCGGACTCATTCAGCTTGGATCGCGTCAAGGAACTGATTGAGCGGGATCCAGAAGTGAAGCGCAAGGTGGATGCGATTTTGCGTGAAAATGGGTTGGCTCCGACGCCATCCGATTTGTCAGCTGTGAAAACAGAAACGTCTACTACAACAGTATCTAGCGTTTCCAAAACGCAAGCTGCTCCACGCAGCAAGCCGTTCGAAGAACAACAGTCCACTCACTGATAGCTGAGGAAATTTTATCTTAGAAGCTGCCGAATTTCTTCGGCAGCTTCTTCAATGTTTGGTACATTTACTCTCTGACAACTATTTTATGTAGTGCAAATCCATACAAGAAATGATAACATGAATTACATAGAACCATTTTCAGCACATATTATATGTTGCTTCATAATCTGTTATAACCGAAGTTGCAAAGGAGGGTCCTGTCATGAAGATCGAACGTATCAGTCAAGACAAGATTCGAATTTTCCTTACGTTCGACGATTTGTCTGAGCGCGGGATCAAACGCGACGATCTGTGGCGGGAAATGTCTAAGCTGCAGGAACTGTTCGCGGAAATGATGGATCAGGCGTATACCGAACTCGGATTTGATGCGACGGGACCATTAGCCGTAGAAGTATTCGCAATGCCTGCACAAGGTATGGTAGTTATCGTAACGCGAACGCAGTGGAACCATGCTTCAGGTCATGGTGACGGCATTGAGGATGACGAGTTGGATGATGTATATGAAATGGAAGTAACGCTTGAGGAGAGCGATACGATCGTATTCGCATTTCGAGATTTTGAAGACTTCATCGAGGCGGCACATACGGTTCATGGCAATTTTACCGTACCAGGTGCGCTCTACCAATATAATGGACAGTGGATTTTCCATGCGGAGCCGGCAAATACGGATCCTCAGCGATTGCAAGCCTTCATTGCAATCATGGCTGAGTATGGAGAAGCGGCGTCAGTGACGACAGCTGTTCTGGAGGAGTATGGGAAGTGTATCATTGCAGAGGATGCCATCGACGTTACTTGTACACATTTCAGTCCGCGTCGCGCGTAGGACAGTTTAATATGCGTCCGTGAACAGGGGGGCTTGAGATTTTTCATGGCAAGTGAAAAATTCGGGCTCCCTGTTTCGTGTTTTTCCAGCAGATGGCTACGTCAACCAATATATGCATTTTCCAATGATTTGGACACTGCCCTTTTCGATATCTTCATTTGAAACCATCATTATTCCCTAGCATTCGACAGGGTAAGCGTACATTGCAAACGTATGGTATACTTACTGTTATCCAAATGATCATTATTTTTATGTATAGCCGCCAAAGGAGGATGTGAAGGTGACTTTGCTAACTGCTATCGGCATGCTAGTCGCAGACACTTCTCAGATGGCGGCACAATCTGGTGAAGCTTCGACGCCTATATTGCCTTTGCTTACAGCAGCAATCGCTCCAGGAATTGCATTGCTGGCGTATTTCTACTTGAAGGATCGATATGACTATGAACCGATTCATATGGTCATTCGTGTCTTTCTACTCGGGTTTCTTATTGTATTCCCAATCATGATTATTCAACATGGCCTTGTGTTGTGGTGGGGAAACAATCCGTATGTGTATTCTTTTCTAATCTCGTCGGGTGTAGAGGAATTTGTCAAATGGTTCGTGCTGTACCACATGATCTACAATCATGTAGAGTTCGATGAACACTATGATGGGATTCTGTATGCAGTTGCGGTGTCGCTCGGATTTGCTACCATAGAGAATGTCATGTACGCATGGCTTAATCAGACGTCATTCTCTCAAATGCTCATGCGTGCCTTGCTGCCTGTATCCGGGCATGCCTTATTTGGTGTTATCATGGGCTATTACATGGGAAAGGCAAAATTCCTTGGCGGTCGTTCACGTAAATATTTAATGTACTCGATTGGATTACCGTTGTTCTGGCATGGAGTGTATGATCTTATCCTAATGATGTCCACCCGTTACTGGCTGTGGTTCATCGTGCCGCTGATGCTGTTTCTCTGGTATTACGGCATGGGGAAAGTACGTCGTGCCAATGCCCGATCTCCGCTCCGATTAATGAATCCGGAAGATGAGGTTAATATGGAGCAATAATGGGAATGCTATATGTACATGCTCAAGTTGTGCACCGCACGAACGGGCGCAGTACATGGTAGCAAGGAGGGCTCATGTGAGGGTGAAGGTAACCATTCGCTGCCAATGCTGCGGCGAAAAATTCATTCTACGTGGCAAACGGGAAAAGGGTCGAATTGAAACGGGCTTCAAACAATGCATCTGTGATAATCGAGATGCGTTTCATATTGATGAAGAGCCAATATAAGTATCGTAATAAGAGTGCAATAATGGGAATCGATGCATAAACCTCCCTGATATCCAGCAAACTAACATCACTATGATGTATAAGTAGCTGTGAAGGGAGACGTTTGTACCATGTATAAACGATTAAGTGCAGTGATGTTTCCGATTTTTGCGCTCTTATTTATTGGGGCGATTGTATGGGGATATCAAGAGCATCAAGAGAAGAACTCTATATTGATTAAGGCAGAGAACCAATATCAGCGTGCCTTTCATGATTTGACGTATCATGTTGATAAACTGCATTCTGAACTGGGACAAACACTTGCAGTTAACTCCAAATCGCAAGCGATGCACCGCAAAGGCCTTGTGAATGTATGGAGAATTACAAGCCAGGCGCAAAATGAAATTAATCAGCTGCCGTTGACGCTGCTGCCATTTAACAAGACAGAAGACTTCTTATCACGGATCTCAAACTTCTCATATCGAGCTGCTGTAAGAGATATGACGAAGCAGCCTCTTAGTGATGATGAGGTGAAAATTCTGAAGACACTGCACCAGAATGCTGCTCAAATCTCACAAGACTTGCAGCAGGTTCAGAATAAAGTCATCAGTCAAAGTTTGCGCTGGATGGATGTTGAGACGGCGATGGCCTCCGAGAAGAAGACGATGGATAATACAATTATCGACGGCTTCAAAACGGTGGACAAAAAGGTTAGCGAGTACCCAGAGCTGAACTGGGGACCTTCTATATCAAGCGTGTATACGAAGCGCTCCGTGAAGATGCTGAAGGGAAATCCACTATCAGAGCAGCAAATTAAAGAAAAAGCAGAGAAATTCCTAATTAAGAAGCCAAATGAACCCGTTCAAGTTAGAAAGAATGGCAAAGGTACCGAATATGAGTCGTATACCGTCTTCACGAAATATAAGAACGATGGAAGTGCACTCACGATGGACTACACGAAACAAGGCTTTCTGATGTCATATATGGACACGCGTCCCGTTGGCAAGAAAAAGTTGACGATGGCGCAAGCCGAAGAGTCAGCGAAGCGATTCCTGAAGAAGAATGACTATCCTGACATGGCTGCAGTTCGTTATGATGAGTACAATAATACAGGCAGTCTTACACTAGTTCCGGTTGCTGATGGCGTATATCTATATCCGCAGCAGGTGACAGCTCGCGTAGCATTGGATAATGGCGAAGTTACCGGGCTGCAGGCAGCTGATTTCGTCTATGAAGGCAAGGAGCGCAAGGTTGGCAAGCCCAAGTTGGGCAAAAAAGAGGCGCAAGCAATGCTGAATCCTGACATGGACGTTATGTATGACCGCATGTCGCTTATTAAAAATGATCTGTCTGAAGAAGTGCTCTGTTATGAGTTCGGAGGCAAAATTAATGGCGGTGCTTACCGAGTGTACATTAATGCCGACAATGGAACAGAAGAACAGATTGAAGAGATGAAGCTTCTCAAATCATAAATGAAGTCTAAATAAAGGTTCCAATTCCTAGCAAGGGAATTGGAACCTTTTTCTTTTTGGCATATTGGTATCATGGTATAATCTTCATGGAGGGGAAGCATATGTTACCGAATGTCAGTGACACCTTGTACGTGCAGCCAGTTCGGGAAGAAGTGGACGGGTTTGCCTATAAGGCGAGAGTAACGGAGATAAATGAACAGCTGATCTGGATGGAAATCCCGCTGTCGGAACAGACGGGTAAATACGGCTTGTTCTCCAATGGAGAGGAGCTGAATGTCTACTTCTCGCAATCAGATGGGGTAAAGTGGCATTTTCGTACACAGGTAATGGGCAGGCGCAATGAAACCATTCCAATGATGTCAATTCGGAAGCCTGAGCCCCATTGGGTATCACGAATGCAGAGACGCAACTATTTGCGTGTACAAGCGTCGTTGGAGATGGCGATCAGTACGTTGGATGGTGTGAAATTTCTAGCATTGACTGAGGATATTAGCGGTGGTGGCCTCTCCTTTGTTACCGAGTCCAAATGGGGGCTGCGCGAATCACAAATCATCCAAAGCTGGGTTGCAGTACCGTTCCGAAGCGGTGCTATCGAGCATGTTTTCTTTACTGGGCAGATTGTTCGTGTTCAGCCTCTCAATGATGAGCGCCAGTTAATCATGCTTAAGTTTGACCAGATTGCGAATGTAGAACAGCAGAAACTGATTCGTTATTGTTTTGAACGGCAGTTGGATTTACGGAAATAACATACATATGTGTTGAAACTGTGCATAGCTTGATTGCAGGGTTGCCATACTACTTCCAAAACGAAGGGGTGGCTTCTTATGCACAGTCGATTGAAGAAGAAACCAAACCGTAAAATAGCATGGAGCACTTATACAAAACATATCACACATCCAGAGCTATGTAGCTTATTATCGAAATGGCTAGTTCGCTCGTTATTATGGTTCGTACTCTGTGTTGTAGCCGCCCAATCCTTACTGCTTGTTGGTGCGTTTCGACCGTGGGTGTCGCCTGTGGATAGGCTAGAAGGTGTTCCTTTTCATCCTCCTTTTGAGGAAGAGAATCTATCATTCGATAGAGGCTTGCAGAAGAGGTGACTGCGATTCCCTTTTTGCATCCCTATTCTATGTGTGGTATAATTTTCACGTCGCAGGCAACGCCTGCTTTTTTCTTGAATGGTGCATGAAATGTTTTTCTACGAAGGGAGTCAGCCCCGTTGACACAGTCAGATCACAGCAGACATCACATAAATATTGCCATCGACGGGCCTGCGGGAGCTGGTAAGAGTACGGTTGCACGCCTAGTTGCGCAAGAGCTTGGGTATGTATACATAGATACCGGTGCGATGTACCGGGCGATATCTCTTCACATGTCACGAGCCGGCATTCAACCCGATGAGGCAGCAGCGCTCTCTGAAGAGATGAAACGAGTCACCTTGGAACTGAAGCCGGAAGGCGAGCGGCAATTTGTTATTTTGAATGGTGAAGATGTTACGGATGCAATTCGTACGTCTGAGATCAGCCGCTTGGCATCTGATTATGCCAAATCCCAAGTCGTTCGTGAGCAGTTAGTACATATGCAGCGTCAAATGGCAACACGTAAAGGTGTCGTTATGGATGGACGAGACATCGGTACACATGTACTTCCTGATGCAGAATTGAAGTGGTTCATCACAGCCTCTGTGGAGGAACGAGCCCGCAGACGTTATGCAGAATGGAAGGACAAGGAGAACGCTTCTCTTGAGACATTTATCCAAGAGATTGCGGATCGGGATCGTCAGGATGAGACACGTGAGGTGTCCCCACTTCGTCAAGCTGAAGATGCCGTTCTGCTTGATACGACAGGAATGGCAATTGCTGATGTTGTTTCGACGATCGTTGAGCGTGCTAATTTACAAAAGAGTTGGTGAGCTGTAACAATTATGTTCTATACGTTTGCAAGAGCATTGCTTCGAGTATTATACCGGTTCTTGTTCCGACTTGAAGCGAAGAGGAAGGATTACGTTCCTAAAGAGGGCGGTGTAGTCCTCTGCTCCAATCATATAAGCTTATTAGACCCTCCAGCAATCGGGATTATGTTGGATCGTAAGGTTCGTTTTATGGCGAAGGCTGAACTATTCGACGTCCCCGTGTTGGGTAAGATTATAAACGGTCTTGGAGCCTTTCCGGTTAAGCGCGGCGGAGTGGGCAAAGAAACCATTCGAACTGCTTTTAACCTGCTTCGCGACGGAGACATCATGGGGATCTTCCCTGAAGGCACACGCAATACAGATGGTGCTGTCGCAGCGAAGAAAGGTGCAGCGATGATTGCTTTGAAGAGCGGGGCTGCTGTTGTTCCTGTTGCCGTAATTGGGGAATATAAGCTGTTCCGCAAGACGAAGGTCGTATATGGCCCGCCGATTGACATGTCTGACTTATTGGAGCATGGAAGCGGTGCACTCGAGCTAGCGACTGAACGCATTATGGAGCATATCCATCGCATTATACTCGAGGAAACGGCTGCTTCGTAATTCATGCATGTTTTTGCTTCGATGGTATGATACTACAGGTATTATTTTTCTGGTATGCAGTGACCAATAGTTGGTAAGGAACTCTGCTTCATTCGTGGAGCGGGTTTTGAATAAATGGGGTTCAATCGAGGAGGTATTTCACATGTCTGAAGAAACAAAAGTTAACGAAACTGCCGAAACGGCAAGCCAAGAAGCGTTGGAGAACATCGTTTCCTTGAAGAAAGGTGACACCGTAAAAGGCACAATCGTCAAAATCGATGACAATCAAGCAGTAGTAAGCATTGGCTATAAATACGATGGCATCATTCCTGTGCGCGAGCTAACTGCGGTATCGGTTGACAATGCTGCAGATGTGGTTGAAGTGGGCCAAGAAGTTGAATGCAAGGTTGTTAGCATTGACGATGAAAAGGAACGTCTTGTTCTGTCCAAGCGTCAAGTTGACAGCGAACAGGCTTGGGACGACATGCAGAAGCACTTTGAAGCACAGGATGTGTTCGAAGTAACAGTCGCTGATGTTGTAAAAGGCGGCGTTGTAGCTGATGTTGGCGTTCGTGCATTCATCCCTGCATCCATGGTTGAACGTCATTTCGTTGAAGATTTCAGCGAATACAAAGGTCGTACGCTCCGCGTGAAAGTAAAAGAAATTGACCGCGAGAACAACAAGCTTATCCTCTCCCAAAAGGATGTATTGGAAGCGGAATTTGAAGCTAATAAAATTCGCGTTATGGAAGGCTTGACTGAAGGCCAAGAGCTCGAAGGAACAGTTCAACGCTTGACTCAATTTGGTGCATTCGTTGATGTTGGCGGTGTTGATGGACTTGTTCACGTGTCTGAATTGGCATGGAGCCATGTTGAGAAGCCTTCTGATGTTGTATCCGAAGGTCAAAAGGTAAAAGTCAAAGTACTGAAGGTTGATCCTGCCAACGGAAAAATCAGCCTGAGCATGAAAGCAACTCAACCAGGCCCTTGGGAACAAGCGGGCGACAACATCAAGACAGGCGATATTCTGACAGGTGAAGTGAAGCGTTTGGTTGATTTCGGTGCATTCGTTGAAGTGGCTCCTGGTGTGGAAGGTTTGGTTCACGTTTCCCAAATCGCTCATCGTCACGTTGCTACACCTTACGAAGTATTGAAGCAAGGCCAATCTGTACAAGTGAAAGTGCTTGATTTCAACCCTGCTGATAAGCGTGTAAGCCTCAGCATCAAGGAAACAGAAGAAGCTCCTGCAGCACCAGCACCGAAGGCTGAGAAAAAAGTAAAAGAAGAATTGAACAATCCAAATGTATCCCTTACGAACCAAGCAATGAGCGTTACGCTTGCTGAGCGTTTTGGCGATATGTTGAATAAGTTCAAAAATTAATCTATTCATAAATGCAAATAACGGCGGACTCTTTAGAGTCTGCCGTTTATTTTTGTACTGTGCATCAAATAATAGCATCAGACAAGGAAGGGGGCGCGGTCTCGATGACTTCATCAGGTGTGTTGTCAGTAGCGGTGTGGGTTTGCTTTGCAATCTTGATAGCAAGCGGTTGGCGTACGCCCCTATTCGCGGCTGTTACGCGGACACAGGTGATTATTGTCGGACTTAGCTGGCTGCTTCTTCACAATTGGACGATAGCATTGTCATACGGCAATCAAGTTAATGGCGCATGGGTGCTATGGATGGTGTTGGCTGTATTTTTCCTTGGGCAACAGTCAGGTGGAAAGCTCATTACCGTATGCGGCCATGTCGCCATGCTAGCTGCAATTTGGATGTGGCTTGAGCTATTAAGCCGATTTTCCATGCAAATGTCGAATTCTCAAACAAACATTTGGCTGATAGCAGGCATCTTCTCGTGCTATATTCTGTTGTTTACAACGAATTGGCAGCTGCAATGGATCATCTTGACACTTGGGTTAACCTTAGGAGAAGTTCTCATCCATCTGCGTCTGCATACGTTAATTACTGCTGGAGAAGGGCAAGTTCAGGATGTATGGTGGCTGTCGTTTCTGCTTGTACGTTTGATGTCAATTATGATGGTGTGGATGAAAGAACGGTTTTTGAAAGGGCTTCTTGGCTCCGAACAATAGTGGGAAATGCGCTTTCTTCGAGTATTTCAACCATTTACGTTAGCCAAGACCCGCTTTTTTTGATATGATGATGTACGTGTATAGTTGCAAAATATGAAGGAGTGAACTGCATGGCAAAACCCATTGTTGCCATTGTCGGGCGGCCGAATGTCGGCAAGTCCACCATTTTCAACCGAATCATCGGCGACCGATTGGCTATAGTGGAGGACAAGCCTGGTGTAACTCGTGACCGTATATACGGAACGGGAGAGTGGATTGGCAAGCCGTTCAATATTATCGACACAGGCGGAATCGAAGTTTATGGTGAAGATGAAATGCTGCGTTCCATCCGCGTGCAAGCGGAGCTTGCGATAGAGGAAGCAGATGTAATTGTATTTATGTGCGAAGCGAAGTCCGGCGTAACGCAAGCGGATGAAGAAGTGGCACAGATGTTATTCCGCTCAGGCAAGCCGATTGTTCTAGCGGTAAATAAAGTCGACAACATGAGTCGTATGGATGACATTTATGAATTCTACAGCCTTGGCTTTGGGGATCCAGTTCCGATTTCAGGATCTCACGGTACAGGGATTGGTGATTTGCTGGATGAAGTCGTAAATAATCTCCCGGATTTATCGGATGAAGAATATGATGAAGATGTCATTAAGGTAGCCTTGATCGGCCGACCGAACGTAGGTAAGTCTTCTCTGGTTAACGCAATACTCGGCGAAGAGCGCGTTATCGTCAGCGATGTAGCAGGAACAACACGCGATGCAATCGATACACCGTTCGAGAAGGACGATCAGAGGTTCGTGCTCATCGATACGGCGGGTATGCGCAAGCGTGGCAAAGTATATGAGACGACTGAAAAGTACAGTGTCATGCGTTCGATGAAGGCAATCGAGCGAGCAGACGTCGTACTCGTCGTCATTAATGGTGAAGAAGGCATTATTGAACAAGACAAGCATATTGCAGGCTATGCGCATGAGGCAGGCAAGGCGGTGCTGTTCGTCGTCAATAAATGGGATATCGTTAATAAAGATGATAAGACTATGCAGCAATTCGAAACCAAGATTCGCGACCATTTCTTATTCATGACGTACGCACCGATTGTGTTCTTGTCTGCGAAGACTAAGCAGCGTTTACATAAACTGCTTCCTGTCGTACAGCATGTTGCTCAGCAGCATGCCAAACGCATTCCAACACATTTGTTAAATGACGTTGTAACTGATGCAGTCGCCTATAATCCGCCGCCAACGGATAAGGGAAGACGTCTCAGAATCAATTATGCGACGCAAGTTGCGGTTAAACCGCCAACGATTGTCGTATTTGTTAATGATCCTGAACTGATGCACTTCTCCTATGAGCGATATTTAGATAATCGTATCCGTGCAGCGTTCGACTTTGAAGGGACACCGATCCGGATATTCACACGCCGGAAATCCGACGAAAGTTAGGAGCGAGCGGAATTGACGCTATCTATTATCGCAATTGTAGCGAGTTACCTTCTCGGTTCAGTCAGCTTTAGTCTTCTGATTGGAAAGTGGCTTCGTGGTATTGATATCCGTCAACACGGGAGCGGTAATGCGGGCGCGACCAATACGTTGCGCGTATTAGGCAAAGGGCCAGCGGCTGGGGTTCTCCTGCTTGATGCGGCCAAAGGAATGGTAGCCGTTCTTATGGGTTATTTGCTATCGGATTACACATGGGTCATGGTGCTAAGCGGGATTGCCGCCATCGTTGGTCATAACTGGCCCGTTTATTTTCGCTTCCGCGGGGGGAAGGGGATTGCTACCACAATTGGGGTGCTGGCCGTTCTAGCTTTTTGGCCAGCCCTATGTGCTGGCATTATCGCGATTGCTTCAATTGCTTGGAAACGTTATGTTTCGTTAGGATCATTGCTTTTTGCTGGACTGACTCCGATATTTATTTTGTTATTCCAATATGATTGGAGCATTTTCTGGGGCAGTTTGCTGTTATGCCTATTTGCATTCTATCGTCATCGGAGCAATATCGTTAAGCTGGTTCAAGGGACTGAGAACCGGCTTGGCGCGAGCAAAGGGGGCATGTCCCGTGTCCGTTAAAGTTGCTGTATTCGTAGCCGGAAGCTGGGGGACTGCCCTAAGCGAGGTTCTCGCCCATAATGGACACGATGTGTATCTATGGACGAGAAATGAACAGCAGGCAGAAGAGATCAATACGGTGCATACGAACGGGAAATATCTGCCGAACGTTACCTTGCATCCCGGCATTCGGGCAACCAATTCCGTCGAAGAGGCTATGAGCGGTGCGAAGGCTTGCGTTGTTGTAGCACCATCTGCTGCGATGCGCCAAGTTGCGGGAATGATGAAGCCGTATTTGACGGACGAGATGGTTGTCGTACATGCGACGAAGGGATTTGAAACCGAAACGTTAAAGCGCATGTCAGAGGTGCTTGTAGAGGAGCTTGGATGCAGCTCAGATCGAATAGCTGTGCTGTCAGGTCCGAGCCATGCCGAAGAGGTTGTGAAGCAATGTCCAACAACGGTAGTCGTTGCATCAACCAGTACGAAGGCTGCTGAACAAGCACAGGATTTATTTATGAACGAATCCTTCTTTCGTGTCTATACCAACCCAGATGTGATTGGTGTGGAACTTGCAGGAGCGCTCAAAAATATAATTGCATTAGGCGCAGGCTTATCCGATGGACTGGAGTTCGGGGATAATGGCAAGGCTGCTTTGTTAACACGCGGCTTGGCTGAGATTGCTCGGCTCGGAGTTGTGATGGGAGCGAATGCGATGACATTTGCTGGCCTTGCGGGCGTTGGCGATCTAGTTGTAACTTGTACGAGCAGACATAGCCGGAACTGGAGAGCTGGCTCGCTGATAGGTCAAGGTATGGCGGTTGATGAGGTGTTGGCTCATATGGGGATGGTCGTTGAAGGTATCCGTACAACGAAGGCGGCTCATTTCTTGGCTGACCGATATGACGTCCAAATGCCGATTACAGAGCAGTTATATCGAGTATTATTCGAATCTCGTGATCCAAAGACAGCAGTTGAATGCTTAATGGGGCGAGTTCGCAAGAACGAAATTGAAGAAGTGGCCACATCGGATTGGTCATCCTAGATATTGATGGGCTTGCACGGACTCTATTATTGGCTAGTATCCTTATCACCTTCATTTATTCGTCGACATACACTGTATAGAGTACAGACCCGAGGAGGGGCGATATGTCGAATAAATTTCCGAAGGATGCATTGAATGCAATCAATAAGAAGTCTGGCAAAAACATAACGGAGAATCAAATCAAGAAGCTTGCAGGTACGGTGAAGCCTTCGACGATGCAGAATGAGGCGCAGTTGCGGCAGCTGATTAAGCAAGTTGCTTCAATGGCCAAACTCCCTGTCTCAGAGTCGACAATAAATGACATTGTCAGCACCGTGAAGAAGAGCGGAGTTAACGCAAACAACCTGGAAGCATTGATGAAGTTGATGAAGAAGTAGCAGGCACAATCGATTTGGTGTAAAAAGAAGACGACACGACAGCGAGTAGCTGATCGTGTCGTTTTTTTGTGCATGTTCGTGCAAAACGTTTCTCTTCTAATTCATCGAATGGTATAATGAGAGCAGTTTGAACGAATGGGAGAATCGGGAAAATGGACAGTATGACAAAAATGTGGGTATCCTTTATAGGAATAGGCCTAATGGCCTTTTCTGCACTGCTCATTGCTTTTGCCAGAAGTAAGACGAGAGGCTGGGTACGAGGTATTCTTTCGCTTATTGCGTTCATTATGCTGCTTGCAGGTATGGTATATGGATTTTTCTCCATCTTGTAGGCGTAATTAACACTTTACTCAATACATATCGTCATTGACGATAAGACGGTCGAAGGAGTGTGATTGAGAATGGTGGACATCCTATTCATAGGCAAGACGAAGCAAGCGAGTATATCTGTACCTGTAGGTACTACTCTGCTGGATGCCGCAAAGGAATCTGGAGTAGATTGGAATTATGCTTGCACGCGCGGAACATGTGCGAGATGTCGCTGCTTAATCGAAGAAGGACGAGAATATGTATCCGAAGTGACGGATGCAGAGTGGAACCGTATGGAGGAAGAAGAATTCGAGCAGGGTTATCGGCTCTCTTGTCAGGTCGTTGCAGAAGCGGATGGCTTCATTCGTGCAGTTCACAAGCCGTATTTTTGATCAAAGGCCTGACTGGTGACTGGCAGCCTGAATAATGCAGCATGGATTCAAATGTGAATGGAGCAAATGGCATGATATCATTATCCGAACCAATAATGGGTACAATTGAACAATTAGTAGCATCAGCGAACAACGATATGAAGCACTGGATGCTAGGTGGGAGCTGTGGATTAGTTCTACAAGGAGTACCTCTTGGCCGGGAGCCTCGTGATGTGGATATCTATGCGGATGAGCCCGATGCAAAGCAGCTACAGGAGCAATGGAATCCATATGCAACCGATGCGCCCGAATGGAATGCAACGAGTACTTATCATTCCTTATTAAGTCATTATCAAATATGCGGAGTTCCCATTGAATTGGTTGGTCAATTCATTGTGACTACACCGCAATGCCAATACAACACAATCATTCGTGATGCCTTATGGAATCATCGCATCATCTATAATATTGACAGATTTCGCATCGCGTTAATGCCGCTAGCTCATGAATTGGTCTTCAATATATTGCGTCAGCGGGAAGATCGTACAGCTTCGATCGCACAGGTAATCAATGCTGCTCCTGAGCAGCATATTGCTGCTATGAATACGGTATTGGCAAATTGCTCGGAACCTGCGTATATACAGTCCATCGTGAATGAAAGGTGTCCGAATATGATGTCTTTTTTATTAGTCTAATGTAAATGATTTGTAAATAAAGGTGGAGTCGCATGTAGCCCTACCAACGTTGAGGAAAGGGGCTGGCTAGTATGGGGACAAACGTGCGGTTCGAGCCTTCTGGCAAGGTATGGGGGGCTAAGCGCTCGATGTCGTTATTGGATGCCGCGCAACGCGCAGGTGTTCCGATACGCACAAGATGCAGCGGGAAGGCGGGCTGCTTGATGTGTAAAGTACAGGTATCAGCGGATAAAGAAGGACTAATTGGAGAGCCCACGTTAGCAGAGAGCAGCAAGCTAGGTATCCATTCAGCAACTGGGCTTCGTTTATCGTGCCAGACACTGCTGACAGGGAATCCAGGTACGGTTACGGTGGAAGTCCCAGAAGATCCTCTGAAAGCCATTATTCGCCGCAAGCTAGCGGAACAGGAAGATGACAGCTTGTGGTAATGCCAGAATAGAATGAACAGCTCTATCTTCAAGTGTGGAATTGTGATTGTGACTGAGGAGGAGAAGTAGTTGAGGTCGGGGAGACAAATCTGTTGTATCGTGCTATTCGTTATCATGAGCATGACACTTCAAGGATGCTTATATCCGAAGGAGATGCGCAAGGAAAGCCAACAATCGGTTCGTGAGGGCGTACTTCTTGTCCAAAATGCTGTGGATCAGTATCAGAAGGATACAGGTCTGCTTCCGCTAGTAAGCAGCGATGAGAGTGTTCCACGATATGAGAAGTTTCGTGTGAACTTTGAATTGCTCAAGCGAAAAGATCTGCTTAGCGCAATTCCCGGGAGTGCATTTGAATCAGGTGGCTCGGGTGTGTATCTGATTATTGATGAAGAGACGATTCCGAAAGTGAAGGTGATGGATTTACTTACTTCACAGCGGGTCAATGATCTTGCTCGTGCTGTTGATGCGCATATACGGGCTAAGGGTGCGTTGCCGAAGCAGGAGGAAGTATATCCTGGATTCTATCGAATTGATGAGAAGCTGATAGGCATACAGCCTGTAGAAGTTCGAAGTCCGTTCAGCCGAAGTGTACTGTCGTTCATGATGGATGAGCAAGGAAGGGTATACGCAGATTATGCGCAGGATATTATGCAGCTTGTGGAAAGCTCTGGGAAGCAGCCTACAGGTCAAGAGAAGGATCTGAGGCCCATGCTTGCGGATGCCTCCTTCTTTGTGCCAGTGAAGTCAGTCGCGTACAAATGGAGCAACGGTGCGCCTGTACCTCAAGAAGAGACTTCCAAATAGACAAATGGAATGAAAGGAAGGCCGGTCGATATGTTCGACTGGTCTTTTTTGCATGCGAACATGGATGACAGGTTGGTACAGAAATAGAAAAGACGATTTACTCATCGATATGCAAGATAATGTCATACTTCATTTCTAACTTCATATATCTGATTTGGAAGGCGTTTGTTGATACGACCTTTTGCGTTCGTGCCCAAGTGGGGGGTCACTCACGGATGAGCATCACTATCTACTAGAACTGAATCATTTACGAAAAATGTTTTGTGTGAGGGGCATATTTATGCCATCTAGCAAATAAGATGTTACTAGTCCAAAAGCATGTACGAGTTGCGTCGAAATGCCCTTGTACGACGTGAAATCTCGGCGGCGAACACTGGCGACAACGGCAACAGCTCAATCCTAGCAACGGTGCCAATCGTTTCTGAAGGGCGAGAGGCGAACGTTGTCTCGTAGTCCGTCGGAAAAATTTGAGGAGGGGATATCAATTGGAGAAAGTGGACATTTTTAAGGACATAGCCGAGCGTACCGGCGGGGATATTTACCTCGGGGTCGTCGGTGCGGTCCGCACAGGGAAATCGACGTTCATCAAACGATTTATGGAAACGGTCGTATTGCCTAATATCACGAATGAATCCGACCGCATTCGCGCAGTTGACGAATTGCCGCAAAGCGCAGCAGGTAAGACCATTATGACGACCGAACCCAAATTCGTTCCGAATAATGCAGTTCAAATTAAAGTAGCGGAAGGCTTGGATGTTAACGTTCGTCTAGTGGATTGTGTTGGCTATGCGGTAACCGGAGCCAAAGGCTACGAGGATGAGAATGGCCCGCGCATGATTAATACGCCGTGGTTCGAGGAGCCGATTCCATTCCAGGAAGCGGCCGAAATCGGGACACGCAAAGTCATTCAAGAGCACTCCACATTGGGCGTTGTTGTGACGACTGATGGTACGATTGCTGAGATTCCTCGAAGCTCGTATATCGAATCCGAGGAGCGCGTCATTCAAGAGTTAAAGGAAGTTGGCAAGCCATTCGTACTGATTATTAACTCGACGAAGCCTCGCAGTGATGAGACGATTGCACTCCGCAATGAGCTGCAGATTAAATATGACATCCCAGTAATGGCGCTCAGTGCAGCGACGATGGGCGAAGAAGATGTAATGGGCGTTCTTCGTGAAGTTCTGTATGAATTCCCAGTACATGAAGTCAACGTGAATCTTCCGAGCTGGGTTATGGTTCTGAACGATACTCATTGGCTGCGCTCCAGCTATGAGTCGTCGGTACGGGATACAGTCAAAGATATTAGACGCCTGCGGGATGTTGATCGTGTTGTGCAGCAATTTATGGAGTATGACTTTATTGCCCGAGCTGGTTTGAGCGGCATGGACATGGGTCAAGGTGTTGCTGAGATTGATTTGTACGCGCCGGACGAATTGTACGACCAAATTCTGATGGAAGTGGTCGGGGTAGAAATACGAGGCAAGGATCACTTGCTTCAGTTGATGCAGGAATTCGCACATGCGAAGCGGGAATATGACCGATTCGCGGATGCGCTTGAAATGGTGAAGACAACTGGCTATGGCATTGCAGCGCCTACCTTGAACGAAATGGCTCTCGATGAGCCTGAGCTGATTAGACAAGGCTCACGCTTCGGGGTACGGCTCAAAGCAACGGCTCCTTCCATTCATATGATTCGCGTCGATGTTGAATCGGAATTCGCTCCGATTATCGGAACGGAGAAGCAGAGCGAAGAGCTGATGCGCTACTTGATGCAGGACTTTGAAAACGATCCAACGAAGATTTGGGAATCTGATATTTTCGGTAGATCCCTGCATTCCATCGTTCGCGAAGGCATACAAGGCAAAATCGCCATGATGCCAGACAACGCTCGCTACAAGCTTCAAGAGACATTGGGCCGGATCATCAACGAAGGCTCAGGTGGATTAATCGCCATCATATTGTAATCGGATTGCAAGGAAGCCTAAGTCGCTATTCCAGATTGGATTAGCCACTTAGGCTTTTTGTATGTTCCTGTAAAAATTCATCGATCTTTTATTGCTAAATCAATTTACAGACTCGAAGGAAGCGGGTATATTTAAGAATAATGCCGTTAACGGTAAAAAGTGGGATTTATTCGTCATGCAAAAATCGAATGGATCAGTAAAGTTAAGAGGCGGGATAGAGATGAGCAGCGTATGGAAAACGCAAGGAGTATCAAACTTACGTTCCGCGCATGTCTCCGATACGGAAGCGGCAGGCGATTGTCAATTTGAAGCGGATTCAAATTTGTACATGCTTGGAATTACAAAATCGTATAACGGGCTATCTGTTCTGAAGCAAGTCAACTTTACTGCATCTAGCGGAGAAATTCACGCTCTTGTTGGCTCTAATGGAGCGGGGAAGAGTACGTTGATGAATATATTGTCAGGTGCATGCCGATCCGATGTCGGAGTCATCCAGTTAGGAAGCGAGCAATTATCAATTCATTCACCTGCTGATGCGAAGAAACAGGGAATTCATTGTGTATATCAAGAGGTAGATGTGGCACTTGTTCCCAAGCTTACAGTAGCAGAGAATATTATGATGGATGACTTTAGCATGGGGAGAAGTTCTTGCTGGATTCGCCCTGCACATCTGAAGAAGAGGGCTGAGAGCATCATGGATGCTATCGGCCTGTCGATCTCGCCTTCGCTGCGTATGGAGGAGTGCACATTAGCGGAGAAGCAGATGGTGCTTATATCGCGAATATTATTGAATGAAGCGAAGATTGTCATATTTGACGAACCAACTGCATCCCTTAGCTTTGAGGAGTCAGAGCGGTTATTTACGATTATGCATACACTTCGAGATCAAGGAGTTATCGTTCTATTTATTACTCATCGCCTGGCTGAAGTGTTTCATCATTGTGATCGTATCTCTATCTTGCGTGACGGTGAATTGGTTCACAGTTCGCTAATCTCTGATATTTGCCCCAAGGAAGCAATTCAATATATGCTGGATAAAACCATAGAAGAAGAACCCGGTGTACATTCCTCTGTTCGTGAAGAGGTTCTGCTTACTGTGAAGGGAATCTCTTGCGGACAGAAGCTCAAAAATGTAAACTTCGAATTGAGACGCGGGGAAATTCTTGTATTTGTGGGGCTGATAGGAGCAGGGAAGACGAAGCTGGCTCGGATTCTTGGAGGGGCGGAGCTGTGCGATGGTGGAGAGATAACGTTGAATGGAGAAGTGCTTCAGCCGCGTTCTATTCGTGATGCGATTCGTGCGGGCATCGTGCTTGTTCCCGAGGAGCGACGCAAATATAGCTTATTTATGGATGAGTCGTTACAGAGCAATTTATGTATCTCTACATTGCCAAAATACTGCACAGCGGGTTTCGTATCAACCACGCGAGAACGGCTGTCAGCAGAGCGCGTGATCGAGCAGCTTAATATCAAGACCGCTTCTGTGAAGCAGAAAGTGAGACATTTAAGTGGAGGCAACCAGCAGAAGGTTGCCATAGGGAAATGGCTTGGCACTGATGCGCATGTATTTGTCTTAGATGAACCTATGAATGGGATCGATGTCGGTGCGAAAAATGAGATTTTCCGCATCATTGGACAATTGTCAGAGGAAGGAAGAGGAATCATTTACTTCACTAGCGACATGTATGAAGCGTCAATGGTTGGCGACCGCATTGTTGTTATGTATGACGGGGAAATGGTGCGGCTATTTGAGCGAGGAGAGGCTTCGGAAGAGCAGTTATTGTTCTATGCTTCAGCTGGTGGCAGGCTGCGAGATGTTGAAGATAGAGTGAAGGGAATATCAGATAAACAGTAGGGGAAACACATAAGCTTATCGTTGTTCTTCAGTCCCTACTTGCATTTGTAACAACGGTATATTACTATAAATTTGTTCTGTGAACCCATTTGGCAGCAGATTGGATATCGTATTGAACTGTTTTGCTGATGATAAGGTATAAATTCTAGAGAAACAGTAAAGAAAATGGATAACGATGCATACTTGAATCAGGAGGTGAACAGAATGAATAAATCTGAATTGGTAACTGAAGTAGCAGAGGCTACGGAATTGTCGAAGAAAGATGTGACGAAAGTAGTTGATGCTGTATTCGAAGCGATTTCGACTGCACTTCAGAACGGCGACAAAGTCCAATTGGTAGGCTTCGGTAACTTTGAAGTGCGCGAACGTTCCGCACGCAAAGGCCGTAACCCGCAAACGGGCGAGGAGATTGAAATTCCTGCAAGCAAAATCCCTGCGTTCAAACCAGGCAAAGCACTTAAAGATGGCATCAAATAAGTGAACTTACATACTTTTGTCTAATAGGGGAACGCAAGTGAGGTAGAAGCCGCGACATGAATGTCGCGGCTTCTGCTCCTTTTCAGAGGGGAAGTTGTGGAGTAGGATGCTCTAGATTACTCTTAGCTGCTCTAGAGCTCTGTGCACTGCCGCTGTAGGCGACCAGTACAATACGCTGACCACTTACTTGACTTAATTGCTCTTCCCACTGCTGAAGCAGCTGTAGCTGGTTAGATTGTAAATGTGCTGGGTGCATCGCATTAGCTCCTTTTAGATGAAACGTGCTACACTAGTAGTATGCCCGAAGAATGGTGATTCACATGGTTGACGCTGCAAGGAAGCCAATACATATGCAAGGAGGTCAAGCAGTTGGAAACACAAAATGACTTTATCGTAATAAAGGCCAAAGATCAGGGAGTTCAGGTGATCGGTCTGACACGCGGAACAGATACGAAGTTTCATCATACGGAGAAGCTGGACAAGAATGAAGTGCTTGTCGCCCAGTTCACGGATCATACGTCCGCAATTAAAATTCGCGGCAAAGCAGTTGTTATGACAAAACACGGTGTAATTCATACCGATACAGACGAATAGGAATGAAATTTTTTGTTTTCATGAGGGAAGCAGGCATAGCCTGCTTTTTTTCATTATAGACATGAGGTATGGACATACTCTGGAACGTCGACACTGTCTGTTATCTGGAGTGTTGACTTGATCTACAATATGTGGAGGTGCAAGGTTCAGAATGAAGAATATGCATCGCTATAGAACTCTGGTCATCGTGCTTTGCGTTACGATTATGCTTCCGCTAGGATTAGGGCTATTGTATTCACTGGGTGAGCGGATGCCGGACGCCAATAAAGATGTAGCTGTATTTACCCCTTCACCACGTATGGTCAAGCTCAGTTCCGAGGAGATCGTGGATTATTTATCAGAGCTTCCACTTCAGTTGAAGTTTAGTCGGGTTACTTGGGAGTCAGATAAACTGGTGATTGATGTAAAAGTGGCTGCAACGATTGTCCATCCAGAAATTATTTATCATGATATCCATGAGCTTCTTCGCTTCGCCTTCATACAAACAAGCAATGTCGAACGTCTGCAGCTCCGTGTCGTTATACAGGATGACATGGCTAAAAAGAGATATGTATTGCTTGGTATGGATGCGCAGCGTTCTCAAGTAGATGTGGAAAGCTTGAAGCTTCTCCAGAAATCGAAAGGAACAATGCCGAAGGAGCTTGAAGAAGCATGGCGGATTATTTATACACCGCATTGGGAGCGTCAGTTTCCGGCAGTCAGATGAGAGTAAGGGTCTTGGTCATAAGAAATAGGAGAACGAAGAAATGTTGTCCTATCACTTTAAACATATGCTATAATGATTTAGATTGCGACATCCGTAAGGATGACTAACCGGTACAGTCGGAGGCAGCAGATGAATGGTTATCATATCTCGCAATTGGCTAAGCGGTATGTTGAACATGACATGATCCAGGCGCACACGGAACTGCCTGCGTTTCCAAACGCAAGAGTGGAACTGATGTTCGCCTTTTTAAACCGCAGTAAGCCAATAGCGGAACATAGTGAATTATTTGCGCTAGTTACATCGCTCGTGCAGGTTGGATTAGACACGCATGATACGATTGAACTGGCAGCGGTGCAGCATAACGACCGCAACTTGCGTTCAAGGCAGCTGAAAGTATTGGCTGGAGACTATTTCAGCAGTCGCTTCTATAACCTGCTTGCGCAGCAAGGTCAGATTGATACGGTAAGGGCTTTGAGCCAATCCGTATGCGATATTAATCGTCTGAAGATGACGATGGTGGACAAGATGAAGCATTGGACAATGACCGCAGAGGAATATTTACGGGCGAGCGTTACGCTGAAGAAGTCGTTGTTCCAGTCCTTCAACGCTCAGATGAATCAAGAAGACATCTCCACATGGGAGGAACTGCTTGATTCGTTGACAGAGCTCGAAGTACTAGAAAGAGAACAAGAGCGAGCGGATCATTTCGAACGATTCGAAGGCAGCTGGTCTTACTGGCATGTATGGCAGCAAGGCACGGATGAGGAACGAAGAAAATTGAAGCAGAAATTGGTTGACGAGATGCTCTGGAATGCGCTCATGTCCAAGTATGAGGTGAGGGAGCAGCTGGCTTATCAAGTTCGTGCATCACGGGATAAATTGCATACGCTAGCGGTGACATTGCCGCTTGATGAGAGCACCAGACAACGTCTTGACACATTTCTTGCCTTACCTCGTCTGTAAATGATAGTGAGCGTTCAACCTCCAATAGATCGACGATACGTTCGGCGAAGAAAGGAATAGGTGACAGATCGTGGAGACACATTCGCCTAAGACTGGCAAGACCAAAGAACATTATGTTCAAGAAGTATTTCAGAGCATAGCTCCGAAGTACGATATTATGAATGATATACTGAGCTTCAGACGTCACAAGGCTTGGCGCAACTTCACGATGCGCAAGATGGACATGAAGCAGGGGGAGACAGCGCTTGATCTGTGCTGTGGAACTTGTGACTGGACGATTCAGTTGGCGCAAGCGAGCGGCACAGGCAAGATTACAGGGCTGGACTTCAGTTCGAATATGCTGGCGGTAGGTCAGAAGAAGGTGGATCAAACAGGCCTGCACAGCCAAATTGAGCTTGTTGAAGGAAATGCAATGGAGCTTCCATTCCCCGACAACAGCTTTGACTATGTGACGATTGGTTTTGGTTTGCGCAATGTTCCGGATTTTGAGCAAGTCATTCGTGAAATGCGCAGAGTGGTCAAGCCGGGTGGACAAGTTGTATGTCTTGAACTGAGCAAGCCAACATGGCAGCCGTTCAAGGGCATTTATTATTTCTACTTCCGCCATGTGCTGCCATTGCTTGGCAAGCTGATTGCGAAGCGGTATGAGCAGTATAAGTGGCTTCCAGAGTCGCTTGTTACGTTCCCGGGCCGGAAGGAGCTAGAACAGATGTTTAGAGTTAATGGACTTGATCGCGTACAAGCGTATTCGTTCTTCGGTGGCATTGCCGCTCTTCACATCGGGACGAAGGGGAATGGTCATGCTTAAAAAAGTACGTATCTTCTTAGAAATGATTAAGTTCGAGCATACGATATTTGCTCTTCCATTTGCGTTTATGGGCGCACTGCTGGGAGGAATGGTTGTTCATCAACGCTTCCCAACGCTCCCTGAATGGGGATGGATCCTCATGGCGATGTTCGGAGCTCGAAGCGCGGCAATGGCGCTCAATCGGTTAATTGACGCTGCCATCGACGCGAAGAACCCAAGAACTGCAAATCGAGCAATACCCGCAGGATTGCTGAAGGCAGGAGAAGTACTGTTATTTACGGCCGTGTCGTTCGGTCTTTTATTTTGGGCAGCGGCTCATCTGGAGCCATTATCTGTATACTTGCTTCCGGTTGCCGTCTTTATGTTAGTATTTTATTCGTTTACCAAGCGCTTCACATGGCTATGCCACGTTGTGCTGGGACTTACGATTGCATTGGCACCGCTCGGAGGATGGGTGGCTGTAACGAATGGAATCGATTGGGCAGCTCTCACCTTTTATTTAACCGTTGCGTTTTGGACTACCGGGTTCGATATTATTTATGCATGCCAGGATTATGAGTTCGATAAGAAGGAAGGCTTGAAGTCGATTCCGGTACGTTTCGGAATTGCGAAGTCACTCTGGATTGCAAGAGGTTTCCATATCGCTACAGCGTTTGGATTTATACTGCTATTATTTTTAACTCAATTAAGCTGGTGGTATATCATAGGTACGGTTATTGCAAGTGCTCTGCTTATTTATGAGCATATGCTTGTGAAGCCGTACGATTTGAGCAAGCTGAACACAGCCTTCTTCACGATGAACGGTGTGCTCAGCATCGTTGTATTTTGCTTCACGCTTATTGACATGGTGGTGATGAAGTAATGAGTGCTGCATCTCGCACGCATTATGTAGTTGGTATTACAGGGGCAAGTGGTGCTATATACGGTGTCCGATTGATTCAATGTCTGTTGGAAGCCGATTATGAGGTTCATCTCATCGTATCAGATGCTGGATGGCGCGTACTAAAGGAAGAACTCGGATGGAATGTTACGAAGCGTCAGCAAGCGATTGAGCTGGCATTCGGCGATTTGGCGGATCGGGTTACGTATCATCCGAACCAGGATATTGGGGCAAGCATAGCAAGCGGTTCATTTCGGGTGCACGGCATGGTGATCATGCCGTGCTCCATGGGAACCTTATCATCGATTGCACACGGCGCTTCCGATAATTTGATGGGCCGAGCTGCTGACGTTATGATGAAGGAAGGCCGTCCGCTTCTAATCGTTCCGCGCGAGACGCCGATGCATGCGATTCATTTGGAGAATATGCTGAAGCTTGCGAATATGGGTGTACGTATTGTGCCGGCGATGCCTGCATTTTATTATCATCCGCAGACTCTGGATGACATCATTAATTTCCTTGTCGGCAAGGTGTTGGACTGCATGGATATCGATCACCAGTTGTTTACAAGGTGGGGGAATTCGGAAGTACAGACTGCCGAAGATTCGGATCGGCCGAATGGATAACACAAATGTGTGGCCGATCTTTTATCTTTTCGTGTCTGTATTTTTAAATTGCATTTGAGTTGGGACTTATTGATCTTGAGGTTCACTTGGAACTTGGGTCGGAAAATACAGTTGGTTAGGTGAAGGCATGAAACTGTGGGACATTTATGCGACAATGAAACAAGATGTAGCGTATATTGAACGTGAATTGGAGCGGAACATCCGCTCCGATCACGAGCTCCTTACGGAAGCGTCGCTGCATCTGCTGAAGGCGGGCGGGAAGCGAATACGTCCGGTATTCGTTCTGCTTGCAGGGAAATTCGGTACATACGATATAGAACAGTTGAAGCGCGTTGCTGTTCCCCTGGAATTAATTCATATGGCCTCACTCGTGCATGATGATGTCATTGATGACGCTGAAACTCGGAGAGGGCAACTGACCGTTAAGGCCAAATGGGATAATCGCGTTGCTATGTATGCCGGCGATTATATGTATGGCCAAGCGCTGGTTGTAGCTACAGAATTGAAGCAGCCAGAGATTCATCGCATATTTTCCAAAGCAATGGTTGAAATGTGCATCGGTGAAATGGAGCAAATTCGTGACTTCTTCAATACAAAGCAGACGATCCGTCAATATATGCTTCGGATCCGTCGAAAGACAGCGTTGCTGATTGCGATTAGCTGTCAGTTGGGGGCAATTGCCGCACATGCAGAGCCGAAGATTGGCTATGCGCTGTATCGCTTTGGCTACAATGTGGGCATGGCATTTCAAATTCGAGATGATGTGCTTGACTTAACCGGTACTGAAGAGCAAATAGGCAAGCCGCCAGGGAATGATATTCGTCAAGGGAATTTGACGCTTCCAGTAATATTTGCGCTGCAGGACACGAAGCTTCGCGAGTCTCTTCTTCGTGAAATTGAACGTATCCGTGAGCGAAATGGAGATACAGATGTATCTGCTGCGCTCGATATGATTCGCCAAAGTGATGGTATTAAGCGGGCTGAAGAGATAGCAAATCGGTATATCGAGAAGGCGCTTGCGGTATTAGAGCATCTGCCTAACATCCGTGCTCGCCGCAACCTGCGCGATATTGCTTACTTTATTGCAAATCGCAATCATTGATTTGAACTATGGTGAAAAAATCGAGTGCCATTTGAAGAAAAATCTGGTATAATGCGTGTGTTGGACGACTTCACATTTGAGTAGGAGTGATCGTATGGAACGCACATTCATCATGGTCAAACCTGACGGAGTACAAAGAGGCCTCATAGGAGATATAGTAGGTCGCTTTGAGCGGAAGGGCTTTAAACTTGTAGCTGGAAAATTGATGCAAGTCTCGCGTGAACAAGCTGAACATCATTATGCAGAACATGCACAAAAGCCTTTCTTTGGCGAACTGGTCGACTTTATTACCTCTGGTCCAGTATTCGCTATGATATGGGAAGGTGACGATGTTATCAGCTTGTCACGCTTGATGATCGGCAAGACGAAAGTGACTGAAGCTGCACCAGGGACGATACGCGGAGATTATGCAAGTCATACGAACTTCAATGTGGTTCACGGTTCGGATTCACCAGAGAGTGCTGAACGTGAAATCGCAAACTTATTCTCAGAAGTGGATTCATTTCGTTACGAGCGGGCATTGGAGCCATGGATTTAATCGGCAGCCATGAGCGCGGCTCACACACGCAGAAACATAATAATTATTTTTTTGATTTCTGATGTAAGAGCTTACATAGGGCAGGACTATGAAAGAACGCGGCGAATAGTAATATTCGACCGTGTTTTTTTATGTTGCGGTGTTGCTGAGCGATCTTGGACTATGCTTGTTGTCGATCAGGAACTCAGTTGCAGCATATATACGAACTTAGAAGGTGTGAGCACAATTGTCAGAGCGCAAGACGACCTTATGGGATGCAGCCACCATTTTCCCTGCTGCTAACGGATTCGGCCAAGGGGCAGCCGTGGATCATGGAGATGATCAAGATTATGCGGATTTTGTCCAATATTTCCGATCAACTACAGGCATCGATTTATCACAGTATAAGGAGACCCAGATGCGTAGACGCTTGTCTACGTTACGAATGAAGAATGGCTACTCGACATTTGCCTCCTATGCCAAGGCGATGAGTGCTAATTCTTCGTTATTTGATGAAATGCTGGATCGTATGACGATCAATGTATCTGAATTTTGGCGTAATCCGCTGCGTTGGGATACCCTGCGCACTCGTGTGCTTCCAGAGCTGTCGCAGCGAACGCGCCAGCTGAAGTGCTGGAGTGCCGCTTGCTCGACGGGTGAGGAGCCTTACACACTAGCGATGATTCTCGATGATATGGGCTTGCTTGATCGGACAGAACTCTCTGCTACGGATATTGACGAGAATGCACTTGCAAGAGCACAGCAAGCTTCCTATATTGAGCGCTCTTTGAAAGACGTTCCCCCATCATTCAAGTCAAAGTACTTTATGCAGCAGTCGAACAGTTTTCATATCATTGATCGCTTGAAGAAATCGATTCGATTCCGCAAGCAGAACTTATTAACCGATACTTTTGCTACTCAGCATGATTTGATTATTTGCCGTAATGTGATGATTTACTTTACGGAAGAAGCGAAGCATGAGTTGTATCGAAAGTTTGCCAATGCGCTTAAGCCGGGTGGGGTATTGTTCGTCGGAAGCACTGAGCAAATATTCAATCCACAGCAGTATCAGCTTGAAACGATGGAGACGTTCTTCTATCGGAAATTATAGCTGCTTGAACTTAAAGACTGTATTCGACTATTTCAGTCATACTGGAATTACATACCATCGAATGGCTAAATTGAACATAGACAGACTACACGTCGATAACGAAAGATGCGCCCTAATGCTTGAAACAAAGCGGCAAGGGCGCGTTTTGTTTTCTTGTCAAACGTTGCCTCCTATACTATAATGAGAAAAAAGTTAAGGGTTTTAGCCATTTACAGCATCACAGTTAAAGGGGGAGCAACTTGTGAGTCTACGTTATTTGACTGCAGGAGAAACACACGGACCGCAGCTAACTGCCATTGTTGAAGGGATGCCTAGCAACATGGTTATTGATTTCGAGCAACTCAATTTCCAACTTCATCGCCGCCAGAAGGGGTATGGCCGCGGCAGACGTATGCAAATTGAGAAAGATACAGCAACGATCGTCGGCGGTGTGCGTCATGGACGTACGACAGGTGCTCCAATTGCTATTGTAGTGGAGAACAACGATTGGAAGCATTGGACGAATATTATGAATGTGGAGCCGATTGAAGGGACAGATGAAGAGAAGCGTCGTGTTCATCGCCCGCGTCCAGGTCATGCGGATCTGAACGGAGGCTTGAAATATCAATTGAAGGATCTGCGCAATGTATTGGAGCGTTCAAGCGCTAGGGAGACAGCTGCTCGCGTAGCTGTGGGTGCAGTAGCGCGCCAGTTCCTTGCAGCATTCGGCGTCAAGATTGCAGGACAAGTTATTCGCATTGGTGAAATCGAAGCTCCTGCTCACAATTTGTCAGTTGACGAGATTATTGAACGTACGGAGGCTTCTTCTGTTCGTGTGGTCGATACCGATACGGAGAAGAAGATGGAAGCGTACATCGATCAAATCAAAGGCGAAGGCGACTCGATCGGCGGTATTGTCGAGTGCATCGTGGAGGGGCTGCCGGTTGGACTAGGCAGCCATGTGCAATATGATCGCAAGATGGATGGACGCATTGCGCAAGCAGTGATGTCGATCAATGCTTTCAAAGGTGTTGAGATCGGTATTGGCTTCGAGGCAGGTCAACTGCGCGGATCACAAGTTCATGATGAAATTCTATATAGCGAGGAATCGGGATATACACGAGCTAGCAACCGACTTGGCGGTTTCGAAGGCGGTATGACGAACGGAATGCCAATCGTCGTGCGTGGGGTTATGAAACCTATTCCGACCCTTTATAAGCCATTGCGCAGTGTTGATATCGATACGAAGGAGCCGTTCACTGCACAAGTGGAACGCTCAGATGCGTGTGCAGTGCCGGCTGCGAGTGTTGTCATGGAGCATGTAGTCGCTTGGGAAGTTGCGAAGGCGTTCCTGGAGAAGTTCGGCGGCGATTCGATGGAAGAAATTCGCGCCAACTATGAGCACTATTTGGAACAAGTGTCCCGATATTAAAAGGGGGGAACGTCATGAGCAAGAATCTCACTTTAGATGCAGCAGAGCTTACTGTTGAACTAGGAGAACGCTCTTATCCAATTTGGATTGGCAGTGGTCTTCTCGGTCGAATCGGTGAGGCATTTCAAATGCGCAGCATCCCCACTCGCAGTCCAATTGTGATCATCACGGATGATCATGTGGCTCCGCTATATTTAGAGCGCACGGAAGCAGCACTGCGTGAGGCTGGCTATCAGGTTTCTTCCTTTGTAGTAGCAGCTGGTGAATCCTCCAAGTCGCTGCAGGTGTACGAACAGTGCATCACTGCAGCACTTGATGCGGGCTGTGATCGCCATTCTTCCATCGTCGCCCTCGGCGGTGGCGTAGTCGGGGATTTGGCAGGTTATGTGGCGGCAACTTACATGCGAGGAATTCGCTTCATTCAGGTGCCTACGACGATATTGGCTCATGACAGCAGTGTCGGCGGCAAGGTTGCGGTTAACCATCCGTTCGCCAAGAATATTATCGGGGCTTTCCATCAACCAGAAATGGTGCTGTACGATACAGCTACCTTGCTTACGCTTCCTGATCGGGAAGTCCGCGCAGGACTGGCTGAAATGATTAAGCATGGCCTTATCTGGGATGAAGAGTTCACAGCATGGTGCGAAGCACAAGCTGAACGCTTGCTTGCTAAGGATGAGGAAGCACTCACGTATGGACTGCTTAAGGGCTGCGCGATTAAAGCGCAGGTCGTCTCTCAGGATGAACGTGAGCATGATCTAAGAGCGATATTGAATTTGGGACATACGATTGGCCATGCTCTAGAGGCAGTTGCCGGCTACGGAGAATTGCTGCATGGCGAAGCCATCTCAATTGGAATGGTTGGTTCTGCGCGTCTTGCAGAGCGGTTGGGTGAAGATAAGCAGATTGCTGTTCGAACAGAAGCGATATTGAAGAAATACGGCCTGCCGGTGGCAGTGCCACAGCATATGAATTCGGATGATATTATTCAAGCCATGATGCATGACAAGAAATTTAAGGAAGGGCACACCGTATTTATTGTGCCTACTGCAATCGGTCATGTAGAAATTCGCAAGGATGTACCGGTCAGCCTAGTACGAGATATCATCGAGGAGTTGAAAGGAGAGAAGGCGTGACCATGTATGCAAGAGGAATTCGCGGAGCGACTACGGTAACCCGCAACGATGCAGAAGAGATTCTGCATGCGACTACGAAGCTGCTCCAGGAGATAGTTGCCCAAAATACGGTTCAACCTGAACAGATCGCAAATATTTGGATCACGATGACAGAGGATTTGAATGCTACTTTTCCAGCACGTGCGATACGTGCCATGGAAGGCTGGGATCTAGTGCCACTCATGTGTGCCATTGAAATTCCAGTGAAGGGCAGTCTGCCATTGTGCATCCGCCTAATGGTAACGATCAACACGGACAAGGAGCAGCACGAGATTCGCCATGTCTACTTGAATGAGGCGATAGCTCTGAGACCTGATTTGTCTAGTAAATAGAGATGTGGGAAACCCAGTCTGAAGATCGTTTATGTCTGAAATTTATTTTGCTGGATTGACGAAGCCGACATTTCCGGTTATATTGATATCAGCATAGTTGAGCAGAGTTGAGTTTGAGATTGAGATGAGTTGAGCTGAGACGAGATAGAATATGGACATCATGTCTATATAGGCTAGCGCCTATTGTATTTGCTGTACATTGATTTATTGCAGCGGCACAATAGGAGGCCTTATATAAGGCGATCCATATCCTCATGAATTGAATTACTCATCCACAATTTCATCGTATACCAACAAGCCTCTGCCTTGCGCAGAGGCTTTTTTATTCGTACACGTTATTTTTCAGTAGTGCCTTTCATTGTGATTCGCCTGATTCCGATAAGGCACTGCAACAAGCGTAAACAAGTGAATAAGAAATGGTTGGTAGACGCTCTCGTTCATCACGCGGTATGTAATCGTCTTAACGGCTGCATAACGAAGTTGAAAGGAGTGGAAAGCGATGTATCCCCAATTGGACGAAGTAATCCATCTCGCCCGGCAGTATAATGTCATACCTGTTGCCGAGACGATGATGGCTGATACCGAAACCCCAATTCGATTATTTCAAAGATTGCGCAATGAACCATATGCTTTTTTGTTGGAGAGTGTGGAGGGTGGCGTCCAATGGGCCCGCTATTCCTTTATCGGAACGGATCCGTTCTTGCTCCTTCAAGGGAAGAGTGGACGATTGCGGAAGATAGAGCATGGCCATATCACCGAGGTGCGAGAGCGCCCAATCGAGATGATGAAGCACTTGATGCATAAATATAGAAGCCCTGCGCTAGATGGACTTCCTCCAATGACAGGAGGGGCAATTGGCTGCTTCGGCTACGATTTGGTTCAGCAGTATGAACGCCTGCCGCGTCATAAGTACGACACGCTGCAAATGGACGACATCCGATTTATGTTCTGCGATCAGCTTGTTGCCTTCGATCATATGAAGCAGCAAATGCAGTTTATTGTGAACATTCATGTGGAACCAGGAAGTTCGGTAGATGTGATACGGCATCGCTACGAGCAAGCGAGAAAGAAACTGCGCAGCCTGCAAATGAAGCTGACAGCACCTCTAGTGAGCAATACCCGACCGGTACAGCAAGCAACGGCAGCATCTGCGGCTGAAGAGGTACTGCAGGGGGTTCGATCCTCGGAGACGAAGGAATCATTCGTTGCGAAGGTGGATCGAGCCAAGGAATATATTCGGTCAGGAGATATCTTTCAAGTGGTGCTGTCACAGCGCTTCGAACGGCAGACACAAGCAGACCCGCTTGATGTGTACCGGGTGCTGAGAATGACGAATCCTTCCCCGTATATGTATGTACTCAAGACAGAGGACGACATGATTGTCGGCACTTCTCCAGAGATGCTTGTGCGTATTAAAGACGAGCGGGTAGAGACGCGGCCGATTGCAGGAACAAGACCACGTGGCGCCACAGCTGAAGTTGATGCAGCACTGGAAGTAGATCTGATGCAGGATGAGAAGGAGCGAGCCGAGCATGTGATGCTTGTTGATCTCGGGCGGAATGATCTCGGCCGCGTATGCGAGTTCGGCAGCGTCCGTTGTGATACGTACATGAATGTTGAGCGTTATTCCCATGTCATGCATATTGTATCTAACGTTTCTGGCAAGCTTCGCAAGAACAAGGATTTCTTCGATGCCTTCCTCTCCTGCTTGCCAGCTGGTACATTGTCCGGAGCGCCGAAGCTTCGTGCAATGGAGATTATTGCAGAGTTGGAAGAAGAGTCACGTGGGATATATGGGGGTGCTATCGGATATTTAGGATTCAATGGGAATATGGATTCCTGTATTACGATACGTACAATTATTTTCCGAGGAGGTCATGCTTACGTACAGGCAGGTGCTGGTGTTGTATGGGATTCGGTTCCGGAGATGGAATACGAAGAAACGATTAACAAGGCGAAAGCACTGCTGCTGGCGATTCGGATGACAGAAGAGATGTTCAGCCGCGAAGGTGACGCTGAAGGGCAAGAGGACAGTGTCAATGAGAGCAAGCTAACGAACGCAGCTGAGGGAAGTGCGGTTGGATACGCGGCATCCTATACTTCGATGATGCCGGCGAACTGGGACTATTATATCGGAACGGAAGAACGGGCTGCTTCGATTCCCGTCGCCGAAGGGAGGAATTTAGGATGACGAGCCAACTTGTAATCGGAAGTGCACTCATGAAGGAGGCGCTTGCTCAAGTGCTGTCAGGGCATCACTTAAGCCGCTCAGAAGCGAGGGATGTAATGGCAGATGTTATGGATGGCCATGCGACTTCGGCTCAGATTGGAGCACTGCTTGCAGGTCTGCGTTTGAAGGGGGAGACAGTTGATGAGATTGCGGGCTTTGCTGAAGCGATGCGCAGCCGCGCCCATCAAGTGGTCACTTCGCATGAGCGCCTGCTTGATACATGTGGAACAGGCGGATCGGGCATTCATAAGTTGAATGTCTCCACAGTTGCTGCCATCATCGCCTCATCCGCATCCGTGCGGGTTGCGAAGCATGGCAACCGATCGGCTTCCAGTCGCTCGGGGAGTGCGGATGTACTGGAGGCGCTGGGTGTAAATATTCAGCTGACGAGCGAGGAAGCTGCACAGTGCTTGGAACGAATCGGCATCTGCTTTATGTTCGCGCAAGTCTATCATCCTGCAATGAAACATGCGGCTGCACCACGCAAGGAACTAGGGATACGCACCGTATTCAACATGCTCGGCCCGTTGACGAATCCAGCGGGAGCTGATCGACAAGTCCTTGGGATCTATGATCGCACCAAGACGGGTACTATCGCATCTGTATTACGTGAATTAGGGTTGAAGCGTGCGCTCGTTGTTGCGAGCGAAGATGGATTGGATGAGATCAGTCTGTCGGCACCAACACAAGTTAGTGAACTGAAAAATGGAGAAGTATTCACATATACCATTACACCGGAAACACTTGGTCTACACACGCAGCCGTTGACTAGTGTGCTGGGTGGAGACGCCGCAACGAACGCGCAAATTATAAGAGGTCTGCTTCGCGGAGAGCAAGGCGCACATCGCGATATTGTTCTTGCAAATGCGGGCGCATGTATTTACGTTGCGGGACAATCGAGCTCCATTGCAGAAGGCGTGCGGATTGCAGCTGATGCAATCGATAATGGGCTGGCGAATCAGAAGCTGGAGCAATGGATCGCAGCAACAGGAGGGCTAAGTCATGTTTCTTGAACGGATTGTACGAACGAAGGAAGAAGAGATACAAGCGCTTAGACGAGTGATGAATCGGAATGAGGCAATTCTAGAGGCGGCAGCGCTTTCACCTTGCCGCTCCTTCATTGGGGCACTTACTGTAAATAAGAACCGTTCGGTTGCCTTGATTGCTGAAGTAAAGAAGGCATCGCCATCCAAAGGGCTGATTCGCGAGCATTTCAATCCCGCTGAGATTGCAGCTGGATATGAGGCGGCAGGTGCTGATGCATTGTCCGTACTTACAGATCGCGCATATTTTCAAGGCGGCAATGACATTCTGCAGCAGGTGCGTGCGCTGACAGAACTTCCGATTTTGCGGAAGGAATTTATTATCGATGAGCTTCAAGTGCTTGAAGCAAGATTAATAGGTGCGGATGCAATATTGCTGATTGCAGCGATCTTGAGTGACGACCAATTGCAGCATCTGCACGGAACAGCTAGACAACTTGGCATGGACGTTCTCGTGGAAGTCCATGATGAAGTTGAAATGGAGCGTGTAGGCAGAATTGAAGGAATCAAGTTAGTCGGCATCAACAATCGTAACTTGTATACATTCGAGACCGATATCGAGCAGACCCATCGTATTCGCGATTTGGCTCCGTCAGGTTGTATCTTAGTCAGCGAGAGCGGTATCCATCTTCCGGAGCATCTCCGTCGCATGGATGAGCTGCATGTCGATGCGGTGCTGGTAGGGGAACATTTCATGAGACAAGACAATGTAAAGGATGCAGTAGAGCACTTGATGAGCGGTCTTCTAAATTCGAACACTGCTTCGTAAACAGACGTAAGGAGTGAAGAAGATGGAAGTCGAAGCATCAAGGGAACAATCGTCAACTACAGCGAGTGTACGTTCATGTGCTGATCGTGCAACGAAAGTGAAAATATGCGGCCTAACGGATTTCGAGATGACGCGTCGAGTTGTCAAGCTGATACCAGATTATATCGGATTTGTCTTCGCACCGAGTCGAAGACAGGTGCAGCCGTCTTGCGTTAAGCAGTGGCTGTTGAAGCTGAGAGAGGAAGGAGACGCACTTCCAGACCTTGTAGGTGTGTTCGCGAATCCAACTCGTGAAGAGCTGAAGCAAGTGCTGGATGAAGTGCCGCTAACAAGTGTTCAGCTCCATGGGAAGGGCGATACGGCATTGTTGAAATGGATGAAGGATCATTATGATGTTCAAATATGGAAGACGGTTCCTATCATTCGTGCTGACGAGCACCAACCTCGCCAGTCTATAGCAGCAGCTGCGGCGGCATATGAGTTGGATGTCCAATATGCAGATGTTGTCCTGTTAGATACACATTGTCCGATTCAGGGCGGTGGTTCTGGCAAAGTGTTCGACTGGACGGTAATCCCATCTTATGCAGACCAATTGGCTTCATTAAGGCTTCCTCTCTATATCGCTGGCGGATTGTCTCCTGATAATGTCGGTCTAGTTGTGAGAGAGTACGATATAGATGGCGTTGATGTATCGAGTGGTGTTGAAACAAATGGAGTAAAAGATATATCCAAGGTTGAGGAGTTTATCGAAAGGGTGAGGGGAAATGAGCATGGAAAAGAGTAGTGCGACAGCAACAGCAGCGACAACGGTTCTACCGGACGAAAAAGGCAGATTCGGACCATTTGGAGGCCGTTTTGTGCCCGAGACATTGATGAGTGCGCTTCTGGAACTGGAAGAGGCTTATCGTACACATGTGAAGGATCCAGAATTTCAAGCAGAATTGATCAAGCTGCTGACTCAATACTCAGGGCGACCTACTTCGCTCTATTATGCAGAGCGGCTTACTGCGAATCTGGGCGGAGCCAAGATTTATTTGAAGCGTGAGGATTTGAACCACACCGGTGCCCATAAAATCAACAACACCATCGGTCAAGCCTTGTTAGCCAAGCGTATGGGCAAGACGAAGGTGATTGCTGAAACAGGGGCGGGACAGCATGGTGTTGCCACTGCAACAGTCGCAGCGCTGCTGGGCATGGAGTGCAAAGTATTTATGGGTGAAGAGGACATGAAGCGTCAAAGCCTGAATGTGTTCCGTATGAAGCTGCTCGGTGCAGAGGTTGTGCCTGTGATGTCAGGTACAAGAACGTTGAAGGATGCAGGGAATGAAACGCTGCGCTACTGGGTTAGCAATGTGCAGGACACGTTCTACATTCTTGGTTCCGTAGTGGGGCCGCATCCGTATCCGATGATTGTGCGGGATTTCCAGCGAATTATCGGAGATGAGACACGTAAGCAAATCCTTGAACTGGAAGGGCGTTTGCCGAATCTGCTGATCGCTGCTGTTGGCGGAGGGAGCAACTCCATGGGGATGTTCTATCCGTTTTTGCAGGATGAGTCGGTTCAACTTCTTGGGGTTGAGGCAGCAGGCAAAGGAATTGATACCCCTTATCATGCGGCTACGATGACACTTGGGACACCAGGGGTTTTCCAAGGATCGATGAGCTATCTGCTTCAAGATCAGTTTGGTCAAGTTCAGCCGGCACATTCTATCTCCGCTGGATTGGATTATCCGGGAGTAGGGCCAGAACATGCCTATTTGAAATATTCGGAACGAGCATCGTATGTGCCTATTACAGATGATGAAGCCATGGATGCGCTGCAGCTTCTTACCCGTACAGAAGGCATTATACCCGCATTGGAATCGTCACACGCGATTGCGCAGGCGATCAAATCAGCACCTGGCATGAATAAGGATGATCTAATTGTGATTTGCTTGTCAGGCCGTGGGGACAAAGACGTTGCCACCATTATGGAGAGATTGGGGGAGGAACTGCTATGAGTCAGACACTAGCGAGCCGCAATTTACTGGATGATGCATTCCGTACTTTACAAGCACAGGGCAAGTCCGCATTGATGCCATTTATAACGCTAGGTGATCCAACCTGTGAAATCACTCTTCGGCTTCTTCTGCAGATGGAGCAAGCCGGCGCAGACATTATTGAACTTGGCATACCGTATTCCGATCCGCTGGCTGACGGTCCGGTTATTGAGCGAGCATCGGCACGCGCGTTGCGCAATCATGTATCGATCGCTGATGGACTGCGCATTGCTGCTCAGGCTAGGAAACAAGGTGCACAAATTCCTTATGTATTGTTTACTTATTATAATCCAGTGCTGCAATTTGGACTGGACAGCTTCTTACACCAGGCTAGGGATGCCGGAATTAGCGGCATAATCATTCCTGATCTGCCCTATGAAGAGAGTCATGAAGTCCGTGAAGCTGCTGACCGAATGGGCATTCATCTCATTCCACTCGTTGCGCCGACTTCGGAATCTCGGGTTAGCTCCATTGTGGCAGAAGGAAGAGGCTTTATCTATTGTGTATCCTCGCTTGGCGTTACGGGTGTAAGAGACACTTTCGACTCACAAGTAGATGCGTTTATTGAACTGGTGCGACGCAGTACAGAGCTTCCTATTGCGATCGGATTCGGCATTTCTACAGCAGAGCATGTGAAGCATTTTGCGAAACGCTGCGACGGTGTGATTGTAGGTAGTGCCATTGTAAGGCGCATTGAAGAAGCTCTGCCGCTTCTGGAGCATCCTGATTCATCTGAAGAAGGGATCTTGCAAATTTGTGATTTTGTGCGACAATTAAAACATTAATTTTTTTGCAATGATCTATGTAGATGAGAAAGGTGGTACCCATATGCAGCCGAAGAACAGTGTTGTACACCTGCCTGTATATCAGCCAGGCAAATCTGTTGATGAAGTGAAGCGGGAGCTTGGCTTGGATCGTATTATCAAGCTGGCTTCCAACGAGAATCCGTTCGGATCCTCTGAGCATGCGAAGCAAGCAATATTGAATGAAGTGAACAATACGAGCATTTATCCCGATGGAGCGGCTAGAGCACTGACAGATGCTGTTGCGGCACACTTGAGCGTTGAGCACAATCAATTGATTTTCGGCGCAGGTTCCGATGAAGTTATATTAATGATATGCCGTGCGTACCTGATTCCAGGTGATGAGATTGTCATCGCAGATCAGACGTTTCCTCAATACAAGCATAATGCAGAGATTGAAGGGGCTGTCACAGTAGAGATTCCTTTAAAAGAAGGAGCGCATGATCTGGAAGCAATGCTTGCTGCCGTAAACGAGCGGACGAAGATCGTATGGATCTGCAATCCGAACAATCCGACAGGCACAATTGTAAGTGCGGAAGAATTGGAGCAATTCGTTGCAAAAGTGCCTGCAAATGTCATGGTTGTATTGGATGAAGCTTACTGTGAGTACGTGACAGATCCTTCCTTCCGTGATGGATTAGATCTGGTTCGTCGTTATCCCAATGTCGTGTCCTTGCGCACGTTCTCGAAAATTTATGGACTTGCGTCCCTACGTATCGGCTACGGGGTTGGACATGCTGACGTGATCCGTACGATTAATCAAGTGCGTGAACCGTTCAATACGACTCGCTTCGCACAAGCAGCAGCATTGGCTGCCGTTCAAGACCAAGGGTTCATTGAAGATTGCAGACAGAAGAATGCAGCGGGCATTCAATATGTAGAGCAGCAATTTGCGCGTATGAATTTGGAGAGCTTCCCGGCTCACGGCAACTTCATTATGGTTGACGTAGGCTTTTCTGCAATAGAAGTCTTTAACGCGCTCCTGCGTCGTGGCGTTATAGCGCGTGCGGGGCATCATAAATACCCAAATCATTTACGTATTACAATTGGCAGCCAAGAAGAAAATGAGGCAATGATTCAAGCCTTGGAAGAAGCGCTGGCCGAGATTAAGGTGACTTCATGAGAACTAAGATAGCTATATTGGGCGTGGGACTAATCGGAGGCTCCCTCGCCCTCTGTTTCAAAAATAGACCTGGCATGCATGTAGTTGGTTACTCTCCGAGCCCGTCTTCAACAGAGAAGTATGTGCAGCGCGGCGTTGTAGACGAAGCGACGACTTCCTTGCACGAAGCGGTAGAGGATGCGGACTACATATTCGTATGCTGTCCAGTTGGAATGCTGGAATCGATGCTGAGTGATTTGCGGAATTTACCGCTTAAGGCAGGCTGTATCGTAACTGATGTGGGGAGTACCAAGGCTTCGGTCGCACGCTGCGCACGTTCTCTTTCATGGGACGATGTGCATTTTATAGGCGGGCATCCAATGGCAGGCTCGGAGCGTTCAGGGGTTGAAGCGGCAACGACATTGTTGTTCGAAAATGCTTACTACGTGCTCACTCCTGACGATTCGGCGGATGAAGAAGCTTACAGCAGACTTGTATCTCTGCTCCGCTATACGAAAGCGCACATTATTCGGATGAATCCAGAGGAACATGATGAAGTGGTTGGCGCAATCAGCCATTTGCCGCATGTAGTGGCTGTAGCATTGGTTAATCAAGTACGATCCTATAATGAGAGCAATGAGCTGTACGAACTGCTCGCTGCCGGCGGGTTCCGGGATATTACCCGCATTGCATCAAGCGATCCGGTCATCTGGAGAGATATTTTGATTAACAATAGGGATGTTGTTCTCCATTTACTTCAGGACTGGAAAGCGTCTACGGAGCGATTTATTGATATGCTGCAGCGCCAGGACGGTGAAGGAATTATTCAGCAGTTCACAGAAGCTGGCGAATTCCGAAGCCGTATGCCGGAACGCCGCAAAGGTATAATTCAATCGCTCTATGAACTGTACGTGAATGTTCCTGACCATCCGGGCATTATTGGCAGCATTGCGACAGAGCTGGGGAATCATCACATTAACTTGAGCAATGTTCAAATAATTGAAAGCCGTGAAGATGTACCTGGTGTGCTCCGATTGTCATTCCGACAGCAGGATGACTGGGATCGTGCGAGAGAGCTGTTAAGCTCCAAAGATTATGAAATATTCATCTAACGGAAAAATTTGTGAATTGAAGAAAATTTTTTACGGAAACCTATTGACGGCATGAAAACGTATACATTATAATAGCAGTACAGTATGGTTTCTCTCCACTCCTATCCAATAGAATTGCACAAGTGTGCAGCCACTCCAATCGGAGTGGTATTTTTTTTGTATTGAAATGGAAATGGTGCTAAGCGTCCTGCGAGCAACTAAGGATAAACCGCTGAAAAACAGCTTCGTTTAAGGTTTTTGACAGGTAGGTGTTCGGCTCTCTATAATTGTGTAAAAGTACCAGTAATGCAGGGGGAGCAGCATCATTTGCTGTGAGAACATGTATGTCTGCCTCAATAAATATGCTTGAATGAAGGGGAAAGGATGAGGGTTGCGATGAAGAATGATCTGCTCCATATTGGCCCAATCACCATATATGGGTATGGACTAATGATTGCAATTGGAATTTTTACTGCATATCAAGTATTGGTTAGGCGAGCAGAGAAGAAGCGCATGGAGCACTCCCATATATCTTCGATTACGCTCTGGGGGCTGCTTGGCGGGTTTATGGGAGCTAAGCTCTTATTTTGGATAACCCAAGGCAAGAATCTCATTGATCATCCTGAGATGATATGGGATTTGTCATCGGGGTTCGTCGTCTATGGCGGGATTATTGGTGGCGTGCTTGCAGGCTATGTGTATTGTAAGGTGAAGGGTCTGTCCTTCATGGAGCATCTTGATCTGTTTGTTCCTTCCATTGCTTTGGCACAGGGCTTTGGCAGAATCGGATGCTTTTTGGCAGGGTGCTGCTATGGAGAGGAGACAAATGGATGGTTCGGCATTACGTTTCACGAATCCGAAATCGCGCCTAATGGTGTGAACCTGATCCCTACACAGCTCATGGAAAGTGGATTTAGTTTTGCGCTCTTTTTCCTTCTACTTTATGCAGCGAAGCGCAGTAAGACGGCTGGTGTCATTGCGAGTCTGTATCTGCTGCTCTACAGTCTTGGCCGATTTATCATCGAATTCTACCGTGGTGATATTATTCGTGGAAGTGTCGGCATGCTCTCGACTTCTCAATTTATTTCATTGCTCGTATTTGCAATGGCTTGTATCACTTTTGTTAGCATGACTTATCAATCGATGAAACAGCGGAATGCGGCGTTGTAAGGCTGGCTTGAATCACTCCTGAGGGGGTGATTTTTTAATGAAATCTGAATCTTAAAAAATTTTTAATCAATTTTCGACTTTATTATGCTAAAATACGACTTGAAATGATAAAGCTCGAGTGTCATGTTTTCATGACACGGATCATACCCATAGTACGTATCATTAGGCTTATAGAGGCTTTTATAACATTTTTCTCCGATTCGCAACTTTTTTTAACTTCGAGAGTATAACCATTCAGGTAGCGCATCGGGATGGATATGGAAAGCAAGGAGGACTTGAATCCATGACCGATTCCCAAATCATCCGTGAAATCAAGGACGGCAACACAGACTGTTTCGCGGAATTGATGAATCGTTATCAACGCAAATTGCTATCATTTATTTATCATATGTTGAAAAATTCCCAGTTGGAGCTGTTGGCAGAAGATTTGTGTGCAGAGACATTTTACAAGGCATATCGAAGCCTGCATACGTTCAGGGAATCAGATGCCTCTTTCTCGACTTGGCTGTATACGATTGCGCGCAACACCGTGTTAAGCGAACTTCGTAAGCAGAGAAGCATTCAAGTATCACTTGATGAAGAGCAAGGAATCGTTCCGGAAGCGCCGAAGGAAGCGGCGCCTGAATATGCATTGCTGCGGCATGAGAAGGTAGAATTGGTGCGTGAGGCAATCAGCAAGTTGCCTGACAAACAACGCTCCGCTCTCATTCTTCGAGAATACGACCAACTGGACTATCAAGAAATTGCCCAAGTATTAGGGCAAACCGTAAGTTCGGTTAAATCGTTGTTGTTCCGGGCTCGAGCTAGTGTAAAGATCCAGTTAGAACCATACATAAGGGAGCCTGGTCTTGAAGGGATGAACTAACATGAAATGTGCGGAAGCGCTCGAATGGATATCGGATTATGTCGATATGCCTATTGACGATCCGCAACGTGAAGCTATCGATCGACATCTGGAAGGATGCGAAGCGTGTGCGGAGCAGTTCGCAGTATGGTCTGCGAGCATGGATTGGATGGAAGATGAAGTTGAGTTGGAGCTTGATGCGGAACAAGCGAGCAGCTCAGCAGCGAGTCGCGTTATGGATCGCATATATGAGGAACAAGATTGGCTGATGCCTGTACATAGACGTTCTCATGCGTTATCCCTGCGCTCACGTCAAGTGATTGCGGGGATAATCGCTTTTTGTATGGCCATGTTCCTCTGTGCTCTTGTTTTCCTTCTTATTCGCAATGAACAGTCTAATATTCATGCAGTTAGTGGGATACTGCCGACTGCGTTGGCAGGCAGTGATCATTCTGGCCTGGATGCATTTGATATTGAATTGCCGGTTGCAAGCAATGTAAGTGAACCGACAATATTGCGGGTTGTTCCGACGATTCCTCATTATTGGATTGCATTGTCATTGTTTGGGGTGACGTTTGCATTACTGCTGTTGAACTGGTTGACACGAGTGCGTCAATAACGGATGACTATGAAGGAGTAACAATGAAACAACATATTGGTTTGGTACGCCATGGGTTAACCGATTGGAATGCGCAGGGGAAAATACAAGGACAGACGGATATACCGTTGAATGAAACAGGTCGTGAACAGGCAAGGCTGCTGGCAGAGCGCCTCGTCCAAGAGACTGCACCATTCGACTATGTCATATCCAGCGGATTACAACGAGCAGAAGAGACTGCATCGATTCTGGCAGATGCACTCCAAATTCCATTACTATCACCCGTAGAGGGACTTCGTGAGCGAGCTTATGGTCTCGTAGAAGGCACGACGCCGGAAGAGCGAGAGCAGCGCTGGGGTGCAGAGTGGCGGAAGATGGATCTCGGCCAGGAAAAAGATGAAGAACTTCAGTACCGCGCCGTTCAAACGCTAGAGCATATCGCAAATCAGCATATGGGATCTAATCTCTTAGTAGTCTCTCATGGGAGCTGGCTGGCTCAATTGTACATTGCTCTATTTGGAAGCGACAGACAAGGACACATTGGGAACTTATCCTATTCAATATTAGAAAAACGTTCGGAAGGCTGGCACCCGCTGCTCTATAATTGCATGGAGCATATCCGCCATTTGGATCTGACAGCAAAACCGCGATAATTAAGGATATCTTAATAAGCAGTTCGACTTCACGTGAAGTGAAGCGAACTGCTTTTTTTGTGTTTGCATGAGCAAATGCCTGAGGGCTATGAGGAGAATCTCCTCGTTATATAATATTCGATGTTTTCTACGACAATGTGAATAAATGTGATAAATATTCCAATAATGAGTAATGGACATCGAGGATTCGGCACATTACGTCTGACGGAAACGGAGGTCATGCATGAATTTAGCGGATATGCTCAGTTACGCGGATATTAATCAACTAACTCGAATTGCTCAGCGTTATGGGTGCGTCTGCAATGAACATTCCAAGCACGAGCTGATTCAGTCCATTCTGTCAGTGTTAGGCAGAAGGGATGTGTTCGAACAGCATGTGAACGAGATGACGCTTGAAGAGCTTAGGTTCCTTAACTCCATTTTGTTTGATAAACGTGCTTCATTTAGCTTGGAGGAATTGATCGCTCGAGTGCAGCAGACAAAGTTCGATTTAGAACATGCTGGTGCTGAACAGCAGGCGGTGACGTCAATGCCGCATCCACGTGAAACGATTTCTAAATTTAAGCATAGTGGATGGCTGTTCAATGGCTGCTCGCATCAAACCAAGTATTTGTTCCAAGTGCCGAGCGATTTGAAGATGAGATTAATTGATGTACTCAGGCAGTCATTCGCGATGCATTTGACAGAAACGGATACCCCTTCCTCATATCGGGATGAAGATGGAAGAATGGCGGAGGACGTGTTACAGCTTCTGAAATTCATCGTGGACGGAAATGTATTGCTGAATGCGGAAGGTGTTATGTACAAAAAAACGCAGCAGCAGCTTCTCGATTACTTTGGCGTACAAGAAGCCCCTATTGCCCGTGGTGAATGGAGATTTGGATACGGGAGAAGATTCCATGATTATCCGAACCGTATGTCGCTTTTATATGACTACGCCTTTTATCAAGGGTGGCTGGAGGAAGGCGATGGACGGTTAAGCTGTACACCAAAGGGTATTGAACGTATCGCTAACGGGGGGATAGAGTCGTCTGCTTCGTTGTATCGATTTTGGTTGAAGCTGTACAAGAATGCGATTCCGAATTTGTTATCCATCGTGCATTGGATTCAGTTATGTACCAAGCAGTGGACAACGTTAGATTCCTTGGAGCGGGCTCTACTTCCGTTCGTGCGACCATTCTTCTTCGACTCGTCACAGGCCGTATTCAGACAGCGAATTATTATGATGCTGGTTCATCTAGGCGTCATTCGATTCGGTGAAGATGAGCAGTATGGTTCGGTCATACAGACGACTCGCAGAGGGCAGCTTATTATTGATAGTGTTTATGTCGCGCATGAGGACAAAATTCAGCTAGATGTTGACAAGAGGCATTCTCATTGATACGATGGGTCCAAAAATTTCCTATGCCTAGTGAATTTGAAGCTAGAGCTATGTGGGAATGGTCGATCGGGAGGATGTTATCGAATGTACATACCTTATCAAGGCATATTGCCAGTTGTTGATGCTTCCGTATATGTGGCAGAAGGCGCTAAGCTGATTGGAGACGTGACGATTGGCGCTGAATCCAGTGTGTGGTTCAATGCGGTGCTTCGTGGAGACATGGCACCCATACGGATTGGCAAGCGAGCGAATATCCAGGATGGCGTTATCGGACATGTGAATGCCAATCAGCCGCTAATCGTTGAAGATGATGTATCGGTAGGCCACGGTGCAATTATACATGGCTGCCGGATAGGCAACGGTACATTGATTGGCATGGGGGCTATTGTACTGAACGGTGCTGACATTGGTGAATATGCTTTAATAGGAGCAGGTTCTGTCGTAACAGAAAATAAAAAAGTACCGGCCTATACTCTTTCTCTAGGTTCACCCGCAAAAGTCATACGCGAACTGACAGATGAAGATGTAGAGCGAATGAAACGGACAACTCAGAACTATGTGGTGAAAGGAAAGGAATATAGGATCTCTTAATCGTGTTGGTTGGAGGTGTATCCTATGGATAAAATGAAGGTATCGTATGAGGCGATGTTAAGTTTAACAGCGGAGATGATATGGGACGATGCCATACGGAAATACCGTACGGAAAAAATATATGAACAAATCGACAAAGCACTCGCAACAGGGGATGAATCCTCGTTCCGAACCTTGACGGACGAATTGAAAACATTGCAGTAGCTTCTAAGAACTTGTCCAAAAGGATGCCTTACAAATCGTTATGAATGAAGAGCGCAATTTTGCGGTTCTTCATTTTTTTGTTCATTTCAGTATAATGGGGAGTAATGACAAGGAAAAAGATGGGGGAGACGTCGTGAAATTTAGTGAACTGACCGAAGAACAATGGGAAGAATGGGGGCCGTATCTGGACACGTGCATATTGCCAGTTACAGGGCTGAACGGGACTGAATCCCCAATCGAAGCTGGGTATCGTCTGGAGAAGCTGCGCGACTGGCTGGATGGCATTGAGATACCTTTCCGAGGAAGAACGGTAACCTATCCTGCATACCATTTCGTATCTCAGCAGCTTGATGATGATGAGCTGAGGCTATTGAATGGATTGTGCACCAGACTCCGACGCCAGGGATTTGCGTATATTGTCGTCGTATCGGCACAACTGCCGCTTACTTCAGACAAGCTTCCGGCCGCGGATCTAGTCATTACTCCTGCTGAGCTGATGGAAGAAGAGGCTGGGCAAGTACGTTCTGCGATGAAGATATGTGTGCAAAATATGTGGAGCGTCACACAAACTCAAGGATAAATGTGACAATATTCAAACATTTTACATAAGAAAAAGGTTCATTCTGGTAATTATATTGGTAAATTCTTGACGCTTTCATAGTGCTGGGATATTATAGTGATGTCCTAGTTAGAATGTGATTATCGTCATAGCAAGCTCTCAGAACGGTTGTGTAAAGGGGGGTTAGACAGTATATGAGTAAACCGCAGAATAACGAGCATCCACCTCAAAAGCCGCGAAAAGAAATGTCCCGTCGACAATTTCTTACATACACGCTGGGTGGGGCAAGTGCATTCATGTTTGTTGGTCCTACTCTGCCGATGGTCCGGTTTGCAGTTGATCCGTTGCTTCAGAAGAAGTCAGAAGGCGATTACATTAAGGTTGCTGAATTGAGCAAGATTTCAGAATCACCTACTGAATTTACCTTCGAAATCAAGCAAGTCGATGGCTGGTATGAGAGTACTCCAACGCTCACGGCATGGATAAGCAAGGATAAGGAAGGCAATATATTTGCATTGTCTCCGGTGTGCAAGCACTTAGGATGTACGGTTGACTGGAATAAGAATCCGGCATACAAGGATCAATATTTCTGCCCGTGCCATGGTGCGCACTATACGAAAGAAGGCAAGCAGTTAGCAGTTGCTCGTGCACCGCTCGACGAATACAAAGTGCAGGTTAAGGATGGCTTTGTATACTTGGGCGATATCATTGCGAACCAACACGTGCAATAACGAGGAGGCGTAAATAACAGATGTTTAAAGGTGTTTATAACTGGATTGACGAACGTCTGGATATAACGCCGATGTGGCGCGATGTGGCGGATCATGAGGTGCCTGAGCATGTTAACCCTGCACACCATTTTTCTGCGTTCGTGTACTGTTTCGGTGGCTTGACGTTTTTTATTACAGTCATTCAAATTCTGTCAGGCATGTTCCTGACCATGTATTATGTCCCTGATATTGTGAACGCATACTACAGTGTCGAATATTTGCAGACGAAGGTTGCCTTCGGACAAATTGTTCGCGGTATGCACCACTGGGGAGCAAGTTTAGTTATCGTTATGATGTTATTACATACGCTTCGTGTATTCTTTACTGGTTCCTATAAGGCACCACGCGAGATGAACTGGGTAGTTGGCATGCTTATCTTCTTCGTCATGCTCGGACTTGGTTTCACGGGCTATTTGCTGCCTTGGGACAACAAAGCTTACTTTGCAACTAAGGTCGGCATGGAGATCGCGGATACCGTACCATATATCGGTCCGTATTTGAAAGAATTGCTGCAGGGCGGAACGGTCGTCGGGGCGCAGACATTGACGCGATTCTTCGCGATTCATGTGTTCTTCCTGCCAGGGGCACTTCTTGCCTTGCTTGGAGCGCATTTCTTCATGATTAGACGCCAAGGCATTTCGGGACCGCTATAAGGGAGGAGGAAACGAGATGGCACATGGGAATTCCAAAGAAGAAAAAGTCGTCTTTGTTGGCGACTCTCGTGTTAAGAAGAGAACAACCACAATCAAACAACCGGATTACACCTCATTTCCGGGGAAATCCGAAGCCTTCATTCCTAACTTCTTGTTGAAAGAGTGGATGGTTGGCTGTGTGGCACTGGTCGCTTTTCTAGTATTAACGATCTCGGAAGCTGCACCGCTCGGTTATCCGGCGAACCCGAATAACGCGGCGTTCGTTCCGATTCCAGACTGGTATTTCTTATTTCTCTATCAGTTCTTGAAGTATCCATATGCATCAGGAAGTTATGTTGTTATCGGTACGGTGTTAGTCCCTGGTCTTGCATTCGGAGGCCTGCTGCTTGCTCCATTCCTCGATACAGGGAAGGAACGCAGATTCTATCGCCGCCCAATCGCATCCTCAATGATGATTTTGACATTGATCGCATGTGTATATTTGACAAGAGTCGCTTGGGTTCACTATGAGGCCGAGATGGCTGAGAAGAATATGATACCAGAGCATGTCGAGCGTGAGGAAAAGGCACGTGAGGCTGCTGAGAAGGGTGAGGCTTCTAACCAGCCAAAACCAAGCAAAGGCATCGCCATCGTTGAAAAGGATGATTCAGCATTTGCGAACATGAAGAAGGTTGGCTGCTTAAGCTGCCACGCAGTTGATATGAAGGGTGCTGCGGGCCCTGCCCTTGTTGGTATTGGCGACAAGCTCAGCAAGGATGAGATCTTAACGGTCATTAAGGATGGTAAAGGCGGAATGCCTTCTATGGTGGAAGCAGCCAAGAAGGAAGGCCTGAATGACCAAGATATCGAACATATTGCCGACTGGCTCTCGAAGCAGAAGGCAGCAAAACAATAGATTCAAACGTGTGACAGACCTGATTGCCAAAAGTGCAGTCAGGTCTTATTCTAATATTACATAGAAATTGACACCCTAGAAATGCATACGAACTTAATATTCCTAATAATCGGAGCAGAGCAATTATGAACTTGTTATCAGTAATGAGCACACGTTTTCTTTCGCAGCGATGGGTATTATGGTTATTGTTTTGGAGCAATCTTCTTGGAACAATTTACGGTTACTACTGGTATAAAAACCAGTTGATCTATACGTGGGAGCATCATCCTGCATGGCAATTGATCTTCGTTCCAGATAGTCCTACGGCAAGTCTGTTCTTTACGATCAGTATTGGATTTTTGCTATTTCGGCCGCAGCCTCGAACCATATTCGGCATGATTGCAAAACGTATAATTGAAGCGTTAGGTGTTGTTACGTCGATTAAATATGGGATTTGGGCATGTGTCATGATTGTCGCTGGAGCTTATTTGGGTTCGCCAATGGTATGGCAGGATTGGATGCTAATTGGTTCACACTTGGCGATGGCGGTTGAAGGGCTGTTATTTGTCCGGTTGTTTGCATTTGGCAGTGCAGCGCTGACGCTGGCAGCGTGCTGGACATGGCTTAATGATACCGTTGATTACAGTGCTGGGGTGTACCCATGGCTTCCGTATACGCTAGTAAATGAACTGCCTGCAGTATGTATTTTTACTTTTACATGGACAGGGATTAGTGTCGTTATGACTTGGCTAGCAATGCGCTATCGAGACCAAAGAACGAACATATCGAAGGAAGCTATGTTCTAAATGTGGACATCCTCCCATACGATGATGGGGGAGGGATGTACATGCGTGCGGTAATGGTTGTGTTATGTATTCTCGGATTCCTAGGACTGCCCGATTTTACATATGCGGGGTCTCGACTTGCTGCTGATCCGGTTCAGACGGCGAGCGAGAAGTGGAAGCAGCTAGATCAGTATGCAGAACAGATTTATCGGGCGAGCGTTGCAGGAGAGATCGAGAAAATACAGCAAGCGGTTCATGCTATGGGCAAGCTGTTCACGGAGACAACATTTAATGATGTGACAAGTGTTGAGGGTGTACGTGCACTTAGCGATGCAATCGTACAAGTGAAGCGGATATTGCCTTCCATTCAATTGAAGCAAGAGGAAATGATGAGTGCATCGGCCAGATTGCGCCTTGCTACGGACGCTTTAACCAATCCGAAGCAACCGATGTGGCTCCAATACGAGCAGGTGCTGCGTGATGATATGGCACGATTGCTTGCTACGGATAATAAGAGAGAATGGATTCCCTATGCCAACCGCTGGTTGGAGCATATTGATCGGATTCGTCCTGCTGCGACCATCCAGCGAGATGTACAGACGATTGAGATGATGGAGTCGTTAAGCCAACTTATCCGTGAATCAATAATGGGAAAACACAGTCCTAAGGAAGCAAATCAGGCATTAAATAAATATGGGGACTCGGTGTTGATCCAGTTATTTGGTTCGAGTAAGGCGAACCCGACATTAGGGCCGCTTGCTTATACACCGATGCCGTTTCAGTGGATTTTTATGCTGGCCTTTATCGTATGCATGATGTTGGCTTATGTAGGTTTTCAGAAGTATCGCTATGAACAATATGCTATTCGTCCAGGGAACTTCCGCAATAGTAAGAGGTAGAAGGCAGTAATATCAGTATGTCGTTCGGACAGGCAAGGAATGAAAAAAAGAATGAAGGATGGGATGGGCGAATTCTTCTAGGAATGCCTATCTTACAGTAGACCTCGATATAAGCCAGCGACAGCAGGCTTGCTTCGAGGTCTGTTTATTGTAATTAAGATATGACTTGAGTAGAACGGTGAGCAGGCGGTGGGAGGGGAATTCCCAGTGTTCGCGAAGGCAGAGCTTCTACTTACTCCTCTCGAAATCCTTCACCAAGCACATCATGTACATCGTTCACAACAATAAATGCCCGTGGATCGATTGTTTTTACGATCGTTTTGAAGCGGCGAATTTCTGTGCGGCTAACGACACAGTACACCATTTGCTTCTGGGAGCGGGAATATGCTCCTACTGCTGGAATAAGTGTGACCCCGCGTTCCATTTCTTTTGTAATCGCATCCGCAATCTCCTCCGAATGATCAGAGATAACGGTAAATGCTTTGGCTGCATATGCTCCCTCTTGAATAAAATCGATGACTTTAGAGGAAATGAATACAGCAACAAGCGTATATAGAATTTTTTCCTTCGGAATATAGAACAAAGCAGCCCCTATGATGAATATATCGAGGATAAGGATGAATTGCCCCATGCTGATACCGAATTTACGGTTCGCAATCCGGGCGATAATATCGACGCCACCTGTGGTACCGCCAAATCGAAAGACAATACCGAGTCCAGTTCCTACGGTAACGCCAGCGTACAAGGTGGCCAAAATGAAGTCATTCGAAGTTTGAAATGGTAAAATCCAATGCATGGAGACCGCACGCTCGAATAACCATAGGAAGAATGTGAGGTTAAGAACACCGTAAAAACTAAGTGCCAGCTGCTTCATGCCAAGTGCTCTCCATCCGATGATGAACAGTGGGATATTCAAAACTAGTGTAGAGATTGATGGATGAATTCCTGCTGCATAATTCAATAGGACGGTAATTCCAGTAACGCCGCCTTCCATCAACTGATTGGGCATAATGAAGTAAATTAATCCAAATGCAAAAATCGCTGTTCCAACCGTTATCGGGAGAAACGTATTCCAAATGCGTTGAACAATGGTCGATTTCACAAAAATTCAGGCTCCTTTAGGCAGGTAGATGCTCATTCGTTCATTAGTATATCGGATTACGAAGCAGATAAAAAGCATTTGTTTTCCAGACGGTGATACGATAACATAGTAGCAGAAAGTAACGAAGTCGTTACCCTCATTAATAGGTTAGCAGATTTCATTCATTTCAAACCACTTTTGCATGAATAAAGAAGGGGATCGTATGACAAATCCAGAGATGAAGTCTTTCCTCACTTCCCTGCGAAGCAAGCCACTCGCGCAAATGCAGCAGGAAGTTGATGACTACATATCACAGTTTAAGGAAGGCTACTTCAGCCCCCTTGCGATGCTTGCCCGATTGTCTGAAGAAGTAGGGGAATTGGCGCGTGAAGTGAATCATCGCTATGGGGAGAAGCCGAAGAAGGCTTCAGAAGAAGACAACTCCATTGAGATGGAGCTTGGAGATATATTGTTCATTCTGTTGTGCTTCTCGAACTCGCTCGGTATCGACTTGACGAAGGCTCATGATGCCTGCATGCACAAGTTCAATACACGTGACGCGAATCGATGGACACGGATTGATGAGCAGACATCAAACGAATCATAATCGAAAAAAAACATATCGTTATTGGAGCAGTTGGGGGGACATAAAATGAAACGAATTCGCGTAGCCGTCTCGGGTGCAAGCGGACGCATGGGAAGAGAAGTTGTGAAAATGGTACTGCAGGACGAGTCCTTGGAACTGGTTGCAGCAATTGCACCGTCAGCGGGCGCTGTCGATGCGGGCACGCTAGTAGGTCTACCTGCATGCGGTGTTACAACTACAGCAGATGTTGAAGAGACACTGCAGAAGGTAGAAGCAGATGTCATGGTTGATTTCTCGATCCCGCAGGCCGTAATGAAGAATACGATGCTTGCAATTGAGTATGGAGTTCGCCCTGTTATTGGGGCAACAGGCTTCCAGCCGGAAGAGATTGAGCAATTGACGCAACTTTGCCAAGAGAAGAAGCTTGGTGGTCTGATTGCGCCGAATTTCTCTATTGGGGCAATTCTTATGATGCAATTTGCACAGCAAGCGGCCAAGTATTTCCCGGATCTCGAGATCATTGAATATCACGGAGATCAGAAGCTTGACGCTCCTTCCGGAACCGCTGTAAAGACAGCAGAATTGATCTCTCAGGTAAGAGCGGAGCATCGCCAAGGCAATCCGAATGAAGAAGAGAAGATCGAAGGTTCCCGCGGCGGATATTACAACGGATTCCGCATTCATAGTGTTCGCTTGCCAGGGGTCTTTGCTCAGCAGGAAGTTATCTTCGGGGGCTATGGGCAATCTCTTAAAATCCGTCACGACTCCTATGAGCGTGCAGGGTATATGCCAGGTGTGAATATGGCAGTCAAGAAGGTAATGAATCTGGAGCAATTGGTATACGGCTTCGAGCACCTACTTGATGACTGATCAATTGACTTCGATTTCGCTTAATGCTGTATGCATTTGTATTTTTAGATAGCTCGAAATGAATGTGAGCAGGGGACACACAACGGAGGGATAGACATGCTAAATATCGCATTTATTGCACATGATCGCAAAAAAGATGAAATCGTTAATTTTGTTATCGCATATGAAAAAGTGTTCCAAGGTCATAAATTATATTCAACGGGTACGACAGGGCTGCGCATTATGGAGCAGACAAGCCTGGATATTCATCGCTTCCAGTCTGGCCCGCTCGGCGGCGATCAGCAGATCGGCGCACTTGTTGCGCAAAATGAAATGGACTTCATTATCTTCTTGCGCGATCCGTTAATGGCTCAGCCTCACGAGCCGGATATTATTGCTCTTCTTCGCCTATGCGACGTGCAGGGCATTCCAGTTGCAACGAATATTGCGACAGCAGAAATTCTTGTTAAGGCGCTTGAACGCGGCGACTTCGCATGGCGTGAACTGACACATAAATATAAGCCGGGAACGGAAGAATGATGAATACTCTCGACATTCTTGCATTCGGAGCGCATCCTGATGATGTCGAGATCGGCATGGCGGGCACGATTGCCAAGCATACGAAGGAAGGGTATCGTGTCGGCATTTGTGATTTGACTGAAGCGGAGATGTCCTCGAATGGTACGGTAGAGCTGCGCAGAGAGGAAGCGAGGGAAGCAGGAGAAATCTTGCGGCTCTCGGCACGCGGTAATTTGTGCCTTCCTGATCGCGGCTTACAGGTAAGCAAGGAGCATATCGATGCGGTGGTAACCGCTATTCGCAATCATCGTCCTCGTATTGTCTTCATGCCTTACTGGGAGGATCGTCATCCTGATCATATTGCCTGCAGTCGCATTGTTCAGGAAGCAGTGTTCAATGCAAAGCTGCGGCGTTATATGCCAGAGCTGCCTGCGCATACGGTTGAGCAAGTCTATTATTACTTTATTAATGATGTTGCTGCTTCTCAAGTTCTGGTTGATGTGTCTGATGTATATGATCAGAAGCGGAAGTCGCTTCAAGCATATCGCTCTCAGTTTATGAAGCCAGATGGCGACAATGAATTTGTCGCAACTCCATTGAATCAGAATTATGTGGAGCGGGTTGCTGCACGAGATTCGCTGCTTGGTCAGACTCGCGGATTTGAGTATGCGGAAGGGTTTGTCGTGAAAGGCCCGTTTGCGGTATCTCTTTTCTTGTAGTAATCCGTGTGAGTGAATGGCGAAAAGGGGGATCAGCTATGAAGGAAGGTCTTAAAATCGGCATTACGTGTTATCCGTCGCTCGGTGGCTCTGGTGTTGTGGCGACGGAGCTTGGCAAGCTATTGGCTGAGCGGGGACATCAGGTTCATTTTATTACACATAATATTCCGTTTCGCTTAGGTGCAAGCTTTCAGAAGAATATTCATTATCACGAGGTCGATGTTAACGATTATTATGTCTTTCGTTATCCTCCTTACGATTTATCTCTGGCAAGCAAGATGGCTCAAGTGGCAAATATGCAGCAGCTTGACTTGCTGCATGTTCATTATGCGGTTCCGCATGCGGTATGCGCTTATTTGGCGAAGCAAATGGCCCACCCAGGGCTGAAGGTAGTCACTACCCTGCATGGAACCGATATAACGGTATTGGCTCAGGACGAATCGCTCAAGGATATGATTCGCTTCGCCATTAATGAGAGTGATGCGGTTACGGCTGTATCGAATGATTTAATTAAAGAAACAAGAGATTTGCTTGATATTACACGACCGATTGATCTTACGTACAATTTTGTTGATAAGCGTGTGTACTATCCAAGGGAAGTTGCTCAATTCCGTGCCGACTTCGCCTACCCGAATGAGAAAATATTGATGCATATCTCGAACTTCCGCCCTGTTAAGCGGGTGAGTGATGTGGTGGATATTTTCAATCAGGTTCAGGAGCAAGTTCCGTCACGCCTCGTCTTCGTCGGAGAAGGGCCAGACATGCCGAAGGTGCAGTGCCGCATCCGAGAGTTAGGACTGGAAGATCGGGTACATTTCCTCGGCAAGCAGGATGAAATCGCACAGGTGATTTCGCTGGCAGATGTGCTGCTGCTCCCATCCGAGAAGGAGAGCTTCGGGTTAGTGGCCCTGGAAGCAATGGCTTGCGGTGTACCTACGATCGGCTCCGAAGCAGGGGGCATACCAGAGCTGGTGAGCCATGGAGAGACGGGTTTCTTAGCACCAACAGGAGATACAGCGGCGATGGCCAATTATGCGATTCGACTGCTGTCTGATTCGCAATTGTCGCAGAAGATGCATGAGGCATGTCTGCATCGGGCACGACATGTATTCTGCAACGATCTCATTACGTGGCAATATGAACAAATTTATTATCGTGTGCTTGGGAAGGAAGCGTTGGATCCGAAGCCGGTGTGCTGAGGGTGATCTGCTGTATACCGTACCCATTACCACCACACGTCGAATGCGCGCAATGGCCATCTCCGTTGCGCGCTCTTGTATGTATTGATGGGAGGAGACCTGATGATGGGCGATGAATATGGAAGCAGGGGCGGCTTGACCGATAATTCGCTGTTCCAGGAAGCGGAACAAGTGATGAACTGTCTCCTGGAAGCGGGGTTCAGTGCTTATATGGTTGGGGGCTGTGTCCGCGATCCGCTGATCGGGCGGCCGATCTATGATGTGGATATCGCGACATCCGCCCACCCAGAACAGGTAGTGGCTTTGTTCCCAAAGGTGATTCCAACAGGGCTGCAGCATGGGACGGTAACTGTTGTGATGCCGCAGAATACCTATGAGGTGACCACCTTTCGCAAGGAAGCGGCGTATGAGGGGCACCGTCGGCCAGAGGAAGTCGAATTTATTGATGATCTAGATGAGGATCTAAGAAGACGGGACTTCACGATTAATGCGATGGCTAAGGATGTGAACGGGTGCATTCATGATCCATTTGGTGGACAAGCCGATCTGAGAAGGCTCATCATCCGTTGTGTCGGCACAGCCGAGGAGCGTTTCCGCGAGGATGCGCTGCGAATGATGCGGGGTGTGCGCTTTGCGTCTTTGCTTGGCGGCGTGTTCGCCAAGTCGACTTGGAAGGCGCTGCGGGTCAATAGGGAGACGCTCGCATTCGTTGCGATGGAACGCGTGCGGGACGAGCTGTGGAAGCTTACAGCAGGACCGAATCCGGCGCGCGGATGGGGGCTGCTCGTACGCAGCGGTCTCCTGGGTCATACGAAGGAGCCGCTGGGAGCACTTGCGTCGACCGATGCTGCCGTGTGGCAGCCGCTACTGTGCGCGCTCGGCCAGGTGGATACGGCCGAGAAGCGCATGGCGCTGCTGCTGCTTGGGCATGAGGTCGACGAAGCGGAGGCGCAGCGCATTGTGCAGGCGCTGCGCTGCTCGGGCGCGCAGCAGGACGCCATGCTGGCCGTCCTGCGCGCGGACGCCCGGCTCGCGGCTGGCGGCACTGCCGCCTTGGCCGCGGCCGGGGAAGATAGCGGCGCCTTGGACGCGTGGCGCCGCACCTTCGCGGAGACCCTGTTCGCTGTCGGTGAACAAGGTCTCCGCGATGCACTCGCGTGCCGCCGCGCCCTACTGGGCGTTGGGGCGGCGCGCGAGTATGCGGCTGCAATGCAGCCGTTCCTCCAGCACGGCGAGGCTTGGCTGGAGGACATTCCCGTCCGGGGCTTGCGAGATATTGCCCTGACGGGCTCGGATGTGTTGCAAGCCACAGAACGGATGGCAGGGCCATGGCTACGCCAATGCTTGGAGCAGGTATGGCTCTCCGTAGCATTAGGGGAACTTGCTAATGAGCGCGAAGCTCTGCTTGACTATGTAAGGAAAGCGTGGAATGAACAATGAGTGACCAATTACTAGCATGGTTCAAAGAGCATCCAGGAGAGTTTATATCCGGTGAAGAGATTAGCCGGAGACTTGATATATCACGTACCGCCGTGTGGAAGCAAATCAATCGTCTTCGTTCGAAGGGCTACGAATTCGAAGCTGTGCCGAAGCTGGGCTATCGACTCGTTCAAATGCCAACGCAGCTGGATGAATTGTCGCTGCTTGAGAAACTGAAGACGAGCAAGCTGGGTCACCAGCTACGTATCATTGCCCGTACGGAATCGACGCAGAACGAAGCGGCTGTGTGGGCACTGGAAGGAGCAGCAGACGGTGCGGTCATAATCGCGGAGGAACAGACAGGGGGGCGAGGTAGACAGGGAAAAAGCTTTCACTCTCCCGCAGGCAAGGGAATATGGATGAGCCTGATCCTCCGCCCGCAAATTCCGCTACAATTCACGCCGCAGTTGACACTGCTTTCCGCAGTTGCGCTATGCCGCGCAATGAAGCGGATGACGGACGTGGATTTAGGAATAAAGTGGCCCAATGATATTTTGTATGAAGATAAAAAAGTATGCGGAATACTGACAGAATCTTCAGCTGAGGATGAACGACTTGTTCATGTTATTGCGGGGGTTGGCATCAGTGTAAATTTGGAAGAGCATGACTACCCAGAGGAATTGAGGTCTAAAGTGACATCGCTCAAAATTGCTTCGGGTAAGGAAATTGATCGTGCCTCACTGCTTGCAGAGTGCTTATTTGAATTAGAGCAGTTATACAAGCTGTATGTTGAGCAAGGATTTGCACCGATCCGTACGCTATGGGAAGCGCAAAGCGTAACCATTGGACGCAGTCTGTCGGTGACGACCCCGAACGGAATTGTATCTGGGGTTGCACAGGGACTTGATGACTCCGGAGCGCTTATCGTGCTGGGCGAGGATGGTTGCTACCGGAAAATTTTTTCCGGGGATGTACACTTTACGTGATGTAAGTAGGAATAAACTTTGGTATAATAAGTGTCGGCTTGGCGGTATCCTCGCGGAACCACACCGGCCACACACAGCAAGGAAGAATGAAGTTAAGTGCATATTCCTTGACGAACGTGTAGCACGTTTCTGCTCTGAGCCGAAGGGACCGAGACAGAAGGACGTCCGCTTGCGACCTCTTTTTTTCTTATGGACCCTTTTAGTGGAAATGCTAAAAGGTTTTTTGTTTTGCACACACTAAGAAAAATGCGCACAGCAACAGCTATCAGGCAAAAGAGATGATGGAAGATTGTGTTGAAACGCGCCAAAGAGACGTTGAAGGAGATGAAGAAAGAATGAACAAACCGAAGCAGCCACTAAGTATTGTCAAAATGAAAACGATGAAGAAACAAAACGAACCCATTGCCATGGTGACAGCCTATGATTATCCTACTGCCCGATTGGCAGAGGAAGCGGGCGTCGATATTATCCTCGTCGGTGATTCCTTGGGCAATGTCGTGCTAGGCTATGATTCTACATTGCCAGTTACGATCGATGATATGGTATACCACTCCCGCGCAGTGCGCCGGGGAGCGCCGAACACGTTTATTGTGACTGATATGCCATTCATGACTTACCACAGCACGGTGGCTGAGACGCTGAATGGGGTTCGCCGCATTATGCAAGAAGGACACGCAACAGCTGTGAAAATGGAAGGCGGAGCGGAGATTGCACCTATGGTCAAGGCTTGTGTGCAGGCAGGTGTGCCGGTACTCGGACATATCGGCTTGACACCGCAATCGGTACATCAAATTGGAGGATATCGAATCCAAGGCAAGACGATGGAAGATGCACAGCGATTGCTTGAAGATGCCCTAGCACTGCAGGAGGCGGGAGCCTTCGGTGTTGTACTAGAACTTGTGACGGATGAGGTGGCTGCTTATATCTCAGAACGGCTAGAGATTCCGACAATCGGAATCGGAGCCGGTGTCAAATGTGATGGGCAGGTGCTCGTATTCCATGATATCGTACGATATGATGCAGACTATCGTCCTAAGCGGTTCGTAAAAACATATGCGGATGTAGGAACGACCATTCGTGAAGCGTTTGCTTCTTATGTAGAAGAAGTGAAGCAGCGCACATTCCCAGCCCAGGAGCATGTATTCGCTGCAGATGAGGAATTGGCAGGACAATTATACGGAAGTGGGAAGGTGCAGACACCATGATCACAGTACATTCCATACAAGAGCTGAGAGACGCGCTGCGTCGCATGAAGCTTGAACATAGACGTCCGGACGGAGACCCAACCATTGGCTTCGTTCCGACGATGGGGTATTTGCATGATGGGCATGCGAGCTTGTTAAGCAAGGCTCGCAGTCAATGCGATATTGTAGTCCTAAGTATATTCGTCAATCCGATACAGTTCGGGCCCAACGAAGATTATGAGAAGTACCCTCGTGACGAAGAACGGGATCTGGCGGTAGCGAAGAAGCATGGTGCGGATATCGTATTCATGCCAACACCGGACATGATGTATCCTACACCTACCAAAACCAAAGTGCATGTGGATGACATTACAAGTCCGCTGTGTGGTGCTACGCGTCCGGTTCACTTTGACGGTGTGACAACCGTTGTTACGAAGCTGTTCCACCTCGTGCAGCCAGATCAAGCCTTCTTCGGTATGAAGGATGCACAGCAGGTTGCTGTCATTCAGCGCATGGTGGAGGACTTGAATTTCCCAGTTGAGATTGTTCCATGTCCGATTGTACGCGAAGCAGATGGTCTGGCAATGAGCTCGCGCAATGTGTATTTGTCTGAGGGAGAACGGGCGCAAGCGCTCGTACTATCCCGCTCACTGCGTCAAGTTGACGTCTGGCTTGAAGAGAATCCGCAGCTGACAGCCCCAATGCTTCAGCAGAAGATGAAGGATATGATAGCACAGCAGCCGTTGGCAGACATCGACTATGTTGAAGTATTGAGCTTCCCAGATTTGGAGCCACTGGCGCCGGAGATGTCGCTAGATCAGCGAAACACCAATATTTTGATTGCACTTGCAGTCAAATTCGGTCGGACAAGATTAATTGATAATCGTATGTTAACTCATGGAGAGTAGGGTGAACTAAATGATGCGCGAAATGATGAAATCCAAAATTCACCGTGCTACGGTGACAGAAGCAAATCTGAACTATGTTGGCAGTATTACGATCGATGAGCATTTAATGGAGCTGGCTGATATTTGGGCGAATGAAAAAGTTCAGATCGTAAACAATTATAATGGAGCTCGCTTAGAAACTTACGTGATTCCAGGGCCTAAGCATTCAGGGGTGATTTGCTTGAATGGTGCGGCAGCTCGATTGGTACAACCAGGGGACAATGTCATTATTATTTCTTACGCATCCATGACGAATGAAGAGGCACGTCAATACAAGCCGAATATTGTTTTTGTTGATGGAGATAACAAGCCTGTTGAAGTAATGAATCTAACAGAAGAGCATTCAACCATTCGTTAATGCATTTCAATTAGGGGCATGATTATGGCCGAATTGCTTGCTTGCGCTACCATGCAGGACGTATTGCTGCTCTGCTTCGCTGACAACGGAAGCCAGCGCACGGGAATCGTTGGAGCACCGAATGAAACTTAGCTGTGAGACACACAATGAACGTGAGCCGATAAGACAACGATACGCAACACTTGTGAAGGTGGGATGGAATCGTGCTGCAACATGTATTCGAGACCATGAATGAACTGTTGGATGAAGTGATTGCTCAATACCCGCATGCGAAGGGAAAGCAAAAACAGGAACTCGATCATCAAGTGTCGCTGCTTCGCTCCATGAGTGACCATATTGTGGAGGAATGGCTGCGCTTCGAAGAGCGTCTGTCATTGTTAAGGCCCAAAGCAGGCAAGGGAAGCTCAGTACCCGTACAGCCATGCCCAGTGAAGGAGAGCAAAATAGCTATTCCGGACTATGGGGATCCCTATCAGCGGGGTCAGGGGTATTATTTGCTCATGATGTATAAGGAAGCAGTTATGTTTTTGGAACAGGCGGCTAAGATTCAGCCAGAGAATATCGAGGTGCGCGCGTATTTGGCGATGTCGCACTTGCATTTAGGGAATTGTCAGGAAGCAGGACATCATTTTCAACTTATCATACCTTTGACTGACAACAACAGCATGAAGGCCATTGCCTGCAATGCGCTTGGCTGCATTCATGCGAAGCAGCATCAGTTTGCACAGGCAGAAGCATGCTTCCTGAAGGCGCATGAATGGGATCCGGCTCTGCCGGAACCGATTATGAATTTGAAGGTATGCCAGTCCAAAAGCGGTCATTTTGAACTCGGCGGCGAGCACATGATGCATATCCAATAACATGCATGTAATATCAATGATTCATGACATCGGAGGGGAACGACTGTGTGGAAAAAATACGCACAGATGTTTCCCTCTAGTCATTTCCAAACGCCTGAACATCTGTTATGCTAAGAACAGAAATTGTGAGAGGAAAGCTATTGAGATGAGATTTGCTGTTTTGGATTTTGAGACGACCGGCAGTCAGCCGAACGATGAAATAATTCAAATTGGTTTGGTTATTCTTGGCCATGATTTGAAGATAGAACGCGAATATCATACGCTTGTGCGGCCAACTGTTCCCATACCGGAATTTATATCGCAGCTCACTGGCATTACCGGGGAAGATGTGAAGGATGCTCCGGATATTGATGATGCCATGACGGGGCTTGTCCCTTTGCTAGGGGATGTCGTACTGGTCGGCCATAATGTGGCCTTCGATTATCAATTCCTATGCAGGGCGCTGGAACAGACAGGATATTTGCCGTTCACAGGTCGTATATTAGATACAATTGAACTGCTTCGCATCCTCTTTCCATCGCTGCCTTCCTTCCAGCTTGGTTCTGTGTCACATGAGATGGGGATTGTTCATGATCGCCCGCACCAAGCAGACAGTGATGCGAGGGCGACAGCAGATATATTTATTCGCTGCTTAGAAGCGATTGACCAGCTTCCGTTATTGACGCTACAGCGCGTCGTTGATGTGTTTGGCGATCAAGAGGAGCGGGATTTGAAATGGCTGCTTGCAGAGAAGCTTCAGGAGCGTGAGGTGTCTGATTGGACAGAAGAAGAAGGGTATTATCCGTTCCGCCAATTGACGTTGAAGCAAACGGATTGGACAGAGACGGAGGCGCCGCGTGATTCTTCAGCAGAGAACCCACTTAAGGGAGTGACCTTCGCTCAGTTCCTAGATCAGGTTAAGACGAATCTGGCAAGCCGTTTGGATAATTATGAGCCGCGCGAATCGCAGGAGCAGATGTTCAATGAAGTGATGGAGTGCTTCGAACAAGAGCATCACCTGCTAATCGAAGCAGGTACTGGTACCGGCAAGTCGCTTGGGTACTTACTGCCATCCATATATCAGAGTGTTTCTCAAGAGAGCAAAGTGATTGTTAGCACACACACAATCAATCTGCAAGAACAACTGAGACAGCGTGATTTGCCGCTCTTGGAGAAGATTGTGCCGGTTCCATTTAAGGCATCCGTATTAAAAGGCCGCAGTCACTATTTGTGTTTGAGAAAATTTGAACATAAAATAAGTAATAGAGAGTATGTACATGCACGCGATGATAGTTTGACAGCTGCCCAAATGTTGGTGTGGCTCAGTCAGACGGAGCATGGAGATGACGAAGAACTGCATTTCGTTCATAAGGGTGCAGACTTCTGGGATACCGTTGCCAGTGATAGTGATTCCTGTCTGAATCGCGCATGTCCTTGGTTCCGTCGGTGCTTCTACCACCGGGCGAAGAATGATGCGAATTTATCGGACATTATTATAACGAATCATTCCCTATTGTTTACGGACGTGATTGCGGAGCATCGTTTGCTCCCCGCATACGAGCAGCTTGTCGTAGACGAAGCACATCACTTCGAAGAAACGGCAGGCAAACATTTAGGCATTCACTTGCAATATTTTTCACTCATTCATCCGCTGACCCAATTGTTCAAAGACAGCAAGAATGGTGCGCTTGTATTGCTGCAGCTGCGTCTTCGCTTGTCAGGCAATGAAAAAGCGCTCGTATGGGCTGAAGGGATCGAGAAGCTGTTAACACAGCTTGTCGATGTTAAGGATCAATGGGATCGGCTGCATGAGCTACTCTATCAAATGCTTCCTTCCATGAATGAAGCGGGGCAGGCGGAAGGCGGGCAAGCTGTTCTCCGGCTGCCATCTGGCAATCGTCCTGATGGATGGAGCTCCGTATCGGAGCTCGAAGGCGATATTCACACGCGTTTAAGTGATATTGTTCGTTCGGGGGAGAAGCTCGTCAATGAATGGAAGGATTATGATGATGATGAAGTGCAGGGCGTCACGGCTGATGTGACAGGTTTATTCAAGGACATAGGGCAGCTTCGCGATGAATTCCGTGAATTTATGCAAGGCAAGGATGCGGATACCGTCTACTGGATGGAAGGCAATCTCCAATACAAGCATAAATCAATGCAAATGTATGCGGTCCCTGTCGATGTAAGCGAAGCGCTGAAGCGATACTTCTTCGAGCCGAAGAAGAGCGTAATCTTAACTTCGGCTACATTGTCCGTTGATAAATCATTCCAATTCGTAGCTGAACAGCTTGGCTTGAAGGATGCGCAGCGGGATGGCCGTCTAAATACGGTCATACTTCCGTCGCCGTTCAACTACCGGGAACAAGCACTTGTTGTCATCCCGCGTGACTTCCCTAGTGTGAAGGGAGCATCAGATGCCAAGTTTAACTCGACGCTGATGCAGTCCTTGGCTGATGTAGCCAAGGTAACAGAAGGACGTATGCTTGTCTTATTCACGTCATACCGCATGCTGCGGGATGTGTATGAACCGCTGAAGGAGGCGCTTAGCCTGCATGGCATTCAAGTGCTGGGACAAGGGATTGACAGCGGCAACCGAAGCAAGCTGACACGCCGATTCCGAGATCAGCCGAATTCAGTCCTGCTAGGAACGAGCAGCTTCTGGGAAGGCGTTGATATTCCAGGAGATGCGTTGACATGTCTTGCGATTGTACGGCTGCCATTCCAGCCACCGAATCATCCACTCGTGGAAGCGAAGTGCGATCGGCTGAAGCGGATGAATCAGAATCCATTCCGCAAATATTCCGTCCCACAGGCTGTAATTCGCTTCAAGCAAGGATTCGGCCGCCTTGTGCGTACGACGCAGGATAAGGGAATTGTCATCATTTATGACACTCGTGTAATAGAGACAAGCTACGGCAAACATTTTCTTTACTCGCTGCCTGGCCCAAAAATGGAGCATATGGCAACAGAACAACTTGTACCACGTATTGATACGTGGCTAGACCATAATCAAAGAGGCATTGGAGAGCGATGAGAGGGGCTTGTTAGAATGAAAGCACTAAAGATATCAGAAGCTGTCGTTCGGCGATTACCCGTGTATTTACGCCATCTATTGGAATTGAAGCAGCGAGAAGTGCTCACAGTTTCTTCTCAAGATTTGGGACAGAAGCTGAACTTGAATCCTGCGCAAATTCGGAAGGATCTAGCGTATTTCGGCGACTTCGGCCGCAAGGGCATTGGGTATGATGTATCGTATTTGATTCAACAAATCAGACATATTTTGAAACTGGATCAAGTTATCCATGTTGGATTGGTCGGTGCAGGTAAATTAGGTCACGCACTCTGTAACTACACCGTATACTTGAAAGATAATATGAAGATCGTTGCAGTGTTCGATGCACAGGAATCCAAAATCAATACCGAGATAAATAACCTGAAAGTTCAGCCGATGTCTGACCTAATTACGACGGTACGCGAGAAGCAAATCCGTATCGGGATTATCACGGTTCCTGCTACAGAAGCTCAGTATGTAGCTGATCAATTTGTAGAGGCGGGAGTAGAAGCGATCTTGAACTTTGCGCCTGTCATTTTGAGGGTTCCTTCGAATATCCGTGTGCATACTGCCGATTTTACAACGGATTTGTTCAGTTTGGCCTATTATTTATCTGATAATGGAAAGGAAGTACCCGCCGAATGACACACCGAATCATTATTAAAAATGGCATGTTCGCCGATTTGTCTCCAACTGCGAAGCAGTCCTCATTCCATGGGTTCATGGTTGTTGAGAATGATCGCATCGTTCATATTGGATCGGAGCTGCCTGAGCAATATGCAGCAGCTGATGCTGAAATCATCGATGGCAAAGGTCTATTTTTCATTCCAGGCCTTGTTAATACACACGGGCATGCTGCAATGTCTCTGCTTCGTGGGTATGGGGATGACTTGGCGCTTCAGACATGGCTGCAGGAGAAAATGTGGCCAATGGAAGGCAAGTTCACGGCCAATGATGTCTATTGGGGAACAGCTCTGTCTGTGATCGAAATGCTGAAGGGCGGTACAACAACCTTCGTAGATATGTATGACTACATGGACGAAGTAGCGAAGGTATGTGAGCAATCCGGTATCCGTGCATCGCTTATGCGCGGTGCGATTGGCTTATGCCCAGAGGATGTACAGCGCGAGAAGCTGAATGAGGCGATTCAATTCGCGAAGGATTGGAATGGGAAGGCAGATGGCCGCATTCGTACGATTATGGCGCCGCATGCTCCGTATACTTGTCCTCCAGCCTTTATTGAGAGCTTCGTACAGGCTGCTCATGATCTGGATTTGCCATTGCACACGCATATGTCAGAGACAAAGGCAGAAGTTGAACAGAATGTGAAGGATTATGGACTGCGTCCGGTTGCGCATTTGGAGAAGCTCGGATTCTTCTCCCGTCCTTCCTTCGTTGCGCATGCTGTTCATTTGACGGACGAAGAGATTGAGACGCTTGCGAAGTATCAAGTTGCGGTGTCCCACAATCCAGGAAGCAACCTTAAGCTGGCGAGCGGTGTCGCTCGTGTTCCTGAGATGCTGCGTGCGGGTGTTGTTGTATCCTTGGGTACGGATGGTGCAGCAAGCAACAACAATCTGGATATGTTCGAAGAAATTCGCCTTACGGCCTTGATTCATAAAGGGGTGTCCGGCGATCCAACTGCGGTTCCTGCTGCAGAGGCGCTGCGCATGGGTACGATCTATGGCGCGCAGACCATTCGTCTTGACGATATTGGAGCGCTTGAAGTAGGCATGAAGGCTGACTTCGTTGCGGTAGATATTGATCAGCCTCATTTCCTGCCACATACCGACTTGGTATCCCACATGGTATATTCAGCGTCTGCGAAAGATGTCAAGCATGTATGGGTTGACGGCAAGCAGGTTGTGAAGAATGGGGAATGTTTGACGATGGATGAAGAACGAATCCTTCGCGAGGCGCAGCAATGCTTTGATGGCTTGCTGGCAAGATAGGCAGGAGGAGAATTCATGCAGAGAAGACGCGTACGCCGGAGGTCGCATTGGAAGTGGTTGATTCCGGTACTCGTTCTCTTATTTCTAGTCGGATTGTTCTTCGCCACTTATCAGTATGTGCAATACATCAATAAGGACGAACGGGTCAAGGAAGCGGAAATAATAAAGCGGGCGAATGAAGCAGTGAAGCTCGTAAATGTGACAGAAGTGGAGAAGGGTGTATGGGATCAAGTCGTATACATGGTGCGGGGAACTGACGAACATGGTAAGGAGCAGACCGTGTGGGTACTCCCTGATAAGGTAACTCCTATGGCGGAATCAACCTCTAAAGAGACGATTCAAGCCCAGATAGAAGCCCAATATCCGGATGCGGATGTAATCCGCATTACGCCAGCATTTAAGGATGATCAATATGTATGGCAGGCATTGGTCAAACGCAAGGATGAACAAGGGGTTGTTCATTACTTCTATCATTTCTATTCATTTGCGAATGGTTCCTCAATAGGGGATGTCTATACGCTGCCTAATAAATAACGTATTCAATGTTAGCCAATAACGAGTAATAGGCGATTTTGCAGCGCTGCTGCTTTGCATATGACGTACATATTGTACGCTATGCGAAGCAGCAGCGCTTTTTGTATTGTAGCAGCTCCATTTCGATGGCAATCATGGTACACATTACATCCATAGTTGAAGTAACATATGTGATATACTCTTGATATATCAGAAAGAGATTACTAGGGGTATTGATATATATATTTGCAACAGGAGGTTTCAGCATGGCGAAAAAGATTCGAATCATGCCTACTTTGCTCATTATGGTCACGACAGCTGTTGCACTATTTGGAGGTTGGACACTGTATGAACGTAATTTCGTGAAGCAGCCTGTGGAACGAGTATTGAAGCAGCATGCTGAAATTACGCAGTATGATGTTCAATGGTATCCTGATGCGCTGCAAGTGAAGCTGAAGAGCAAGGATGGCACCAATATTAGCACCCTGATTGAAAGAGTGTCGGACGAGCTGCAACAGAATTCGAGCGGGAAAAAAGTACAATTGGAATACTTGAATGATGAGAGCACGCCGCTTATCGATAAGTTATGGTCACGTGCAATGTTCGACATTGCAGATGCAATGGTACATCAGAAATACAGCGATATTCCTGTTAGGTTGAAGGAACTGCAGCAGCAAAATCCAGGTATTCAGATCCAAACGGAAATGGATTCACGATATGTGTATATTCAACTCAAGGATGAGAAAGGAAGCAAGACCGTATTGCTTCCTTTGCAAGCATCGCCTGTGGGGGTATGGCCTAATGAAAAAGCAACGGAAATCCGTTCGTAGTTGGGAATTGGCATTAGGGATCGTAATCCCAGCGATATTATTTGTCAGTTATCTTGGAGTTAATATATGGCCGGTCATCGCGGCAGTTGCCGCGATCAGTGCTCTTCTGCTGTTTGTAAATCGCAGAGGACAAGCTGGCTTGGCGCGTTCGTCAGGGCGTGTGAAGTCAGGCAATAATCAGATTAGTGAAATGAGCTTCGAGCGTATTGGCGGGCAGGATAGAGCCAAGAATGAATTGATTGAAGCTCTTGATTTTCTGGTACGGCCAGATGACATTCGTAAATTCGGTATTCGTCCTATGAAAGGGATATTGTTAACAGGCCCCCCAGGGACGGGGAAAACATTAATGGCGAAAGCATCTGCTCATTATGCAGACGCGATATTTATTGGTGTGTCAGGCAGTGAGTTTGTTGAGATGTATGTCGGTGTCGGAGCGGGACGTGTACGAGAGCTGTTCAAGGAAGCAAGACAGCGTGCAGAGAAAGAGAAAAAACAAAATGCAGTTATCTTCATTGATGAAATTGATGTGATCGGCGGCAAGCGTGAAGGTGGGCAACAAAAAGAGTATGATCAAACGCTCAACCAGCTGTTGACGGAGATGGATGGACTGTACGCAGATGAGTCACCGCGTATTCTGGTAATGGCCGCCACAAACCGTAAAGAGATGCTGGACAGTGCATTGCTGCGCCCAGGCCGTTTTGATCGTCATATCCAAGTAGATATGCCGGATAAGAAGGGACGCAAGCATATTTTGGAGCTGCATGCTACGAATAAGCCACTGGCGGAAGAAGTAAGTCTGGAGCAAATCGCAGAAGAAACGTTCGGCTTCTCAGGCGCTCAATTAGAGAGCGTCCTGAATGAGGCGGCTATTTATGCAATGCGTCAGGAGCAAGAGGCGATTACGATGGAGCATCTCTCGCTTGCGATTGATAAGACGTTAATGGGAGAGAAGAGTGATCGAGAGACGAATGAGGAAGAACGACGCCGGGTGGCGATTCATGAACTTGGACATGCGATAGCCGCAGAGCTTGTCCGACCGGGAAGCGTATCTCAAGTTGCGTTAAGCCCTCGCGGCCAAGCATTAGGCTATGTTCGACATCAACCACAGGGAGATCGCTACCTGTATACAAAGCCATTTCTTGAGGAGCAAATCATCATTGCGCTGGGCGGATCGGTAGCAGAGGAGTTGTTCTACGGCAACCGTAGTACGGGCTCACAGGGGGACTTCGATCAAGCACTCAACATTGTAGAGACGATGGTGAATGCAGGATTGACGGATCTCGGCATTGTACGTTTGAAACATCTCTCACCAGATGTCTTGACAAAAGAAACGCAGACGATTATGGTAGATTTGACCTATCGAACGCGTGAATTGTTGGAACAGCACCGAGATGCTTTTGAGCGATGTTTGCAGCGTCTGTTGGAAGAGGAATTGGTGAACGGAGATACGTTCCGGTGTCTGTTATGTGACAAGAAACAATTACCAGCGTGATTTCACGCTGGTTTTTCTTTTTTGCTCTCATATTCATGATAAGATAAGGTGAGGTACCTATGCACTGATAACGAAACCATCATCTCGGGTACACTATGCAGAGCATAGCAACAAGAAAGGTGGAAGAAACCATGTTTTTCAAAAAGATCGGCGTCATCGGCGGCGGTACAATGGGCCAAGGCATTGCAGAAATGCTTGCTGTCAAAGGCTTGGACGTGCTGTTGGTGGAGCAATCGCCGGAGAAGCTGGACCACGCGTATGAAATGATTGAAACGAGCCTGGATAAGCAGCTTGAAAAATGGGCAATCACACAGGCCGAAAAAAAATTAATTCTTTCGCGCATACATAAAGTGACGCATCTGGCGGAACTAAGTGCATGCGATATGGTAATTGAAACAATATCTGAAGATCTGGAAGCGAAGAAATTGGTCTTCGCTGAACTGGATCGCGTATGTCCAAGCAGCATTATCTTGGCGAGCAACACATCAACACTGTCCTTGACAGAAATGGCAAGCTCAACGAAGTATCCTGAGCGTGTTATTGGCATGCACTTTATTCATCCGGTCTCCAAAGTCGATCTCGTGGAAATTATCCGCGGGTTGAAAACTTCTGACACTACTTTCAATGAAACAAAACGTTTCGTTGAAGAAGTTGTGCAAAAGAAAGGCATCATGGTATATGAGTCGCCAGGCTTTGTGACTTCACGCATGATCTGCCTTCTTATCAATGAGGCATTGCATGAATTGCAAGAAGGCGTCGCTTCTGCAGAAGATATCGACAGCGCGATGAGAATCGGATATAATTTCCAATACGGGCCGCTTGAAATGGCTGACCGTTTCGGCTTGGATTCCATACTTGCAGCGTTGGAGCGTATGTTCCGCGAGTTCGGCGATATTAAATATCGTCCGTCCGTATTGCTGAAAAAAATGGTGCGCGCAGGCCACCTCGGCGTGAAATCGGGCGTCGGATTTTTCAAGTATGATAAGGATGGGGATAGACTATGAAAATACTCGTAATCAATGCAGGCAGCTCCTCACTTAAATATCAGCTGTATGATATGCAGGACGAATCGGTACTGGCAGCAGGCCGTGTAGAACGTATCGGAATGGATTCCTCCATTCTCATTCACGAACCGCATCACACGGATGAAATTACAGAAGTAAGCGAAATTCTTGACCATACGATTGCGATTCGTAAAGTATTGGACAAGCTGACAGATGCTAAGGTTGGCGTAGTTAAGACGATCAATGAGATTGAAGCTGTTGGACACCGTGTCGTTCACGGCGGTGAATCGTTCAGCAATTCCGTATTGGTTGACTCCGAAGTCAAAGCGGAAATCCGTCGTCTGTTCGATTTGGCTCCACTGCATAACCCTGCTCACATGATGGGAATTAAGGCAGTAGAAACGAACTTGCCGGACGTACCGCAAGCAGTTGTATTCGATACTGCTTTCCATCAAACGATGCCTCAGAAGGCATACATGTACGCGATCCCGAAGGTGCTCTATAAGAAGCACAAAGTTCGTCGCTACGGCTTCCACGGGACTTCCCACAACTATGTAAGCCAACGTGCGGCTGAAGTTGTTGGACGCCCGCTCGAAGACTTGAAGATCATTACTTGCCATATCGGTAATGGCGGCAGCTTGACAGCGGTTGAAGGCGGCAAATCGATCGATACTTCGATGGGGATGACTCCGCTTGAAGGATTGATGATGGGTACGCGCAGCGGTGACTTGGATCCAGCTGTCGTACCATTCACAATGATGAAGGAAGACTTGACGGTCAACGAAGTCAACTCCATGTTGAACAAGCATAGCGGCTTGCTTGCAATCTCTGGCTTGTCCAGCGACATGCGTGAAATTACGGATGCAATGGCTGAGGGCGAACCAAATGCTACTTTGGCATTCGAAATGTATGTATATCGCCTGCGCAAGTACATCGGTTCATATGCTGCAGCGATGGACGGCGTAGATGTGATCGTATTTACGGCAGGTGTGGGTGAGAACTCCATCGTAATCCGTGAAGCAACATGCGAGAAGCTGACGTTCTTGGGCGTTGAAATTGATCCGGAGCTGAATAAGATTCGTTCGAAAGAGCCGCGTCTCATTTCGACTCCGAATTCCAAGGTTCAAGTTCTTGTCGTTCCTACGAACGAGGAGCTTATGATTGCACGGGATACTTACCGCCTTGTACAAGATCGAAATAATTAATGCGTAAGGGAGAGAGCGATCGATGACGACGACTTGTGTCATCCGCGAAGTTAGCCGTCATGTGGGCGAAGAAGTCCGCATGGGGTGCTGGCTGCACAACAAGCGTTCCAGTGGCAAGATTCAATTCCTGCAGCTGCGTGACGGTACTGGATTCATCCAGGGTGTTGTAGTGAAAAGTGAAGTGCCGGAGGAAGTCTGGGAAGCGGCGAAGAGCTTAACACAAGAGAGCTCCTTGTATGTAACCGGGACAGTTCGTGAAGAGCCACGTTCCAAGTCCGGTTTTGAAATGACTGTAACGAATGTGGAAATCATTCAGATTACAGAGAATTATCCAATTACACCGAAGGAACACGGTGTTGATTTCTTGATGGATCACCGTCATTTGTGGCTGCGTGCACCGAAGCAGCATGCCATCTTGACGATCCGTGGAGAAATCATTCGCGCGGTACAGCAATTCTTCGATGAGAAGGGCTTCACACTGGTGGATCCTCCGATCCTGACGCCTTCTTCTTGTGAAGGGACGACAGAGTTGTTCCATACCAAATACTTCGAAGAAGATGCATTCTTGACACAGAGTGGTCAGTTGTACATGGAAGCTGCTGCTATGGCACTCGGTAAGGTATACTCGTTCGGACCGACGTTCCGTGCTGAGAAGTCGAAGACGCGCCGTCACCTGATCGAGTTCTGGATGATCGAGCCGGAAATGGCGTTCGTCGATCATGAACAGAACCTGAAGGTACAGGAGCAATTCGTATCGCATATCGTACAATCTGTGCTGGAGAACTGCCGTCCAGAGCTGGAGACGCTTGGCCGCGACACTTCCAAGCTGGAGAAATGTGTAGCGCCATTCCCACGCATTACGTATGATGAAGCAATCAAATTCTTGCAAGAGCAAGGATACGATATTCCTTGGGGTGAGGACTTCGGTGCACCGCATGAAACGGCAATCGCTGAGAAGTATGAGACGCCTGTATTCATCACGCATTATCCAACGAACATCAAGGCGTTCTACATGAAACCGGATCCGAACCGTCCAGAAGTTGTTCTGTGTGCGGATATGATCGCTCCAGAAGGTTACGGAGAGATCATTGGTGGATCTCAGCGTATTGATGATCCTGCCTTAATGGAAGAGCGCTTCAAGGAGCATGAACTGTCTCCAGAAGCGTACCAATGGTATATGGACTTGCGCAAATACGGTACAGTTCCACATTCCGGATTTGGACTCGGGTTGGAACGTACAGTAGCTTGGATCTGTGGGTTGGATCATGTCCGTGAGACAATTCCGTTCCCTCGCTTGCTGTATCGCTTGTACCCATAAGCATATTGCTTGGATTTACAGTTTATGAAGATCGTCCCGTATCGCAACAGCGATGCGGGGCGTTTTTTTCACTAGTGACAAAGCCCTATTTCTACTGTTTGAAAACGTTGCCAATTTAGTGCTTATCAAATAGCCGTTCGTATGAGACAATAGAGGGGTAGTGAAGCGGAGAGGGGATTTATTGTATGAGTGGAGACGCTTTTCGCACCTTTGCTAAAGGGATGGCGCTAGGCATGCAATCAGGCAGCATCAGTGTGCCGTACCATCTGCTGCGCTGTTATCGACAGTTGAAGCTGAACGATACGGAGGCTATGCTGCTCATTCAGCTTATAGGCTTTAAGCAGCAGGAAATGAAGGACTTTCCGACGATTGATGAGCTGCAGGAACGAATGGGAACAGCTCCAGAACTTGTGATCAAATCACTTCAGCGCCTGTTGAAAGATGGCTTTATCAGCATTGATGAGGAGATCGATGCGGCTACGGATATTCAATATGAGCGTTATAATCTGACTGGATTATGGGAGAAAATGGCTGTGCTCCTGACGGAAGAGATACGAACGGAACGTCAGCGACTCAGACAATCATCTGCCTTAACGGATTCGGATCAGCCGAATCTGTTCAATATATTCGAGAAGGAATTCGGTCGTCCTCTTTCACCAATGGAATGTGAGACGATAGCTGGGTGGATTGATCAGGATCACTATCCAGAGGAACTGATCTTATTGGCGTTGAAGGAAGCCGTCTTTGCAGGCAAGGTGCACTTCCGCTATGTGGATCGCATCCTGCTGGAATGGAGCCGCAACCGCGTTCGCTCGATTGAAGATGCGAAGGCTTATACACAGAAATTCCGTTCTAGTGGAAGATGAGGTATGAGCTCCTGTAAGTTTGCATGGGAAAATAATTTTGAGGTTGCTGCAGAGAGGCTGTAATGGTGTTTCGGCGGCAATCTCAGATAATAATCTTATTCGGTTCTGGTTCTACGATCATGTATCAATGGACGAACACGGATAGCTTGATATTGACCTTGATATGGAAATGTTTAAAAAATCTCCGCCTTTTACTTCTCATTTGATATAGCCTCTACATATATTGTTCTTATCTGGATCTTTACCTTTATTTGTTGACTTTCCTTTAGTTATTCGAAACGACGATATATTCAATCTGGAGCTCTCATTCAGCTTATATGTGAGTTTTGTTAGATCGCTATGGAGGAACAACGCATGATTTATTTTCAAAATAGTGCAGAAGGATCAGAAGGACTTTGCAATCAGTTAATGTCCGTTTTTCGTGCCGTTGGTGAAGCGTTATATCATGCGAGCGAGGGCTCTCCTGCAGGAATCCTTTTACAAAATGTTCAAACGAGAACCTCGGTTGATTTTGATGTTACTCCGTATTTTCGAAGCATAGCAATCGATTGCTTCGTTGATGTACATGCGTTGCAGCAATTACTGTCAAGTCGACAGATTGATGTGAAACGTGCTGAAGAAGTACAAGCAGAAGTACGTAATCAAGCGGTTAACTGTAAAAGGTATCCGATCCGGCAGATGTCAGCAATCGAAAATAAAAATAGCGGATTGTTCATTGCCAATGCCTTTCCTTTCGCTAAGCACATCGTAGAATTATCTAATTTCATTATCGCTTCTATGTCCGAGAAGCATCAGTGGATAGCGGCTCATCTAAGAATTGAAAAAGATTTATTGCTAATTTCCGATATAAAAAGTATGGGGCTAGAACATTATGCGGAAAGTCAGCTTCACTGTATTTATGCTTGTATGGAGGCTAAGCAAAAGGTATCAGCCATATATTTAGCATCCGGTTTATTGGATGAAGAGTATGCAGCGATCGCAAAAGGGATACAGGAAAAAAACGGGGATATTATGATTTATAATAAAAAAATAGTGTTAGAAGGAAGCCCAAAACTGAAGCAGAAATTTGATTCCTTATGTCTAGAGGAACAAGCGCTGGTCGATTGGCTTGTATGTATTCATGCTCCTTATTTTATTGGACCACATTCCTCATCCTTTTCATATTTAGCGGGCTACATGCGTCATTATCGTAGTTATCAACCAGATACGCTGGATTTATTTCCAACGTATCAACCTTATTGGGATATGTGGTTTCCTTGCGTATAAATGATGTCATTCCTACACATGAATGATAAAGCCCTCTGTCTATTGTGACTGAGGGCCTTATCAGTTTTATGGAACAATAGCTAGAATTTATTGATGAAGTGCTTGTTTGCGGTATACATATTCGAACAAAAATTCGAATGCCTCCAGATGACGTTTGGCTTCAAAGGCATTGGCACCCCAAGCATATATACCGTGCTTCCGCAGCAGAATACCCGGAATACGGGGGTCAAGAGACGCTGTAACACAGGGTACGATACGGGGGATATCAGCGTAGTTAGGTACAACAGGGATGTGAATTTTTGCGTCTTCCTCCCAAATATTAAACGCTTTAATTAATTCCACGCCTTCGACGGGTACAGCACCACGATCTCCATATAAATCAGATACGATCGTGTTGAATACCGTATGTATGTGGAAGATGGCACCACATCCAGTGAGTCGATAGATTTCACAATGAATTAAGGTCTCGGCACTAGGCTTGAGATGAGTGGCTTCCGTTGCACGGCCATTCTCATCGACGAACAGGAAATCTTCGGGAGTATGGATCGATTTGTCTTTGCCGCTGGCTGTGATGGCAAATTGGAAGTGTTCTTGCTGGATGTCACCAACACGAACGGAGAGGTTACCGCTTGTTCCTGGGAACCAGTGGCGGCTGGCAAATTGCTCTTTGATTGTTCGCAGCTCTGCAAGTGCTCGCTGCTTCTGCTCTAAAGTGAGCGTATGCGTATTCATTCTATAGGTTGGCTCCCTTCACTTCATCCACTTCATCATCCGATCTACGGATGCGTTATATGTGTATTGGAATGACTCAAATGTTCAATAATATCATAAAACGTCTGGAACGGCGCATATGGGAGCTGAAGCTCATCGCATCGTTCGATTAATTGCGCTCTGGCAAACACGAAATCAGCTAGCTTGGCTGCAGTAAAATCAGTGACGCTGTCGCCAATGACAATACGCTCATACTGATCCTTAGGGAAGCGGCGCACGATAGTTGTTTTGCACATCCCGCAATCATTCGTACATGGCGGCTGACAATAATGCGGCCATGTAATCTGAATCTTATCACCACGAAAGTCACTGCCATTGCAATAGATGTGATCGATAGATATTTGATAAGGCTTCAGCAGCGGATACACGAAGAAATCGATGCCGCCGCTTGTAATATATAATTCGATCCCTTCTGCTTGGCAGAACTGAACAAATTGCTCGAAACCAGGGCGAATACGTGCCTGTGTTACGGCGTATTGAACAACCTCTTCTTGCAATGAAGAAGGGAGCAAGGCGAACATTTCCCCGACCCCTTGACGAATCGACTTGCGTTCATGGATGACGTCCTGCACGATTTTGTCCCATCCAGGCGGTTCGAAATGTCTAATAATCGACACGATGTTATCATTTTCAGTTATCGTTCCGTCGAAATCACAAAAGACAACTCGAAGCTTCTTCTCGATGCTCACTTCTTCACACCCCACAATCCAATTGCGGCAGCCAATGGTGCAGAAATAGCAGCTCGTGCTTCTAAGGTGTCACCCTTCAAGATGGCATCAATGGCATCGACAAACGCATGCCCGCCTGCAGCTGTTCCCATTGGATGGCCGTGAATACCGCCTCCTGCATTGACGACAACATCGTTGCCGAAATCTTGAAGAATGAGCGGAACCAAGCCAGGATGTATACCTGCGGATGGCACAGGGAAGCTTCTCTTATGTATCGCTCCAAATGAATCATTTACACTGGTCAGAGCGTGGCGGATCCCTTGTGTCTCTTCCTTCGGCATTGTGACCGAACCATATGGAGAAGGGAAGAGAACGAGATCGGCACCAGCTAATCGCATGAGCTTGCCAAGCAGAAGTGGGGCGGCAATTCCATGCTCCCTCGCTGGGTAGTAGGCACCGGCAAGTGCAGGATGAGCGGCGATTGGAACGGTAATATCAGGATCTTGGCTCAATCCATGCAGGACATCGTACCCGTAGCTTAATACGTTGAAGAGCAGGGCATTTGCTCCAGCTTCGATTGCACGGAGTGCTTGTTCACGAAGGGAGAACGTAGACCCTGTTAAGTTTACGGCATATAGCAATTTCTTGCCTGTCACTTGTTCGGTACGAGCGGCAGCTTCCATACATGCGCGGACACGCATGTCGATCGGTGTGAGGGGATTTTCAAATAAAATCTCGTCATCCTTGATCAAATCAACTCCGCCAAGTGCTTGCTGGTAGAACTGCTCCTTCAAAGCTGCTAGATCATGACCGATGACAGACTTGAAAATGCTCATTAACAGTGGGCGGTCATGGACCCCCAGCAGTTCGCGAACCCCATCGATTCCATACTTAGGTCCTTGAAATGAAGCTGTAAATGCATCGGAAAAATCAATATCCAGAAGTTTAATCCGACCATCCATGGACAGCTTGCCGAAGGCTGTAACGAGCAGGGCAGGAATGTCAGGGCTAAAGTTAATGTCCGGATAAGCAATTGCAATATCCGCGTAGCGTTCCCCAAGAACATCTGATGGATGTTCCTCAATCGAGATTACCTTGCCGAGATGCTTCGACATCTCGGCCTTTCTCGCCTCAGGGAGCTCGGTCCAGCTCCCGACCGTCAATCCAACGGCAATTCCTTCGGCCTTCTTATGAAAGTCTGCACGATCATCGAACAGCCGATAGGTGGCGACGCAGTGATCTTTCATTCGATTTCCCTCCCAATTTGGTGTTCCATTTCCTGAGATCGTTCTGCAGCGCGGTGCACAGCAGAAACGATGGTTCTGCCTACATGATGGGTATTCATGACGTCTATTGCAGCTTGTGTCGTGCCGCCAGGGGAGGTCACCTTGCGGCGCAGCTCAGCAGGTTCTTCCTGCGTTAGCCGTACCATTTCAGCCGCACCTAGAACAGTCTGGACGGTTAAATCCCGCGCATCCTCTTTTGTAAGTCCCCCATCTACAGCTGCTTGTATCATCGCTTCCATGACGTAGTACAAATAAGCAGGGCCGCTGCCAGATAATCCGGTCACGATATTCATGTACTGCTCTTCAACTTCAACTGCGATGCCGACTGCTTCGAACATCGCCATCGCGATGGCGCGCTGTGTGTCATTGACCGCATCCGAACAGCAGATTGCAGTCGCACCGAGACCAATCGTGCTCGATGTGTTCGGCATGGTGCGAACAGCGGCAACTGGACCAAGAATATGCTCAATGGCATGAAGCGATAGACCAGCAATCACAGAAATGATAAGCGTTCCGGAACGGAGAAGCGGCTTCAACTCATGAAGTGCTCCTGCGGCATCCTTCGGCTTCATGCACAATACAATGACATCTGCTTCCTGCAAGAGCTGCTGTTTGCCTTCTGATGAGAGCTCTATCGTGACGCCATACTTTCGCTTCAACTGCAGAAGCCGTTCGTTATTGCTGCGATTGATCATGGAGATTTGCGAAGGCTCAGTCAGCTGCTTCGCAAGTACTCCTCTCACAATCGCTTCGGCAATTGATCCTGCACCGAAAATACTAAAGTGAAGAGACCGGAATGTGTCCTTCTCTTGTGTTTTTATTTCATTCATGATGTCCATTCCTCTCCCTTCTTGCCAACACTTAAATGGAAAATAGCACTGGCGTGCGATGTTACTCGCGAATTTGACCTTTGCCATATATCCGATACTTCGTGGACGTTAGGGCAGGTAGGCCCATTGGACCTCTTGCATGTAGTTTCTGTGTGCTAATGCCGATCTCAGCACCAAATCCGAATTCAAACCCATCTGTGAACCGCGTTGATGCATTATGGTAGACAGCAGCAGCATCAACTTCCCTTAAGAAACGGCTGGCACGGTCTTTGTTCTCGGTCACGATACATTCGGAGTGCTTCGTGCCATAGCGAGCGATATGCTCAAGTGCTTCATCAAGCGAGTCAATGACGCGCACGTTCAGTACATAGTCGTTATATTCTGTTGCATAATCCTGTTCGGATGCTTTCTTAGCCCATGGCGCATAGGCGATTGTTCGCTCGCAGCCGCGCAGTTCAACACGATGTGTGTCAAATCCTTCAAGCAATCCTGTCAGATGGCGCTCGGCAAACTGCTCATGTACGAGCAGAGTCTCCATAGAGTTGCATACGGAAGGGCGCTGCACTTTCGCGTTGAATGCAATTGCTTCGGCCATCTCCGGATCAGCGGACTGGTCAATATAGGTGTGACAAATTCCTGCCCCGGTCTCGATAACGGGTACAGTTGCATTTTGAACGACATTCTGAATGAGCGATGCGCCACCGCGCGGAATGACGACATCCAGCAAGCCGTTACATTTCAACATCTCGTCAACAGAAGCACGATCCGCATCTTCGATTAGCTGCAAGGCTTCAACCGGAACAGAAGTGAGCTTCAACGCTTCATGCAGCACAGCGACAATGCGCTTGTTAGATTCCAGCGCAGAAGAGCCTCCGCGCAGTACGACCGCGTTGCCTGTCTTAAGACACAGGCCAGCCGCATCCACGGTGACATTCGGACGCGCTTCATAGATCATGCCAATTACACCTAGTGGCACACGGATTTTCTCAATATGCAAGCCGTTGGGACGGTCAATTTTCTCAAGAACATCTCCAACAGGATCTGTCAGTTCGGAGATCTGGCGCAATCCTTCTGCCATATCTTCAATTCTTGCCTCATTTAGTGCAAGGCGATCCAATAGAGAATCTGATGTTCCCTGCTGCTTCCCTCGTTCTAGATCTTTTGCGTTTGCTTCAATAATCGAATCTGCATGTTGGACAAGCAGATCCGCCATTCTCAATAATGCTTCATTCTTCTGATCGGTTGTCAGTCGGTTCATGACTGCGGCTGCTTCTTTCGCTAACGTAGCCTTGGAAAGTACTTCACTCATCGTACATGCCTCCATCTATGATCGTAGTGTGACCCATTCATCTCGATGTATCACTTCAATGCGCGGAACCTCGATGCGATTGAGAACCTCATCCGTAGACCAGCCCGCTGCAATCTTTAATTGATCGGCTTCGTAATTGACGATGCCTCTGCCAATCACACGTCCGTCCGCACCAGACACCTCAACCACATCTCCAGGGTGGAAGTCGCCTTCGACTCCTCGAATACCAGCAGGCAGCAGACTTGATCCTCGTGATATCAATGCCCGTTCAGCGCCTTCATCGACAATAATTTGTCCATGTGGGGTAGAGTGGAAGCCAAGCCATTGCTTCTTCATCGGCAATGCGTGCAGGTGAGTATCGAAATAGGTACCCTTGCCAATACCGTCCACAGCAAGGAGCAAATCACCTGGCTCATTGACCCGGCCAACAAAGGCAGGTACACCGCCACGCATGGCGATACGTGCTGCATCTAGCTTCGAACGCATGCCGCCCGTACCGACAGATGAGCCAGCTCCTCCAGCATATGCGTAGATTTCCTCGTTAATTTCCTCGACTCTGTCGAATCTCTTCGCATTCGGATTGGAACGGGGATCGGCAGTATACAACCCGTCCGTATCCGTAATAATCACTAGCCGATCAGCATGAACAAGATTCGCAACCAGTGCTGAGAGCGTATCGTTATCACCAAACTTGAGTTCCTCAACGGATACGGTGTCATTTTCATTAATGATAGGGACGACACGCTGCTTCAGCAGTTCCTCCATTGTCATCTGGGCATTATGGCCGCGCTTGCGATTGGCGAAGTCTGGCCGAGTTAACAGCAGCTGTGCTGAAGGAATGCTGTACTTCTGGAATTGTTCTTGGTAGGCCTGCATTAACAGCGCCTGACCGACTGCAGCAGCAGCCTGCTTCTCATGGAGAAGCTTCGGACGAGTCATATATCCAATATGTCGAAATCCGGCTGCAACGGCACCTGAGGTGACGAGCACGACATGTGCACCACGTTTCATAAGAGAGACGAGCTCGCGTACGTAGAATTCAATATGTTCTCGATTTAAGCCGCCATGCTCAGAGGTAAGCGAGCTGCTTCCAATTTTCACTACAATTCGTTGACACTGTTCCATCATTCATTCACTTCCTGATTCTTTGACTCTCATGAGTATAAGTATCATACATCTCACGATTGCCGGTGCCAGATTGTAATACGATGATGTGAATGGATCAAGGGAATGCCGAACAGTGATGTCGGGAAAACGGATTATGGGTATAAAAAAAGACCCTCGTCCTCTAAAGGACGAAAGTCACACTTCCGCGGTACCACCTTCATTGAGGGTTCCTAGAGCATATACCTGAACTGCGTTGATCGCAGATTCATGATCATGCAGAAACCATCCCACTTGATCGCCTATAACGGAGGCAGCCGTTCAGCTTCACGCGTAACGCTTATGCTGACCGCTCAAGGATAGGTTCTGTAATGGCTCTGCGGCGGATGCTTGCAGCCTATGGCATTCCGCTCTCTGAACGCGACCTTCATTACGTACTGGTCCTGTCATCACGATAAGGGTATTCACTCTGGCACCCGCTGCTCCATGAGAGCAATGAGTGTATTACGAATAGAATACCATGTGATTCCAATGGAGTAAAGAAGGCGAATCCTGTATAAAGGCAGGTGACAGAAGATTCCTTTAGTTAGAAACACAATGAAATTGTTGATAAGCCCGATTATAAACCGAGACAGCATCATTGCACTGATCTAGCTTAGAATAGCGATAGTCTTCCAATTCGCTCGGCAGCTTCGCATAATCGCTCCTCTGGCGCGAGCAGTCCGACCCGGACGTAGCCCTCTCCATGCTCGCCAAATCCGATGCCTGGCGCGGTTACAACATTGGAACGCTCCAGAAGCAAGTCTGCGAATTGGGCAGAGGTGAAATTCTTAGGCACTGGGAGCCAAGCGAAGAAGGATCCTGCCGATGGAACGGCTTCCCAGCCAATGCGATGAAGCTCCTTGAAGAATACATTCCTGCGCTGTTCATATGTCGCACACAGTTCATGAACTGGTTGCTGCGAACCGGTCAATGCGGCGGCAGCGGCAGCCTGAACAGCACCGAACAGGCTAACATACATGTGATCCTGCATCAGATTGATAAGGCGGATAAGTTCTTTATTGCCAACAGCAAATGCAACTCGCCACCCGGCCATGTTGTAAGTCTTGGACATCGTGTAGAATTCGATACCGACTTCCTTCGCACCAGGCGTCTGTAAGAAGCTCACAGGCCGTTTTCCGTCAAATCCAATCGATCCATATGCGAAATCACTGGCAACGACGATATTATGATTCGCTGCAAATTGTACGGTGTCCGCATAGAAATCAGAACTTGCAGTCGCCGCCGTTGGATTGTTCGGATAGTTCAGGAACATCAGCTTAGCCCGTTCTAGCTGCTGCTTCGTAATCCGTTCATAATCAGGAAGGAATTGATTTTCTTCCAACAATGGCATCATAACCATGTCAGCACCAGCAAGGGCAACGCCAGACCAATAATCAGGATAGCCTGGATCTGGAACGAGGCAGACGTCGCCTGCGTTAAGCAGAATTTGACTGATTTCAACGAGTCCCGTCTTGCCTCCGAACAATACGGCTACTTCTGTATCGGGATCGAGATCCACATTATAGTCTTCCTTATACCGCTTGGCTATCGCTTCCTTCAAGTAGCGATGTCCACTGAATGGAGGGTATTTATGATTGATTGGGTCAGTTGCTGCTTCCTGCAGCGCAGTCACAATATGAGGAGCAGTTGGCAAGTCAGGATTGCCCTGACCAAGATTGATGACATCATGACCGTCAGCGATGCGAGCGTTCGTCCGCTGCACAAGCTGGGCAAAGAATTGCTTCGGAAGCCGGTTCATGCGTGCGGCCGGCTTGATCGAGATAGAACGGTATGTTTCTTCTAACATGTCTCATCCACTCCAGCAACCGGATTCGTTATCGGTTATCAAAATAATAACGATAATTTAGCATGTTTCCACTGAAGTGTATACCCTTTTTTTTCATCGATTTCCGTAGCTTACATACGGTTTTTCTTTAAATACAACTTATCCGCTCGATTTTTCAGCCTTTCCTGTCGGTTCTGTTGTCAATAGCTGCTGCATAAATGGTTTGACATCTAAATTTATTCGCAGCAAATAGGGCTTGCGTTCCTTCGAGAATACGAGCAGCAGCGGATCTTTATCTGGGCAATAGATAAGAAATACGTCTTTTATCTGCACCGTCTCTCTTGGAAGAACCACATCAGCCACTGATGTTAATGGGATACGTACGATATATCCACATTGATGCCCAATCGTGAGCTGAGGGGACAGTCCGGTTATCGACTTGAGCCAAGAAGCAGCGACGGCTTGGAACTCCTTGCTGTTAGGGAACGTCTTCACAATCCGTTGTGCCTTAATATCGAACAGTTGGATCGGAGGACTTGCAGCCGAATCGCTGCCTTCACTCGGTGCCCATGCGGATACTGAATTCGTCATCAGTGTACTTGTGCTGCATACAAGTAAGAGAGCAATAGCTACGACCCATTTGACCATACAACGATTGCGCATGCTACTTTTCATCCTTTCGAGACCGCGGTGGGTGATTATTCGTTGTTTATTTTTGATTCCGCTTGCTTCCTTAACGTACCCATCTTGACTCCAATCCATGAAAAGGTATGATGGATGGTAGAAAGTGCTACCGAAGAACAAATGCTTGCTGAAAGCCGAGAAAAGGAGTGTATACGATGGAGTTATTATGGAATGTGTGTGCGATTCAAATGGATGTTGCAATCGGCGAACCGGACAAAAATATGGAGAACGTTATTCAATGGATCGGCAAAGCAATGGAGAGAGATTCGAAGCCGGACGTCATTGTGCTTCCAGAAATGTGGAATACAGGTTATGCACTTGAGCGGATTCACGAAATAGCAGATGTAAATGGACAGCAGACGAAGCAAATGCTCACGATGCTTGCTGCACGATATGGTGTAAACATTGTAGGTGGTTCCGTATCGGTTCGTGAAGGCGACCAGATCTACAACCGGGTGTATGCAGCAAATCGTAACGGCGACATTGTTGGCGCCTATGACAAGGTTCATTTGTTCCAGTTGATGGATGAACATGTTTATTTATCTTCCGGAAATGCGCTCGGGACGTTTACCCTAGATGGTGTGAAGTGTGGAGTTATTATTTGTTATGATCTCCGTTTCCCGGAATGGACCCGAACAATGGCGCTCCAAGGTACAGAAGTTCTTTTTGTTCCAGCTGAGTGGCCGCATCCACGGCTTCATCATTGGAAGACGCTGTTGACTGCGAGAGCCATTGAAAATCAAATGTATGTGGTAGCCTGCAATCGAGTCGGTACGAGCAAGGGAGCTTCCGGACAGGAGACAGCTTTCTTCGGACATTCGGCAATTATTGATCCATGGGGAGACACACTTGCTTCATCAGGGGAACAAGAAGCATTTGTGCAGGCGCCAATCTCTCTGTCGCTCGTACAGGAGGTGCGGGGTCGAATTCCTGTGTTCGCTGATCGTAGAGAATCGCTTTATCAATCTGCTACGGCTTCCTATGGTTCTGCACCCTTACTTGATCGTGTATGATGTCGAGAAAAGAGCGGCATAAGCGGGCAGGCACATCTCGTAAACGTCGTCAAGCACCTCTTCTTTTTCTCATTATTGGATGTACAATAGGTGTGCTCCTTCTAGTCTGGTCTGGATATGGCGCTCATGTGGTAGATTGGGTACTGGGTATAGATGGTGATGGTAGAGTCCTTCATCAAAACGGTTCGGATGCGATCCAATCGAAGGGTTCGGATTCTTCATTTGACCAGAAAATTGTAAACGGCTCTGCAGAAGACAACATACAAGTGGAAAAATGGCTGCAAGCACTCACCTTAGACGAGAAAATTGGCCAAATGTTTTTGGTTCACTTATCTGCGCTTACTGCTGAGAAGCCTAACCAAGCGCTGTCGAATATCCTTCATGAACTGGCTCCTGGAGGCGTTATTTTATTCAAAGACGACATCAAGACTGTGGGGCAAACGGTTGAAGACAACGTCCAAATGCTCCGATCATCCCGTATCCCACTCTGGATTGGCGTAGATCAGGAGGGGGGAGTAGTAAATCGTATCCTGTTCACTGGCGATTGGAATGGAAATATGGCGATTGCTGCGACTGGACAACCCCAGCTTGCGAAGGAAACGGCTATTGAAACGAGCAGCCTCATGCAGCTGCTCTCCTTCAACCTAAATTTTGCCCCTGTTGCTGATGTAAATAATGATCCGTACAATCCCGTCATCGGACTTCGCTCATTTGGCTCTGAGCCTAAACAGGTGTCTGCGTACGTACGCGCCTATGTACAGGGAGCACATTATAGCGGCATGCCCGCCATTGTGAAACACTTCCCTGGGCACGGCTCAACACGTACTGATTCGCATGTGGGACTACCTCAGTTGACTCATGACTTGAAGCGGTTCGAGCAAGTAGAATGGTTGCCCTTCAAGGCAGCCATTGAAGAAGGAGTGGATATGATTATGTCCGCTCACATTCAGGTTCCTCAACTTGAGCCGAAGACAACCTCCTCTCAAAAAGATGGCTCACTCATCACGATTCCAGCTACACTATCTTCCCGTGTCCTTACAGATATTTTGCGTGATCAATTGCATTTTCAGGGGGCCATTATTACGGATGCATTGAATATGAAGGCGATTGCGGATCATTTTGGTTCGGATGAAGCTGCTGTAATGTCGATCCAAGCAGGTGCAGATGTGCTCTTGATGCCCCCTAAGCCGCATCAGGCAATAGCTGCGATTCATAAAGCGATAGAAGAGGGGACATTGACCGAGCAGCGCATTGATGAGAGTGTGCGTCGCATCTTGCACTTAAAGTTGAAGTATAAGGTGACGAATGCAAAGCAGGCTTCTCAATTAAATGTGGAACAAGCGATTGGGAAAGCCCAATCATTTATTGCTTCCAATCAGGCGCAGGGATTAATGAAGCGCATAGCGGAACAGGCTGTTACACGTTGGGGGACATATTCTATTGCTAATCAGCCCAGTGAGCTGATTACATCCAGTATGAACCAAGTACTTCTGGTCGGTCATGATAGTGCCAGCTTGGAAGCGATGCAGCGTGCATTAGTAGCTGAGGTGAAGGGAAGACGAGATGTTGGGGCGGAGGAGAAGGAAGCTCATGCAGCAGCTAATCGCAACAAGGTGCGTTCGGCTGAGACAGACGTTCGAGTGAGTAAGCTTGAAGATACAGGATTGACCGATGCAATCAGAGCCGCAGACGCCGTCGTTATCGTGACGAACGATGTATACCGACAGCCTCGTAGAATCAAACTGCTTGAAAAGTTGGTAGCTCAGCTTGAACAAATAAAGAAGCCTGTTGCAGTCGTTGCAGCAGGACTTCCCTATGATGCTCAGGCTTTGGCTAACATACCAATCGGCTATGCGATTTATGGGCTGACGGATAGCAATGTGCGGGCTGCAGCACAAGTATTGCTTGGACGCGCAGCTGCATTAGGTCAATTCCCTGTTGCGGTTGCAGGATTGCCATAATGCGAATCGATGAGCTGATTCGTACATAGAGATACGAACTCATTCAGACTTCTTAGGTTGATTCATCATTCCTCCGGCGCGAACTCGCGAGCCGAAGCGGGCTGTGATCGTATCTTGCAGTGTCTGCATGAAGGCTTCTGCCGCATGGGACATATAGCGGCCTTCACGATACGCGATAACAAGCGTACGGGAAGGTCTTCCTGTCAGCGGAAGATATAACGGAACAAATTCGCTTCGAGGAGCAGTCGCAATAAATGAAGGAACTAAGGCAACCCCCATACCAGCTGCAACGAGAGACTGGACGGTCTCAATGTTCGTGCTCTCGAATACGACATTCGGGGTAAAACCGGCTTCCTGGCACAATTGTACGGTAATTTGCCGGAATCCTTGACCACGCTTCAAGAGAATGAAGGGCTCGTCTCGGAGGTCTGATAAGGACACCGGACTTGGCTCAGAACATTCGCAATGCTGCTTGGCAAGAGAATGCTGAGGGGGGATTGCCAGCAGAATCTCCTCTTCCACGACAGGTCGATAGGTAAGAGAATCATCCGTTAAGGGCAGAGATAGCAGGCATAGATCATTCTTGCCTTGGGCCGTCATTCGCTCCAGGTTGGACGTCGAAGTATCCTCTACGAGTACCAGATCGATGGCTGGATAGCGTTCATGGAATTGAGGAAGGACATGGGGGAGGATATGGGATCCCGTAATCGGCATTGTCCCGATAACCACCTTTCCCCTCTTCGTTTGGCTGATATCAGCCATTTCATTCTTCAACTGTTCCATCGCATCGAGCATCTTCTGCGCGCGGTCGACGAATATCTCTCCTGCATGTGTGAGTTCCACTGAATTGGTCGTCCGTTGAAATAAGAGGACGCCAATTTCCTTCTCTAGCTTCGACAACTGCTGGCTTAATGAAGGCTGTGCGATGTGCAGCTTCTCAGCAGCCCGGGAGAAGTTCCTCTCCTGTGCAATTTGGACGGCATAGAGCAGCTGTCTAAATTCCATGTCCGTTCATCCTTCCTCTGGATAGCTTATAGGTTAAACCTATTGTAATTATAGATATTATATCTTGGATCAATGAAGAAAGAAATGCTATATTTGGTGGCAAGAGAAATAGAGAGAGAAGCGTAAAATCGCGGAGAGGTGAAGGAAATGACGATAAAGAAGACCATGTACGAGAAGATTTGGGATCGGCACGTCATCGTGCAAGAAGAAGGCAAACCAAGCATTTTATACATTGATTTGCATTTGGTGCACGAGGTAACATCCCCGCAAGCTTTTGAAGGATTGCGCTTGAGCGGCCGCAAGGTAAGACGTCCGGATCTTACATTTGCAACAATGGATCATAATGTACCGACGAAGGATCGGTTCAACATAACAGATCCAATCTCGAAGCAGCAGATCGATACATTGTCACAGAACTGTGCAGACTTTGGTGTTACGCTGTTCGACCTGGACAGCATTGATCAAGGCGTGGTGCACGTTATGGGGCCTGAGCTTGGTCTTACTCATCCAGGGAAGACGATTGTCTGTGGGGACAGCCATACGTCGACGCATGGTGCATTCGGCGCCCTTGCATTCGGAATTGGCACAAGCGAAGTTGAGCATGTCATGGCTACACAATGCTTGCAGCAAGCGAAGTCGAAGACGATGGAAGTGCGCTTCGTTGGCAAGCGCAAGCCAGGCGTTACTGCGAAGGATATGATCTTGGGCTTCATTGCGCAGAACGGCACTGATTTTGCAACTGGGTATGTCATTGAATACACAGGCGAATCAATCCGCCAATTGACGATGGAAGAGAGAATGACTGTATGCAATATGTCCATTGAAGCGGGTGCACGTGCTGGTCTAATCGCACCAGACGAGACAACATTCCAATACTTGCGTGATCGTCAGTATGTGCCTCAAGGCGGAGCTTTCGATGCTGCTGTTGCAGAGTGGAAGAGCTATGTAACCGATGAGGGCGCTGCTTATGATGTTGTTGTTGAAGTGGATATGGATCAGCTTATTCCACAGGTGACTTGGGGAACGAGCCCAGGTATGGGTACCGATATTACGTCGAACGTACCGAACCCTGCTGATTTTACAACCGAAAATGAACGTAAAGCTGCTGAGAAAGCACTTGAATATATGGATCTGACACCTGGTACGCCGATGACTGAAATTGCTGTCGACTATGTATTTATCGGCTCATGTACAAATGGCCGTATCGAGGATTTGCGTGCAGCGTCAGAGATAGCTAGAGGCTACAAGGTGAGCGATAAGGTAACGGCTATCGTTGTTCCAGGCTCTGGTCGGGTTAAGCTTCAGGCGGAGAAAGAAGGCTTGGATCAAGTATTCGTGGAAGCGGGCTTCGAATGGCGTGATGCTGGATGCAGTATGTGCCTTGCCATGAACCCGGATGTGCTCCAGCCAGGACAACGATGTGCTTCGACTTCCAACCGTAACTTCGAAGGACGTCAAGGCCGCGGTGGACGTACGCATTTGGTATCGCCAGCAATGGCAGCAGCAGCGGCAATCAAGGGGCATTTCGTTGATGTGCGCAACTGGGAAATCAAAGCGGAAGTATTGAACTAAGGGAGGAACGAATCATGCAACCATTTACATCATTGAACGGTCTTGTTGCCCCAGTTGATCGGGTCAACGTGGATACAGATGCAATCATTCCTAAGCAATTTTTGAAGCGTATTGAACGGAGCGGATTCGGCCAGTTCTTGTTCTACGAGTGGAGATTCGACGAGGCGGGCAACGTTATTCCTTCCTTCACCTTAAACCAGCCGCAATATGAAGGAGCTTCCGTATTACTGTCCCGTGCGAATTTCGGTTGCGGTTCTTCACGTGAGCATGCACCATGGGCGATTCTTGATTATGGCTTCCGCTGTGTTATCGCTCCATCATTCGCAGATATTTTCTACAATAACTGCTTCAAGAATGGTATTCTTCCTATTAAGCTGTCAGAAGAGCAAGTTGATGAACTATTCCGTCGTGCAGCGGATAAGGACGGCTATCGTCTGGACGTGAATTTGGAAGAGAAGACAATTACGGATGAGTACGGATTGAACTACACTTTCGATCTGGATGAGCACCGTCGCCAATTTTTGCTGCAAGGTCTCGATGATATCGGATTGACGCTGAAGCATGAAGATGCAATTACTGCATACGAAGCTGCGAATGCGGGGCGTGTCGCTTACCCAGTCGTATAAGCACCGTTGACAATAGAAGGTATTACAATCCCTGGATTCGCTTCGGCGTTCCAGGGATTTTGTTGTATAAGCGTCGAGTAGCTGATTAAGATTAGTAAGTAGCATGCGGCACATAACGGACTTTTTCCTATTTGAGAAAAAATACATATTTAAAATTAAAAAGAAAATGGATTCCGGATTTCGTCCATGACAACGCATGGATATGGGAGATGAATAATAACTGAAGCAAAACAAATACGATGATGCGAATTTCTTTGCCGCATATGAGAATATGTCCCGTTCTATCCATGGGCTAGAAGGAGCGGGAGAATGGCATGTTTTACAGTCACTAATTCCAGATTTGCGCTACAAGAGTGTGCTAGATCTGGGCTGCGGCTTCGGCTGGCATTGTAGATATGCCCGAGAACAGCATGCCGACTCTGTAATAGGGGTTGATATTTCAGAGAAAATGCTGGAGAAAGCACGTGAATTGACAAATGATTCGTCAATCTCCTATTTGCAAATGCCAATTGAAGACATTCAGTTTGCAGATGAGCAATTTGATGTGGTGATTAGTTCGTTAGCCTTTCATTATATTGAGTCGTTCGATACGATTTGTGACAAAGTCTATCACAGCTTAAAACCAGGGGGCGTGTTTCTGTTCTCGGTGGAGCATCCGATCTTCACTTCGCGCAATGAACAAGATTGGGTGTACGATGAGCAAGGGAATATCCTCTATTGGGCAGTGGATGGCTATCAGGATGAAGGGAAGCGTGAAACGGCCTTCTTAACGGAGGATGTCGTTAAGTATCATCGAACGTTTGCTACGTATATGAGTAACTTGATTGATGCGGGATTTACGATACGTGCAGTGAATGAGCCGACTCCATCTGAGAAAATGCTGCGAGAAATACCCGGGATGACTGATGAACTGCGCAGACCCATGTTCTTGATTATTTCTGCTACTAGAAGTTGATATTTTTAGCGAGGGTAGACCATTTTCTATTTGCACTTTTTGTATGATCAGGTGCGAAATAGAGAACGGTCTTTTTGTTGTTGTTACGTATCCTGTCAATATTTATGTTCAAATGTGCAATTTTTGTCTTGCCATGTGGGAGTAGGTGATTTACAGTGAAAACAAGGGATATTTTAGCAGGTTTATTTTAGCCAAAAAATGTAGAAACTACGCAACTTTTGTACTTTTTATACGTCTAATAATACGTCCGTTCTTAATAGACAAATAGAATAGTGCGGAACATGACGAAAGGATGTAGAGGTGAAGATGCAGAAAAAACAAAAATTTGCGGTTGGATTGCTATTAATGCTGTTGTGTTTAGTGTTTCCTACGCTGGGACAAGCTGCACCTAATACGAGCTTGTACTTGAATGGAAATTCTTTGGCGATGCCAGAGAACATTTTGATGCTGAACAATTCGGTCATGGTCCCGATTCGCGTCGTTTCTGAAGAGTTGGGTTATAAGGTTGATTGGAATCAGAAGGCGAAGACGGTAGCTATAAATGATAATAGCAGAAGCATGAATCTCACCGTCAATCAGAAGACGGCGACAGTTGACAACAAGAGTGTTACACTTGTTGCACCACCGGTTATTAAAGGCGAGACTACACTAGTCCCACTTCGTTTTATCGGGGAGAATATGGGGTTGAAAGTGGATTGGGACAACTCAACCAAATCCGTGTACATGTTCACTTCTGACGAAGTAACGCCCCCAACACCTGATAAAGGCAATGAGGACAAGCCGACAAAGCCGGACAACGGCAATGGAGATAATGGCAGTAATGGTGGAGACCAAACAAAGCCAGATAACAATACTTCAGTCGTTACGAACTTTTCTTTTGACAATAATCAATTACATATTGCTTTAGATCATAATGTAAGACCGAGCATTATGACGATGGACAGCCCTAACCGGGTAGTTATTGATTTGCCGAATGCAGTGTTCTCGGACGAGTTCTATGAAAAATATAGTTTCAATAAAGATGGGCAAGGGGAATATGTAGTATCAGATTACCCAGATGTTCAGCGCATTCGCTTTGCAATGTTCAGCGATAAGCCGAATACAGCGCGCTTCGTTCTTGATTTGAACTACCCGTTGAATGGTGAAGTCACACTGAATGATCAAGGTTTGACGACCATTTCGCTGAATCAAAAGAGTGGAAATGACGATGGAAACGGCAATGGCGGAACAACGAAACCACCTGTAACGCCAAACAAACCAAATGGTACTTATACCGTTGTGATTGATGCAGGCCATGGAGGCAAGGACTCCGGTGCGCTTAGTTTGACGAAGAAGACGGAAAAGGACTTTACTTTGTCACTTTCCTTGAAAGTCGGAGAACTGCTTCGTAAAGAAGATAAGATCAATCTTGTTATGACGCGCGAAGACGACTCATTCCCTGAATTATCGGATCGTTCATCGCTTGCGAACAAAATTGGTGCGGATATATTCGTATCGATACATGGAAACAGCGCGAAAAATAGCCCTTCCGTAACAGGTACGGAGACGTTCTATTATCACAAGAGCAGCGAAGCATTTGCCAAGACGTTGCACAAAAATTTATTGAATGGAACGCAACTGAAGGATCGGGGTATCAAATTTGGAGATCTCCATGTTGTTCGAGAAACAAAGATGCCGTCGGCTCTGCTCGAAATAGGCTTCTTGACGAGCACGAATGACGAACCAAAAATGTATGACGACCAGTTCCAATGGCGCGTTGCGGAGAACATTGTCAAAGGGATTAAAGAATATTTGGGCGTATCCTGATTCCATAAAAAATGCAACCTTTGACGATCTGTTGCGTTATGAACGATGTAAAGGAGGTCGTGCTTTATGAAGACACGAAAATGGTGGGCACTTGCTGCCGCAGTTCTATCCATTACAATTATAAGTGCATGCGGTGCTAAGCCGACAACAAATGGAGCTGCTCAACCTGAGCAGCCAACAGCTGAACAACCTACGACGGAGCAGCCGACAACAGAGCAGCCGAACGAGGAAAAGCCGTCAGACGAGACAACGAAGCCTGAGCAGCCAACAACTGACAAAGGTCAAGAAACGAAGTCTGACAAGCAAGAAAAGTCGCTTGACGTATTTGTCTCTGATGATCAGCTGATGGAATTGAAGTCGTATAAGAAGACGATCCAGTTCTCTAATGATGACGAGAAATATGAAGCTGCACTTTCAGCGTTGAAGACATCTGACAATGATAAAGATATTCCGTTGTGGGAAAAGATCGACTTCAAATCTGTGAAAATGGATAAGGGAACGCTAGTCATTGACATTCATATTCCGGAAGAGGGTCATCTTGGAGCGGGCGGAGAGGCTTTTGCATTAGATGCTCTTACTAAAACGCTGTTCCAATTCGATGAAGTAAAGGCAATTGATATTCTGGTAGATGGAAAGTCAGATGAAAGCTTGATGGGCCATGTTACGTTGAAACATCCAATCAAGCGTCCATAGAGATCTGCACGAATCATGTAATTGAACAAAATAATACCAACAATTATTCAAGAACAGGGGCAGGAATTGCCCCTGTTCTTGTCGAAAAAGAACATCTTACGAAGAAATATATGTGGAAGGGGATGCATCATGCAAATAAATTCTAAACCGCGTGCACGCAAAGCGCGTGCATTGACAAGTGCGATCTTGGCCGTATCCATGATGCTGACATCTATGCAATTTGCGATGGCAGCTGAATCAAATACCGCTACAAAGACAAATCAAGTTACATCAACTTCGAGTACAAGTCCGATATTCAGCGATGTTAAGCTTGGTTATTGGGCAGAGAAACATATACATAAGCTTGCAGCATTGGATATTTTAAAGGGGAATAACGGCAAGTTCCGTCCTGGTGACGATGTAACGCAGCAGGAAGCCATCACAATGGCAATTCGCTATATGGGACTAGAGGGTGAATTGAATGCTGCAGATTCCGTAGCACTACCTGCTGATTTTAAGGTCGGAAATTTCTTCAAGCCGTATATTGTTCTGGCATTCCAAAAAGGGCTGTTGGAAAAAGAAGAAGAGATGGCGAAGCCGGATCCGAAGCAAGCATGGGGCGATCAAAAGGCAACCCGTGAATGGGTGACGAAAATTTTGGTTCGTGCTGTAGGAAAACAAGCAGATGCAGAGCGTGCAAAGAACAAGAAGACGACATTTGCCGATAATAGCAAGATTAGCGCGTCTGCATTAGGATATGTCAACACTGCTGTTGATCTGGAATTGACTACGGGAATGAGCGGCAACAAATTCGAGCCGCAAGGCAAAGTAACGCGCGCGCAGCTTGCAACATTCTTCAGTCGCGGAGAAAAAGTATCTAAGGTAAAGCACGCATTCGAATCATTCGGTTATGTGATGAGCCTAACGGATCAAGAGATTCGCTTGTATACGGAAGAGGGCAAGACAGCAACCTTCCGCCGCGATAAAAACACGATGTACTACAAAAATGACAGCGAGCAGGCGATCAATGCCTCCGATATTGGCCTATACATGAAAATCCGTGTCGCTGGACAATCGGGAAGCGCGGCATATGTTGAATTATTAGACGCTGAACCGAAGGTGGAAACTTCAACGGTTAAGCTGAGATATGTTGCGCCATCAGAGAAGAAGCTGTATTTCACGAAGGATGGCTCTGATGCATTGTCTGATATTGTGTACGACAACAGCGCGACTGTATTCAAGGATGCCAGCGGCAACACGATCGATCCTTCTAAGCTGATGGCGGACAGTGAGCTTGTCATCAAGCGTGAGACGTTTACGAATGAACGCAAAATTATTGAGGTTCAAGTAAAGTCTGGGCCTGTCAACAAATCGGCCAAAGGTACTATTACTTCTATTGATGTGAGAAGCCGTTCCGTGACGATCAAGAACGAACAAGGTGAGAGCGAAACCTACACGGTTGTGGAGGGAGCTTACGTTCGGTATAAGGATCAATTGTTGTCAGGCCTTAGCAGTATCAAGGAAAATGACACCGTCAATTATACGGTGAAGAATAGCGCCGTAACGGAAATCGAATTGACAAATGCCCAACAAGTTACGATTTCTGGTACGCTGTACGAAAAAGGTGCGACGAAAACGAGCATCACGATCCGAAAAGAAAACAATGAACTCGTAGCGAAGCTGCTTGCTCGTGATGTAAAGATTGAAATTGATGGAATGAACAATCCTACGTTCGACGATATTGTCGCAGGAGAATACGGAGATCGCGTCGAACTGGCCATGAACAATGAGGATCAGGTTGCCAACATCAAAGTAATGAACCGCAAGGCGGAAATGATAATTGGAGCTACAGTTGTAGATTTTGATAAAACGAACAAACTATTAATGGTAACTGACGAGCGCAAAGAACCTCACGTCTTTAAGCTCACATATGAGACTCGCTATGAGAATAACGGCTCCAAGGTTGGACTTGAGGATATCGCAAATCAGCTTAAGGATGGCAAACGCAAGGTGAATGTGCAACATACGGCCAAAAACGCGCTTCTGGTGCAGCTCGTCAACAAATTCGAAGGAACATTTGTCTATGCAAGCTCTACCGCGAAGACAGTGACGATGAAGCTTGCGAACGGACAAACGGTAACACTGCCTTATAAGGGGACTGAGCTAAGCGTAGAAAAGTATGGGAAAAACAATGTGACCTTGAATGATGTGAATAATGGTGATACAATAGTTGCCTACTTCACGGATGATCAATCCACACTATCGTCTCTCGCTGTTCGGCAAACGCTACAATTCGATATCGCGTATCGGGATGCGTCGGGGTATCGCCTTCGTCTGCGCTCGAGCGACTCGAAGGTTGAGGACTTTTATGTGGGAAATGCCAAGATCTATGATCTGAATAATAAAGAGATCAAGATTGCAGACTTGAAGGATAATGACTATGTCAACGTTGTAATGGACGGACGTTCTATCGTGGAAGTGCGTCAAGTTCAAGTTACTTATGGCCGAGTAGAGTCTGTGGATACAAACAACGGAACAATTCGAGTACGCGACAATGCTGGCTCCTTATCTGTGCACCAAGTAGGCAAGAACGCGCAAATTCAGGTTGATAATTCTTCTTCTACTTCGAATTTGAGCGCATTGAAAGAAGGAGACCGCGTAGAGGTGCGCAAGGACACAAGCGATCTTTCAGCTGTGAAGCTGGTCAGCGGAATGAAGCGCAGCTTCTGGCGCTATAATTCAAATACAAATGAATTGTATGTAAAGCGCACGATGGCTGAAAACAATTATATATTCAAAGTTCATCCGAATGCATCTATTCATTCGAAGGGCGAGAAAATCAGCCTGTCTTCCATCAAAGAAGATACCGATATTATGTTGTATATCATTAAGGATCAGGTTGTTGAAATCGAGAAAGTGTCTTAAACTACGATTAGGTTCACTTCGAACCGTCTCACCTTAGCGGGTGAGACGGTTTTTAGATGTGAATAGTCAAGCAGAATGGATAGAAAGGTGAGGTGACTTCCAGATGGCAACAAGTGCCCGCGTCCGACATATTCTCGATACGATTGGTCAGATGTACCCTGACGCGCATTGCGAGTTGACTCACGCCAATCCGTTCGAATTGACAATTGCAGTCCTGTTGTCAGCGCAGTGCACGGACGAGACGGTGAACAAAGTAACAGCTACGCTGTTCCAGAAATATAAAACACCGGAAGACTATCTAGCAGTTCCGCTTGAAGAGCTGGAGTCAGATATTCGGCGCATTGGCTTATTCCGCAACAAGGCCAAAAATATTCAAAAACTATGCCGCATGCTCATAGATAAATATGAGGGTGAAGTGCCAAGGGAGCATGCTCAGCTAACAGAGCTTCCAGGTGTCGGCAGAAAGACGGCCAATGTGGTCGTATCCAACGCCTTCGGTGTTCCTGCAATGGCAGTGGACACACATGTCGAGCGCGTCTCCAAGCGCTTGCGACTTGCCAACGAAGACGATAGTGTGTTGGAAGTGGAGAAAAAGCTGATGCGTAAAATTCCCCGTGAGGAATGGACAGATACGCATCACCGGTTAATCTTTTTTGGACGTTATCATTGCAAAGCGCAATCCCCCAAATGTGACATTTGTCCGATGTTAGATAGCTGTCGAGAGGGTAAAATACGTATGAAAGCGACCAAACCTAGAAAGACTGGAAACTATAAGAACGTGGATGGGAGTCGGTCGTGATGAAATGTATTTCGGTATACACGAATGATTTTGAACAATTCTCTAATATTTATGAAAAGATTATGCAAACACCTATGCAAGAGGATGAAGAACGTGAGATTGACGGTGTTACGGTATATGCAGCTGGACAAGTTCCTGATCAGTATGTAGAACGTATGCGTCAAAAACGTGATGTTGTCGTAATGCGCGTGAAAGATTCAGGCATTACTATTTTACAGCGCGGAGAACAATTCGAAATCATTCTCCCCGAACAGCAAAATATGGTACACTAGAAACCGAGTATAAGGCAAAAAGAGGAAGCCGATTACTCGGTTTTTTCTATGCGCAAAAACGACAATTCGTGTTCCGTTAGGATAAAAGCGGTGAGGGAGACGTGAATGGAGAAGATGAATGCGAGGTTGCACACCAATTCGGCCATTGTGGAAAGAGATAGCGATGAACTCGGAAAATGGCTGAAGCATACAGCGGATCAGATGCGGCATAGGGGAGATGTGCAGCACGCCGAGAAGATGATTGAGCTTGCGAAGAAGTGGCAAGAAGCGATTGTGATGGTCACGTTTTGTGGACACTTTTCGGCAGGCAAATCAAGTGTAATTAATGCATTATGCGGCAAGCAGCTGCTTCCGTCGAGTCCGATTCCAACGAGTGCGAACGTGGTTACGCTCCGCTACGGAGAGCGTCAGGCGCGGGTTCTACGCAGATCTGAACAAGATGGAACGGTTCTTGAAGAGCCTGTGCAATTCGAGCAGCTGGATGATGTGTGCCGTGATGGTGCTGGTATAGAACGTGTCGTTCTCTTTGATGAAATTGATTGGTTGAAGCAAGGCGTTGCTCTGCTGGATACACCCGGAGTAGATTCTACAGATGCGGCACATCGAGCAGCTACGGAGGAAGCCATGCATCTGGCTGACATTGTGTTCTATGTGACGGACTATAATCACGTCCAGTCGGAGACGAACTTCGCATTCGCGAAGGAGGTTGCAGATGCAGGTAAGCCGCTTATCTGGATTGTGAATCAAATCGACAAGCACAGGGAGCAGGAGCTTACCTTCGAATCGTATCAGAGCGATGTCCGAAGTGCACTTGATGCATGGCAGTTGAAGCCCGAAGGCGTATTCTACATCTCTGTAAGGCAGCCAGAACATCCATTGAATGAATGGAATGCATTAGAAGCCTTTGTTCGTCAGACGGCGAGAGAACGGCTGCCGCTCGTTCGATATGGTATCTTACGTGCGGCACGTGAGCTCGTGTCTGCCCATGCAAAGGTTTTAAAGGAGCCGTTTGTAAGTAAACGTGAACAGCTAGTGGAACGTATAGGCGACGAAGCCTCCTTGGCTGCTTGGAAGGAACAGCTGCATCTTACGGAGCAGCGCATTGCAGAGCTTACAGCTCAGGAGCAGGAAGTAAATGCATCGTTCCAGAAGCAAGTGCAACATCTGCTTAGTAATGCGAATGTTACGCCTGCAGTAATGCGTGAACAGGCGCAGTCATATTTAGAATCCCGCAAGCCTGGCTTCAAGGTCGGTTTCTTATTCTCCAGTGCGAAGACAGACAATGAACGCACGCAACGACTGCAGTCCTTCACATCCATCTGGAAGGAAGGGTTGCGGGCAAATGTTGAGGTTCATCTCATCCAAATGATTCGCTCGCTGGCTGAAGAGGTAGGAGCAAACGAGCAGGAGGCATCGGCTGCGATGGAGCAAGCCATGCCTGATCTAGGTGATTCCTGGCTTGCTGATTCGGTGTCAGAGGGAGCGAGCGGTTCAGCTGAGTATACCTTGAATTATTGCAGATCAATAGCTGATGAAGCACGCGCGATGCTGCGTAGAGCCGCTTTGACAGTGGCAGAGCCATTACTAGAGATCAAGCTCCGTCAATATCGTGAAGAGCTTACGCGGGCAAAATCTAAGCTTGCTTCCATGAGCGAGCTCTCCCTCGAGTTCTCGGAAGTGGAGAATCGCCTACAAGCTACTACAGGGATCGAATCGGAATTGGTTCGAGCCATACAATTATGGCTGCCTGCTGATAAGCTGGAATGTGGCTGGATCGGTCTTCTTCCCGATATTCACAGCTTGAAGCAGGAAGCAAACAGCAAGGAGAAGGTAGTAGACCAGCAGCATGCTGCAGAGGCCAGGAACCAGGAACGCGTTCACAATGCTCCGGCCGGTAATGGCATAATTGATCACGTACAGCAGAGACGTTCAGATAAGCAGGCAATCGTTGAATCATGGTTGGAGTTGTCTACAGAGGCTGATGGGCTCGGGACAAGCGGCGATCTGGATAGACATGCCCAAGATCAATCTTTTGTAAAAGACTCTGAGCGCAATCTTATTGCTCATGGGTCAACTCCTAGTGGAACAGAACAGCGGTCAGAGGCTGCTGCTCCTAGCCAAGTTCGGGGCAAGCTGGTCCATACAGCTCAGAAGCTGGAGCAAGCAGCAGACGTGCTTGAACGGCTGGAATCGATGAAGATGCTTGCAGCAGAGATGCGGGAGAAGGCGAAGCGGCTCGACGAGAATCGCTTTACGGTTGCCTTGTTCGGTGCGTTCAGTGCAGGCAAATCATCGTTCGCGAACGCCCTTATCGGGCAAGATGCACTGCCAGTATCACCCAACCCGACAACAGCCGCAATTAATACAATCGAGGCAGCGACAGATAAGCATCCGCATGGCACGGCTCGCGTAACAATGAAGCGCCAAGCGAAGCTGCTTGATGACCTTCGCTATGCACTAGAGACCTTGGGCGAGCCTAATGCATCTACCATGGATATGGATGAAGTGCTCCATTCGCTTGCGCGAATTCGTCCAGAGACAATTCATCCGTCTGGGCGGCCATATTATCGATTCATTCAGGCTGTGGATCGTGGGATAGATGAGGCTCGAGGCCTATTAGGTCAGGAGCTAATGGTTGATGAGGCACAGTATCGCTTATTTGTAAGTGATGAATCAAGATCAGCGTTCGTAGAGCGCATTGATTTGTTCATAGACAGTGAGCTTACGAGACAAGGCTTCGTATTCGTAGATACTCCGGGTGCGGATTCCATTAACGCAAGGCACACGGGCGTTGCATTTGAATACATGAAGCAGGCGGATATTATATTGTTCGTGACGTATTATAACCATGCCTTCTCCCAAGCTGATCGACAATTCCTTACGCAGCTGGGTCGGGTGAAGGATGCCTTTGAGCTTGATAAAATGTTCTTTGTGGTCAATGCATCTGACCTTGCTGCCTCACCTGAAGAGCTGTCAAGTGTACTGGATTATGTGGAGGATCGTCTACGCGAATTCGGTGTGCGCAGTCCGCGGCTATTTCCGATTTCGAGCTTGCAGGCATTGGAGGGTAAGCAGCAAGCGCAGAAGGACAAGATTAGAACGTCGGGTATAGGTGAGTTTGAGCAGTCATTCCTAGAGTTCGCAGGCAATGAGCTGACTCAGCTCAGTATTCATTCGGCTCACAAAAGTCTGGATAGGGCAGCAAGACAGCTGAAGGCGATGTGGGATGCCTCACATGCCGATGCAGCAGAGCGTGAACGGGAAGTCATTCGTTATCAAGCATTGGCCGAACAAGCGCGTCGCAGCTGTACGGAGTGGCTGGAGCGTGATGAATCAAGCCTATTCCAGCAGGAAGCAGATGAATTGCTTTACCATGTGGGTCAACGATTGCAATTTCGCTTCGGTGATATGTTCTCTCACGCCTTCAATCCGGCTTCCCTGCGCAGAGATGATCGGGATATAGATAGTTCGCTGCAGCGTTGTTATGTAGAATGGATTCGCCTATTTAGCAAAGAGCTTGCGAATGAACTGTATGCGACCTCATTGCGGATGGAGCAAGGGGCCAAGAAGATGGTGATGAGCTATCACAATCGCCTGCAGCAAGCCATAACGGAGCAGCTGCCCGGATACTCACCGGCTGATGTGGATATGGGGGCTTGGCCAACGCCAGAGGTATCAGGTGAGCTGGACTTGCCGAATGTAACAACGCGGTGGATTCGTGGTTATTTCCGCAATAGTAAGGCCTTTTTCGAAGGCAGCGGTCGCAGCGAACTTAGACAGGCGCTGGAGCTGCAGGCGATGCAGGCGGTTAAGCGGGTAACAGAAGCTCATCGGGAACAATTTATCGAACATATCCTCACTCACTATAATAAGGTCATTCAAAAGTCCTACAAGGAGCTGTCAGACGCATTGGATCTGTATATGGAAAGATTGAACAATGCGCTGTATGCAAATGTGGATGAAGAGTTGCTTCAAGCTGTGATAAGTGCTTTGGAAGAGGTTATTTCGACAGATTCATAAAAGCATCCAAGTGAAGAGATGAATTCACGCGGAATCGATATCAAAACCGTATAAATTCCGTTCAAACGCTTACTGGGCATATGCTTGGTAAGCGTTCTTTGTTGAATAATGAACGACAAGTCAGTAAATCAGACGATTTAAAAGAAATGAATGGATATGTTACTGCAAAGCTCGGAAAAATCGGGCACAAACGGCATTATGATGAAATTGGCGTTTTGCTGTTGTGTTTTCATGATGATAAACTGCATTACATCTCACGAGAACGTAGAAAAGGGGAGGAGAAATCATGAACGTCTTCAAGCGGCTAAGCACTTTTTACTGGCCGAAAAAAGGCTACCTATTCGTATCTATACTTTGCTTGATGGCGGCAACAGCGCTCGGATTGGTGTATCCCAATATGCTGCGCATCTTGATTGACGACGTCATAGCAAAAGAACGATTCGATTGGGTGCCTTGGCTGTCATTGACGGTGGTCGTCGTTGTCAGCATCAAAGGCACCCTCACATTTTTACACGGCTATTTTGGCGGTCGTCTAGGCAACTATGTTGCCTACGAAATGAGAAATGCCTGCTATCGCAAGCTGCAATTCCTTTCATTCCGCTACTATGACAAGGCAAGAACAGGGGATTTGATGTCCCGCTTGACTGCAGATCTTGAAGGGATACGCAACTTTGTTGGGTTCGGCTTCGCACAAATTTTGAATATGGTGCTGATGGTTCTATTTGGCGCGGGAATGATGTTCTCAATTGATTGGAAGTTAACGCTAACAACGCTTATCCCGATACCGCTGTTAATTCTAGTCGCGCTTCGGTTTGAATCTAAGATACATCCGGCCTTCCGCGAAATGCGCGTCGCCTTCAGCCGCCTGACAACGGCAGTACAGGAGAATATTACGGGCGTTCGTACGGTCAAATCTTTCGCGCGTGAAAGCCATGAAGTTGATAAATTCTCTGTACGGTCTGAAGCGTATAAGGAAAATCAAATTCATGCTGCGACACTATGGGGACGATACTTCCCTGTGATGGAACTTCTTGCTTGCTGCTGTGTGGTCATGCTGCTTGCGCTTGGCGGTACGAAGGTCATTAACAAGGAGCTGTCGCTTGGTGAATTAGTTGCCTTCTTCAGTATGATCTGGTACATTATTGGCCCGATGTGGGGAATTGGCTTCCATATCAATAACTATACGCAATCGAAGGCATCTGGAGAGCGTGTGCTGGAACTGCTGGATACCCCAATTGACATCGCGAACAATGATCGTGCGGTTGTATTGAATGATGAAGAAGTTAAGGGACATGTTCAATTCAAAGATGTTACCTTCCGCTATGAAGGTGATGTAAACGCTCTTAGCCACATTACGCTAGACGCAACACCTGGGAAGGTGATTGGATTGCTTGGCGGTACAGGAGCGGGCAAGTCAACGATTATTCAACTGCTCATGCGCGCGTATGATGTGAAGTCAGGTAGCATTATGCTGGATGGTCATGATATTCGAGACTTGGATGTGAAGAGTCTCCGCAGTCAGATGGCTACCGTATTCCAAGAGACGTTCCTGTTCTCATCTTCGATCTATAACAACATTGCTTACGGACGAGATGATGTGACCGAAGAAGAAGTGGTGCGAGCAGCCAAGCTTGCGCAAGCACACGACTTCATTATGGAGCTGCCGCTTGGCTATGATACGATTGTGGGCGAACGCGGTATGGGACTCTCAGGCGGTCAGAAGCAGCGGATTGCGATTGCCCGCGCGCTGCTGAAAGATCCGAAGATTTTGATTTTGGATGACGCAACAAGTGCCGTTGACATGGATACTGAACACGCGATTCAGGCTGGCTTCCAAGAGGTTATGCGTGGACGTACGGTATTTATAATCGCACACCGTATCTCGTCGCTGCGGCATGCAGATGAGATTCTGGTATTGGATCAAGGGAGCATCGCACAGAGAGGTACTCATGAGCAATTGATTGAGGTGCCGGGTACCTATCAAGATGTATATCGTATTCAGTATGCTGATAAGTTTGAGTCAGAAGATCACATGGATTCTACAACCGATGGAACGTCGAACAGAGAGCAGGTGAGAGTATGAGTGGAGCACGATTCACAGCAGCATCCACGGCGGCGAGCCCGGCGCATGAAGACGAGAACACAGCTGCGGAGAACGCAGAACGTAAGCGTTCCCGATTCGTCTATCAAGATGATGAAGCAATAGAAAAGCCGTTCAACTGGGCTCAGATGCGCCGCCTGCTGGTGTACATGAAGCCGTATAAACGCCAACTGCTGCCGGTATTGTTGGTAATGATGGTTCTGGGTACGCTTACGAAACTGGCAATCCCATTTCTCATCAGCTATGCCATTGACCATGCGATACAGCCCGCTGACGGAAATCCATCGCTGCGTATGCTGTATATGATCGCGGGAACGGTGTTTGGACTTTATATTGTGCAGTGGGGCGCCAATGCGTTCCGCATCAAATTTATGAATGTGATCGGCCAGCGCATTATTCATGATTTGCGAGGGGATCTGTTCAAGCACATTCAGAAGCTGTCATTCCATTTCTATGACAAACGTCCAGCTGGTTCCGTGCTAGTGCGCGTGACGAACGACGTCAACTCCTTGCAGGAACTGTTCACGAACGGTGCTGTCAACACTCTAATTGATTGCATGCAGCTGGCAGGTATTATCATTATCCTCTTGTTCTTGAATGTTCAGCTTGCACTGGCAGTTATGATTACGGTTCCAATCATGTTCTTAGTGTCGACGAAGCTGCGGAAGAAGATCCGCTTCGCTTGGCAGGACGTCCGTATGAAGCAATCGCGGATTAATTCTCACTTGAACGAGGCGATCCAAGGCGTTCGTGTCACTCAAGCGTATACACAAGAAAAGCAGAACATGGAATTCTTCGATCATATGAACAATGTGAATAAGAAGTCTTGGGATCGCGCTTCTGCCATGAACCAATCGTTCGGCCCTGTTATCGAGATAACAAGTGCTGTAGGTGCATTTATTCTATTCATGTACGGCTCCTATTTGATCCAGAGCCATGTGATTACGGTTGGGGTACTATTCGCATTTGCCCAATACATCGGGAACTTCTGGGAACCTATTAATCGCTTGGGGCAAATGTATTCGCAAATGCTAATTGCCATGGCTTCTTCGGAACGCATCTTTGAATTTATGGATGAACAGCCATCTATTGAGGATACAGCGAAATCAAAAGTGCTTCCACCAATCCATGGCGATGTGGAATTCGAGAACATAATGTTCGAATACGAGAAGGGACGTCCCGCGTTGAAAGGCATTTCATTATCAGCCAAGGCAGGCGAGTCCATCGCGTTAGTCGGACACACAGGTTCCGGTAAGAGTACGATTATCAATTTGTTGTGCCGTTTCTACGATACGACAGAAGGTCGTGTCACCATTGACGGTCATGATATTAAGCAAGTTACAATTGAAAGTCTGAGGTCGCAGGTTGGTATTGTATTGCAAGATACCTTCATCTTCTCAGGTACGATACGAGATAATATTCGCTTCGGCCGTCTCGACGCAACAGATGCGGAGGTAGAAGCGGCAGCACGGGCCGTGTATGCGCATGACTTCATTGCAAGTATGAAAGATGGCTATGACACTGAGGTCGAGGAACGCGGGAATGTGCTGTCCATGGGTCAGCGTCAGCTTATCTCGTTCGCACGTGCCTTGCTTGCAAACCCTAGAATATTAATTCTTGATGAAGCGACTGCAAGTATTGATACCGAGACCGAATTAAAGATTCAAGAAGCATTGAAGACGTTGCTGCAGGGTAGAACCTCCTTCATTATTGCGCACAGGTTGTCTACGATTCGCAATTGTGACAATATCGTTGTGCTTGACCATGGGGTTATTCAGGAACAAGGCACGCATGATCAATTGATGAATCTGCGTGGCACTTATTACAATCTAGTAGCGGCTCAGTATAAGTACATGTAGTCGCACCGCGTGTAGCGATAGAGCGATTCTGCTGCTTGTAATTGCTTCTGTGTTTTGTACAATCGTATAGGAGATTGATGAAAGAGGCGGCCGAATTGATCGGTCGCCTCCCTTGTTACCAGGGAACGTGGTAACAGCTGACTCAGTTTGCAAATAGGAACCTGAACAGGTAATGTAAAGGGAGAACAGAGTTCAGGGATTGAGACAGGAGGACTAGGATGAGTCGTAAAACGGCATCGCGGCAATGGTTATGGATTGCTTCATGCGGCGTGGGATGTACGCTGCTCTTGCTCGTTGGCTTCGGACTTGGAATTGCGGATATTATCTATCCTGCTTCTGTTCCGTTTGCGGATGCGCCTGGGGTGAAGACTTCACCGACAACAGATACCGCCACTCACTCGGAGCAAGAGATACGGATTGCTGCTCTTGGGGATTCTTTGACAAGAGGTACTGGCGACGGGACGGGACAAGGATATGTACGACGTGTGTTGAGTACGCTTGAGAAGAGCAAGGAGAAGCCGGTTACGCTTCTGAACAATCTGGCAGTGAACGGGCTTCGTGCAGATCAGCTTGTGGAACGAATAGAGAAGGATAGTGCGGGTTATGTATTGAAGCAAGCGAATGTCATCCTACTAACGATTGGCGGCAATGACTTATTCCAAGGTGCTCAATCGGAACAGATGAGCGCCAAGGAAATGCAGCTCGATACACTCGTAGCCAAGGTGGATGCTGGCATTGTCCACTTGAAACAGGTGCTGACTCAACTGCGTAAATGGAACCCGGATGCGCTTATCATCTATGTAGGACTGTATAATCCATTCTCGGATCTGCAGGCGATGCGTGAAATAGGAAATGCCGTCGTTCAGAAATGGAACGATTCAGCTTATGCGTTTATCAATAAGGACAAGAATATGATGATGGTTCCAACCTACGATTTGTTCCAGCGGAACAGCAGCAAATATTTATCTTCTGATCATTTTCATCCTAATGGAGACGGATATGATGCCATTGCGAAGCGGATTGTGCAGAGCATTCAATAATAGAAGGACACTAGAGGACGGCCAGGAGGTGGCTTAGTGATGGAGCATGCGAAGGAAGTTATATTATCTGTAGAACATGTGAAGAAGAAAATAGGCTCTAAGCTGATTATCAAGGATGTAACTTTCGAGGTTCGAGCAGGCGAAATTTTTGGCTTCCTCGGGCCGAATGGGTCTGGCAAGACAACGACTATTCGAATGCTGGTGGACTTGATTACTCCCACTTCAGGCCGGATTCAAGTATGTGGTCTGGATGTGAATCGAGATCCGGAGCGGGCCCTGCGGCATGTTGGCTGTATCGTAGAGAACCCGGAAATGTATAACTTTCTGACAGGATGGGAAAATTTAGAACATTTCGCGCGGATGGTAAGCGGCATTGGTCAAGAACGCATTCAAGAAGTTGTCGAGATCGTTGGGTTGTCGAATCGAATTCATGATAAAGTGAAGACCTATTCGTTAGGGATGAGACAACGGCTTGGGATCGCGCAAGCATTGCTTGCTGAACCGAAGCTGCTCATTCTGGATGAACCCACGAATGGATTGGATCCACTCGGCATTAAGGAGCTGCGATCATTTATCCGTACGCTGGCTGACAGTGGTATGGCTGTGTTCGTCTCGAGTCACTTGTTAAGTGAAATTCAACTAATGTGTGATCGCGTTGCGATTATCAGCCATGGTGAAGTGCTTGCTGTAGATGATGTCGAACAGCTGCTTACGGGACGCAATCAGTTCGTAGTATGGCAGGCACAGCCTGCGGAGCGGGCTATGGAGATGTTAGCAGAAAACGACGGGGTTACAATTTATAGCCGAGAGACAGCGCCGATTGACGAGTCTACCTTGATCGGGATACCTGACTACGCAATCGTAACGGAAACTGCACCGGATATCATTCCAGAACTGAATCGCAAGATGATGCATGCCGGCATCCAAATCGAAGGAATCCAGCATATTATGCCTACCCTAGAACAGCTATTTCTAGAATTAACGGAGGGTGAACGCATTGAGTAGCTTGCTGCCGCTTATCCACAATGAGACATTAAAAGTGTTGAAGAAAAAACGATTTTATGTCATCATGCTCATATTGATCGTGTTAATTCCTGTCTTCACATATGCGCAAATGAAGATGGCAGAAAATAGTAGGGAGAAGTTCAAAGAGGACTGGCGACTGGAGTTGCAGCAGCGCATCACCGATATTCAAAATTCGCTCGGAAGCGACCGAATACCCGAGGAGTGGAAGAAGTATCGGCTCATTATGCTGCAGCAGCTGCAATATTATTTGGACCATGATGTCAATCCGAGTGAGCCGAATGGGGTGACATTTACCCGTACTTTTATGGACAATGCAGTAACTCTGTTCATTCCGCTGCTTGTTATGGCGATTGCTTCGGACATCGTTTCATCGGAGCGGTCTACCGGCACGATCAAGATGCTGCTGACTAGACCGGTTCGCAGGTGGAAGGTGTTAATGAGCAAATGGATTGTCCTGATGATGTTTACCGGAATCATTGTCGTGATGACAGCACTGCTTGCTTATTTGATTTCAGGGGCGGTCTTCGGGTATGGAGGTTGGTCTTTTCCGATATTTACCGGATTCTCGGTAGCGGGCACGAACGTGGATTTCAATGCCGTACATACGCTTCCCTCATGGCTGTACTTGCTTATGCAATGTGGCCTTATCTGGTTCTCCAGCATCGTAGTCGCAGCACTTGGGTTTATGATATCCGTGCTCGTCCGGAGCACAGCGGCAAGTATTGTAACCTTAATGGCTACCCTGATTGCAGGTACCATCTTGTATAATATGGCCTCTTCTTGGCCGACTGCCAAATATCTGTTCATGATTAACTTGAAATTGACGGACTATATGGCGGGTACTCCGGCCCCTGTAGAAGGGATGAGCTTGCCGTTCTCGCTTGCTGTATTAAGTGTATGGGGCATTATTTCCCTATTCATTGCATTCCGTGTCTTTACGAAACAGGACATCTTGAATTAAAATATACAAGAATGCGAAACATCTGTTTGCATCCGGACGATATAAGTAATGGGGCATTTTGTTGTTCCTCTCGTCCGGCAGCGGCAGATTTTCTTTTGCCAACGAAGGTTGGAACGCTAATAAGGTAGCATTTTATTTATGAAGTACGCATTTGGTATGAAGCACGTATTATGGTATGGAACGCGCATGATTATTGATTATGCACTACATGTATTTTTGAAGGAGGAGCATGAATGGTCGAGCAAGTCGATATGTTCGGACAGTCGCCTGAGAATGGGGGGGCATCTGGCAACCGCAATTCTGAGTATGGGGCTGACGACATTCAAGTGCTCGAAGGGCTTGTCGCGGTACGCAAACGGCCAGGGATGTATATTGGCAGTACAAGCTCCTCGGGGCTGCATCATCTGGTATGGGAAATCGTAGACAACGCTGTCGACGAGCATCTCGCCAAATTTTGCTCTCAGATTGATGTGACAATTCACAAGGACCAGTCGGTCACCGTTCGAGACAATGGACGAGGAATTCCGACAGGTATGCATAAGACAGGGGTACCGACCCCGCAGGTCGTCTATACGATCTTGCATGCGGGTGGTAAGTTCGGTGGTGCAGGCTATAAGAAATCTGGCGGTCTGCACGGCGTTGGCGCTTCAGTCACGAATGCGTTATCGGAATGGCTTGAGGTGGAGATTTGTCGAGACGGCAAGATTCATCGCATGCGCTTTGAGACATGGACGGATAAGAAAGGCAAAGAGCATGTCGGCGAACCGGTAACGGGGCTGGAGATTGTCGGTAATACGAATCGCACAGGCACGAAGGTAACATTCAAGCCGGATGTGAAGGTATTCCATGGCAATATTCATTTGAATTATGACAATCTTGCTGAACGATTGCAGGAGATTGCATTTTTGAACTCTGGCTTACGGGTCACATTGAAAGATGAGCGGACAGGGAAGGAAGAAACTTTCCTTTATGAAGGCGGAGCAAGCGAGTTTGTACGCTTTTTAAATGAAGATAAAAACGTGCTGCATGAAGTGATTCATTTCACTGCTGAGAAGGATGATGTTGAGGTTGAGATTGCACTTCAATATAACGATGGGTATACGGAGACAATCGTATCGTTTGTAAACTCGATCCCAACTCGTGGCGGCGGTACGCATGAGACAGGCTTCAAGACAGCCTACACGCGTGTGATGAATGAATATGCGCGCAAGAACAGCTTGTTGAAGGAAAAGGATAAAAACCTAGACGGCAACGACCTACGGGAAGGCATGATGTCGGTCATTAATGTGAAGATGTCCGATGTGGAATTTGTCGGTCAGACGAAGGATCAGCTCGGTAGTGCCATGGCTAGGGGCGCTGTAGATACAATCGTAGCAGAGCATATGAGCATTTTCCTGGAGGAGAACCCACAAATTGCGCAGATGTTAGTCAAGAAGGCCATTCAGGCGTCAAGGGCGCGTGAAGCGGCACGTAAGGCGAGAGAGGATGTGCGCTCAGGCAAGAAGCGCAGCGAGAGCTCAAACCTTAACGGCAAGCTGACACCAGCGCAGTCTAAGGATTATACACGCAATGAGCTCTTTATCGTCGAAGGGGACTCGGCGGGCGGTTCTGCGAAGCAAGGGCGCGATTCCAAGACGCAGGCAATCCTGCCGCTGAAGGGGAAGCCGATGAACCCGGAGAAGGCCAAGCTGGCCGACATCTTGAAGAATGATGAATATCGGACAATTATCCATGCAATCGGAGCAGGGGTAGGCTCCGACTTCGATGCGGATGAGAGCAACTACGCGAAGATCATTATTATGACAGATGCCGATACTGACGGTGCGCATATTCAGGTGCTGCTGCTCACGTTCTTCTATCGTTATATGCGTCAGCTTATTGATAAGGGCAAGGTATATATTGCACAGCCTCCGCTCTATAAGATATCGCATAAGAAGGGCAAGCACTCGACGGTTCGCTATGCTTGGACGGATGAGCAGCTTGCCAGCTACGTGAAGCAGTTCGGACAAAGCGCTGAAATTCAACGCTATAAGGGTCTTGGCGAAATGAATCCCGATCAACTGTGGGAAACGACGATGGATCCGGAGACGAGAACACTGCTGCAGGTGCAGATCGATGACGCTGCCAAGGCAGAGCGCCGTGTGACGACATTAATGGGCGACAAGGTGGAGCCGCGTAAGCGCTGGATCGTAGAGAACGTTGACTTTGCGGAGTTCGAGGAATAGAAAGGTGAGAGACACATGAGCGTATCGGAACAATTCAAACCCGCGTTCTTGGAAGACGTGGTTGGCGACCGGTTCGGGCGCTATTCCAAATATATCATTCAAGATCGTGCGATACCCGATGTCAGGGACGGTCTCAAGCCGGTACAGCGACGCATCTTGTATGCAATGTATGAATCCGGCAACACACCGGAAAAGCCATACCGTAAGTCGGCCAAAACGGTCGGGGACGTCATGGGTAATTACCACCCGCACGGGGATTCTTCAATATATGACGGCATGGTGCGCATGGCGCAGCCATGGAAGATGGGGCATGTCCTGATTGACGGTCACGGCAACTGGGGGTCAATCGATGATGATCCAGCAGCTGCAATGCGTTATACAGAAGCCAGATTGTCCTCCATTGCAATGGAGCTGCTTCGGGATATTGAGAAAGACACCGTTCCGTTCCGTCCAAATTTTGATAATACGGAAGAAGAGCCTGTTGTATTGCCTTCGCGCTTCCCGAACTTGCTCGTAAATGGTGTTAGCGGGATTTCGTCCGGCTTTGCAACGGAAATTCCCACACATAATTTGCGGGAAGTAATTGAGGCATGCATCGCCATGATCGACAAGCCCGAGATTGATCTGGATGAGATTATTAGCATTGTGCAAGGTCCGGATTTCCCTACAGGCGGAATCATCATGGGTGCGGAAGGCATTCGCGATGCATATCGTTCGGGTAAGGGCCGCATTTACATTCGCGCGAAGACGGATATTGAGGAGATGCGCGGAGGTCGTCAGCAGATCGTCGTTACCGAAATCCCGTATCAGGTCGTGAAGTCGCGTCTCGTGACCGCAATGGAGAACATCCGATTAGAGAAGAAAGTAGACGGTATTGCAGAGGTTCGTGATGAAAGTGGACGCGAAGGGATGCGTATCGTCGTTGAGCTGAAGAAGGACGCGGATGCGAACGGCATTTTGAACTATTTGTTCAAGAAGACCGACTTGCAAGTGACCTATAACTTCAACATGGTAGCGATCGTGAACAAGGCTCCGATGCAAATGGGTATTTTGCCTATGCTCCAAGCCTACATTGAACACCAGAAGGAAGTTGTCACGAATCGTACCCAATATGACTTGTCGAAGGCAGAAGACCGCGCACATGTGTTGGAGGGCTTGGTCAAGGCGCTTGATATATTAGATGCGGTTATCGCGACTATCAAAGCTTCGAAAAATCGTCAGGATGCACAGCATAACTTGATTGAACAATTTGGCTTCTCCGAACGTCAAGCTGATGCGATCTTGACATTGCAACTGTACCGCTTGACGAATCTGGAATTGACTTCATTGATGAAGGAATTAGAGGATATTCGCAAGAAGGTTGCCGACCTTCGTTCGATTCTGGAGAGCAGCAAGAAGCTGATGAAGGTAATTAAGAAGGAACTGACGGATATTCGTGATCGATATGGAATTGATCGCCGTTCAGTCGTGCAGGGGGAAGTCGAGGAAATCAAGGTGAACCTTGAGGTCATCGTAAATGCCGAGGATGTTCTCGTCACCTTGTCCAATGATGGATACATCAAGCGGACGAGTCAGCTATCCTTCACACGATCTGGCGGAGAATGGGATGCATCTGGCGTTAAGGAAGGCGACTACATCCGCCAAATTTATGAAGTGAACACCTTGGATCGCCTGCTTATCTTTACGCAGCGGGGACAATATTTCTCCTTGCCTGTCCATATGATTCCAGAATTCAAGTGGAAGGACAATGGTACAGCCATCGTCAATGTGATTCCGATTGCGAAGGAAGACTCTATCGTAGCTGTTATTCCAGTCAAGTCATTCGCAGACGAGTTGAGTTCGCTCTTGTTCGTTACGCGTCGTGGCCAAGTAAAGCGTACGATGCTCAAGGAATACGAAACCAACCGTACAGGGGCAGTCGCTGCTTGTAAAGTAGCAGACCAAGATGCGTTGTTGGCTGTCATGCTCAGTGATGGGGCAGCAGATCTTCTTCTCGTGACCGAGCAAGGAATGTCTATCCGATTTACAGAAGCGGAAGTGAATCCGATGGGACGCGCAGCTGGTGGTGTTCGTGGAATGCAGCTTAAGGATGACGATGCAATCACAGCAGCTCTTCGGGTCACTGGTGAAGAGGGCGAGATTACTGTTCTAACGGATATTGGATGGGGCAAGCGTTCGTTGCTGCTGGATTACCCAACACAGGGACGCGGCGGTAAAGGAATGGCTACATTCGAGTTCAAAGAAGGGAAGCGAGTGAAGCCGAATGGGAAGAAGTTAATTGGCGCTTACTTCAGTAAAGAGTCGTATCCGATTACGATCATTACGGAACAGGGACGCTTGCATCAGCTTATTACTGAACATGCCCCTCTCATGGATAAGAGAGCGCAAGGCCGAAGCTTGGTTGCAATCGATAAGGAAGATAGTATTGTAAATACGATGATTATTACCCCACCATCCGTCTAATCGAATGGCTTATGCGGTGGATTCAACACATCGTGCAGGGTATTGATAATCTCTAATAGGACCCACAATGGTACGGGCTCATCGAGTCGTTCTATCCATTGTGGGTCTTTTATGATCCCGATCTCCATTGCTTTACGGAAAATACTGGATTTGTCCTGATCCATTGTGTCCCCTCCTCGCAGTTAAAGCATCAAATTAGTGAGAAGTTGGTGTGACAGATGCCTATACAACAGTATATGTGCTAGTTGATTGCTTGGTTCCTGAACTTTCTTTGGCAATAAATTTGTAATTAAATGGCATTATGCTAAGATTAGGGATGTCCTATCCACTTTGCTGTGGTATAATTTAGGTGTTTGTAGATCGACATGGAATAAAGGGGGAGTCGTTTGCATGCATGCAACCGAATTTGCCAAGCTGTGGTCGAAGTTATCCAAGGATTATAAGTCAATGATGGACGAGTCCCTGGCGCCAAGCTTGACAGAGAGCCAGTTAACCGTATTAGAACGAATTGCGGAATATGGGAAGGTTAAGCCTTCTGATCTGTTGCCTCACTTAGCTACGACTCCTGCTGCGATTACAACATTGATGGATCGGATGGAGAAGAATGCTCTAATTATTCGAGAGCGAGACCAGGATGATCGTCGAATTGTGTGGATCCAGGCAACCGAATTCGGAGAACAGGAAATGCGCCGTGGAGTCGCTATTCGAGAGAACTACTGGAATGAAATTTTACATCGGATCTCAACGCATAACCAGCAGCTGCTTATCCTTTTGCTTGGCAAGCTAACTCAGCCGCCACAACCGTCTACTGTTGAGAAAGAGACGGCTGCAGCGTCAGAGCCTGTTCGTGCAGGCCAATAATCTATGGTGAAGGCGAAACATTGAGTATAACCGGTACAGCCGATCTTGAGGCAAGATGGCTTGTCGCGCTGGTTAGCATCTTTTTCATTGCCTGATATTGCTGTGTGCTTAATCGATTGTCAGAATGTGATTTGATCGTTTGTTCCAGTGGGAGTACACGGTACTTGCGCTTGTCACGGGCACCTTCAATATGCACCCATGTTGGAATCGTTGTCACATTTTTTAGTTCGATTGTGCCTTCAGGCATATGCTTATTAATTTCTACACCGAAGATTACTCCAATATCAGTACCATTGCCTGTCTGATTGGATATAAAGTTCCCCATTGAATAAATAATAAGCCCATCGCGCTTAGAGCCGTCGGGCTCTCTTACCGTAATACGCTCATAGGGTTGAATGACATGTGGATGAGAGCCCAATATAATATCTGCTCCAGCTTGGATCAGCGAACGCGCCAGTCGAATTTGCTCTTGATTCGGCGTGTGCTCATATTCAGTGCCGAAATGAATGGCAATTGCGACAACGTCAGCTCCAGCCTTCTTCGTATTCTGAATATCCTGTATCATGCGCTTCTCATCAATGAGAGAAACAAGATAAGGCTTCTGCTTCGGGAGCGGGATGCCATTTGTTCCGTACGTATACGCGAGAATGCCTAGTTGTATTCCGTTTTTCTCAACTAATGTTGGCTGCTTGGATTCCCATAATGAGGCGGAGAGTCCCTTCGTTACCAGCCCTTTTTTCTTCAACACTTCTAATGTGCGCAGGGCTCCGGCTTCATATCGATCTAATGAATGATTGTTCGCCGCCGTTACAATATTGAAGCCTGCGAACTTCAAGGCATCTGCAAGCTCTGGTGGTGCGTTGAACATGGGGTATCCGGTATAGACCTTCTCGCCGCCTAGCAATGGAGTCTCCAGATTCGCCCAGCACCAATCTGCTGTCTCGAGAATAGGCTTCACCTTAGTAAAATAGGTCTTGAAATTGTATGTGCCTGTCTTCTTATTGAAATAGGCAGGAAATTGAGGGGAGTGCATCATAATATCTCCTACCGCAAGAAGCTTGCCGGAAAGAGTATATGGCTTTGCCTTCGTGTTGTTAGGTGGCGTAGTGGCCGTACTAGCCGGGATGTTCGTAGAAGAGTTGAGATGATCGGCATCGGTCGATGAAGGTGAACTGTCCTTATGCTGAGCTAGTGCTGCTTTATGTGCCGGTTGGGGCTTTGTCTGCTGTTCGCTGCCCGTTGTTGATTGCGAACTAGATGCATCTTGATCGACAAGCTGTGATGGCGCGGCAATTGCGCAAGCAGTGGATAAAATCAAGAGAACAATTGTAATGACCAGCAAACCTGTTCGTACATACCGTCCGTTACTCATTTTCCTATTTTCCTCCTTTCATACACGAATAACACCATGCGTTAAATGAGCATGAATGAATGATGACTGTGTCTGCAAATGAACTCATCGTGTACAATCGCATCGAGAGAAGGCTGCTTCTCAGCAATGCGATCGTACAGTCACGGTGTTGCGTGCAATGATTATTTACCGAATCGGTAAGATTGCCCCAGCTTGATTGTTGATGTACATGGAGAACACATCAACAGGAAGAATAGATTGCCGGATCCCAGAGATTCCATGGGTATTCCATGGGCGGCTGAGATCTAAACTCCATAACTTCCTTCGTAGTCGGATGGGGGAACGATAGCTGCACAGACCATAGAGCAATCTGCTGACCAGGCTTATTGCGATCAGCGCCGTACTTCTGATCACCATATAATGGACAACCAATCGTTTTCATTTGTACGCGAATTTGGTGCGGTCGTCCGGTATGGAGCTCTATACGCACAAGCGTCATGTCGCCGCTTATGCCAGCTACCTCATAAGACAGGCGTGCCTCCTTGGCTCCTGGAGTTCCAGGAGCAACAGCGCGGACTGTGTTCGTGCGGACATCCTTCAGCAAATGGTGAGTTAGTGTCCCGTTGGTCTTAGCTGGACGGCCGTGAACGACAGCCATGTAAGTCTTGCCCAGCTTGTGTGTGCGAACGACATCAGATAAGCGTGAGGCAGCCTTGCTCGTCTTCGCGAACACCATGGCTCCACCGACAGGACGATCCAATCGGTGGACTAGACCTACATAGACATTGCCAGGCTTCGCATAACGCTCCTTCAAGTCTTGCTTCAGTAAGGTCACCATATCTGCATCCTGCGTATCGTCCGCTTGTGACAAGATATTAACTGGCTTCTCGACAACGATTACGTGATTATCCTCGTATAAGATGCCAATATGCGGAGTTGCAGGTTGGCCTAACATCTATCGTTATGCCTCCCATCTTCCCAATATACCGCAAGGGAGTACCATACCGGACTTCGTAATCGGGATGCCTATTTCACCTGAGGACAGCTTGCCGCCGTAGCGCTTTTTCATTGTCATACTCAGCATATTGCTTAGTACGGTAGGCGAGATCCCAGTCGTATATGAATTGATTTGCAGGAAAAGTGGATTGTCCGACATAATTGTCGTACAGAACTCAAGAAACGGATACAAGCTTTGCTCCAGCTTCCACGTTTCACCGCCAGGTCCTCTACCATAGGAAGGGGGATCCATAATGATGGCGTCATATTTGTTGCCTCTGCGCTGCTCTCTTTGTACGAACTTGAATACATCGTCCGTGATGAAACGGATAGGGTGAGATTCCAAACCGGACAACGCGGCATTTTCCTTCGCCCACTGCACCATCCCCTTAGCAGCATCAACATGGCAGACTTCGGCGCCGGCAGATGCACAGGCCACTGTTGCACCGCCAGTATAAGCGAACAGGTTAAGAACTTTAATTGGACGATTCGCACTCTTAATTTTGTTCATCATCCAGTCCCAGTTTACTGCTTGTTCAGGGAACAGACCTGTGTGTTTAAAGTTCGTTGGCTTAATATAGAACTTGAGATGCTTGTATTCAATCGTCCAACGCTCTGGAATAGGCTTCTTCATATCCCATTGACCGCCGCCGGAGGAACTGCGATGATAATGGCCGTGTACATTGCGCCAAATATCTGTCTCCTTTTCAAGAGGCCATATGATTTGTGGATCGGGACGACGAAGCACAACATCTCCCCAGCGTTCAAGCTTCTCTCCGCCGCCTGTATCAATTAATTCATAGTCTTTCCAGTCAGTAGACATGTACATGTAATGTGACTTCCTTTCTTCTGTTCAAACTTCCTTAACACTAAGCGTTATTGTACTATAAACAAGCCCAAGCTTCCAGAAAGTTTACGAAAGCAATACCCGCATGAGATGAATTCATGCGGGTATTGGTGTAGAGCTGGTTATTCGGTTTGAAATTTGTACCCTACGCCTCGTACGGTTACGATGTAGCGTGGGCGTGTAGGATCCGGTTCAATCTTCTTGCGTAGATTGCTAATATGTACCATGAGTGTTCGTGTATCACCGAAGCTCTCGGTATTCCAGATATGCTGATACAATTGTTCCAACTTGAATACTTTGTTCGGCGATTGCGCCAAATACGCGAGTAAGTCGAATTCTTTGGCAGATAGTGCAACAGCTCTGCCTTGTACGGTCACGGTGTGGCTCTGCAAATCCATCTCCAATTCTTCGTAGGACAGTCTGTGTTGAGCCGAGCGTTGCAGTGCTTGAGCAGACAGAGAGTTGCGGCGCAAATGGGCCTTGACCCTAGCAACGAGTTGACTAGGGCTGAATGGCTTCGTAATGTAATCATCTCCACCGACTGTAAGACCTAATATAATGTCTACATCGTCACTCTTGCAGCTTATAAAGAGGATTGGAACATTCGATGTCTTGCGCACTTCCTTGCATACCTCAATACCATCTAGCGACTTGAGGAGGATGTCCAAGATAATTAAGTCTGGTTCAATTTCCTTCATCATCTGTAAGGCGGTATATCCGTTGTCTGCAACGTATACACGGTAGCCTTCCCTGCGCAAATATAAGGATATGAGTTCGGTAATCTCTATTTCATCATCTACGATTAATATTTTGCTCTCGTTCACTGCAGGTTATCACCTCCGCCACTTCTTTCATTATAGCGAAAATCGTCAGGATATGGCAATCTATTCCTAATTGCGACATGAAACCTTAATTCCTTGGATTCTTCTATCGTCAAATAAGAAAGTATGTTATAAAATGGAAGGGTTGAGGAGGGCGTCATCGATGCGTCGAATAACTTTTCATATTATGATGGCCATGATTATTGTAACTATAATTATTCTACATGTTGCAGGGGCGATTATTGATTCGAAGCGTGCTCCGAGCGCGGAAAATGGAATACTTGATTTGCGGAACTGGAATTTTGAAAAAGATGGAATTGTGCCATTGAACGGAATGTGGAAGATGAAATGGGGGAGCTTGCTTCCTACGGAGAAAATAACGGATTCCCCTTCAATGATGGCGGATGTGAAGGTGCCATCTTCTTGGAATCAGTTAACGAATCCGGGGTTCTCCAAGAAGGGTACGGGAGTCGCGACGTATTATCTTACGATAAAGAAGAATGCGAAGGATAATCTGTTGGGTGTATGGCTCCCCAGCATATATAGTTCATATCGCATGTGGGTGAATGGTAAGCCGATTATTCATGAAGGACAAGTCTCCGAGTTTGAGGACTATGCTGTTCCTTCTATGAAGCAACGCATGGTTATGGTGAGTACTCCTGGAAACACCGCAGATATCGTTATCGAGGTTACGAATTTCTCGCATCATCGTGGAGGAATATGGCAGTCACTATACCTGGGTTCATCGGAGAAAATTATAAGCAAGGGCAGATTGGAATTGGTTAGGGATAGTATGCTGTTCGGCTGCTTATTAATGGTGGGGCTCTATCATATTGGTCTGTTCATAGAGAGGCGCAAGGATTGGTATACGTTTCTATTTGCGATTCTTTGTATTGCAATGGCAATCCGAATCCTAACATCGGGAGATGCCATTCTGCTTACTTGGTTTCCTGGTTTATCGTGGTATTTCGTTATTCGCCTGGAATATGTGCTAATGATCGTGGCGACGATGGCAGGATGCGGATATGTGAGATATTTATTTTATGAGGACGCGTGCTATAGGACGTATACGATAATGAATGTAGCAGGAGCATTGCTAATTGGCTCCATTGTATTCCTGCCTGTGCGTACGTTCACCTCTTACCTTCTGCTTTATCAATTATATGTGATAGCAGCGGCTTGCTATGTAATCATAATGAATATGAAGGCTGTCTATAATCATCGGATGGGAGCGCATATTGCATTATTCGGCTTTACTGTTTTCAATATATTGGTTCTTAATGATATTTTATATTATCATTCGCTTGCTCCCATTCGAGACTTGGCTCCAAGTGGACTTGTATTTTGCGTTTTCATGCAGTCGCTTATGATCTCAATGAGATATTCCAAGGCGATGTACGACGTAGAATCTGTAACGATCGAGTTACGAGAGTTGAATGCTAACTTAGAAGCGCGGATCCAAGAGCGCACAGCTGCCTTAACTCAAATGAACGCAAATTTAGAAATGAAAAATTATGAGTTAGAGCGGATGGAGACCTCCCGCAGGCATCTATTTACGAATATTTCCCATGATTTGCGAACACCAATGACCTTAATTCGTGGTTACTTGGAGGCGCTCCAAGATGAGGTAATTCAGGATAGAGAGCAGCAGAAGAAATATATCCGCCTCATGCTAAATAAAATTAATGGCTTGAATCATCTGATTGACGATTTGTTTGAGTTGTCCAAATTAGAAGCAAGAAGGGTGCCTGTATCGATAGAATCTGTACTTCTTGAACATTTTATTTCACATCTGGAAGAGCATTACGAGTTGGAACTGCGAAGCAGAGGGTTAATGTTCGCATGTTACAACTTGACGTACCGCAATGCTCCGCCTGTAAGTCTTATGCTGGAAGTGGACATTGATCGTATGATGCAGGTATTTGACAACATTATTTATAACGCGGTCAAATTTACGCCAATTGGCGGCTCGATTACCATTGAAGTGGACTATCTGAAACAGGAGCAAGCGGTTCATATTCAAATTACGGATACCGGAATTGGTGTGGGAGAAGAAGACTTGCCTTATCTATTCGACCGTTTCTACAAAAATGATAAGTCGCGAAATTCAATGACAGGCGGCAGCGGTATAGGGCTGGCAATTGCCAAAGAAATTGTCGAATTGCACTTAGGAAGAATCGGCGTTGAGAGTGTGCAAGGACATGGAACGACATTCTACATTATATTGCCTGCTCAAGTAAAATAGGGATGGTCGTAAACCCTATCGCTTGGAGTAGAGTGATTGCCTCATGAGCTGGAGTGTCTGCTGTCTTGAGTCGGCATCAAGCCCATGCCATAGCTGCAGCAGCTGATTCGTCTCGTGTGATTCCAGAAAGGAGTTATCATTGATTAGGTAATCCACGGATACATCAAATAAGACAGCTAGCTTAAGAAGGGTTGTATAGACGGGCTGCCGATTGTTAATTTCGTAATGGCTATATGCCGAACGAGTTAATCCAATATGTCGAGCTACTTGCTCTTGCGACATGTTGCGGGCCGTTCGTAAATTGCGTAAGCGCTCTCCAAAGGTCATAGCAGGACTCCTTTGTCATAAATATGCTAGAGTAGGATCGCAGATTCATAAGTTACGTTACACATACTTGTAATGTATGATACAAAGTGTATCGTGTCAAGTTTGATTTTACAAAAGAATAACGTGTAAAGATTGCAAAAGGCGTAATTCCAAAAAGGAATTACGCCTTTTGCAATGATCTATCAAAACAATTCTGTCGGAATTCAAATGCACGAATGATTAATATAAGGACAATGCTACAGTGTCCATTTCACGTCTTGAATGCAAGATTGCCTCTGAGCCGATAATTTCAATACTGATCAAGGTTTCAAGACAGGTCTTGATCGCTCGCTTGCCTGTATTCATCTTGCGGTTAAGTGCATCCATAAGTAGTGAGAATGTATTTTTGTGGGACATATTTGTGCAAAACACGGGTATTTTTCGTTGTTGGAATTCAATATAAACTGTTTTCATCTGGCAACGGACCTCCTTCTATTGATCTATTTCCGTTAATACAAATAATACGAAAGGAACATTAAATGAACATTAAAAACTGAAGACAATGTTGTTACATTTACGAAATGTAACAAAAAAATCTATGAATATCGTAGAATTTGGACGACATGATAGCGTTGAAGTCAAAGGAACCCATTTCCGACATGCACGACTGGGCTATTTGCGGCATATATCGTTTGTAGCGATGTGAAAAGGGGATGGGAAGTTGGAGAAGCGACTATCATTATGCATGATCGTTAAGGATGAGGAGACATTTATCGGCATTTGTCTGGACAGCGTCAAGAATGTTGTAGATGAAATCATTATTGTCGACACGGGATCATCCGATCAGACGATTCCAATATGCCAATCATATGGAGCGAACATATATGAAATGCCGTGGAATGACAACTTTGCCGAAGCTCGCAATTATGCCCTGAAGCAAGCAACTGGCGACTGGATATTATGGATGGATGCGGATGAGAGGCTGGATTCAGATCAAGCCATGTTGATTCGAGATATATTGCAAGAAGAGCAAGCTCACATCGGTGTAATTCAGCTGTTGAACTACATTGGGGAAGACACACCTAGCAGTGAGAAAACATACTTAATTGGTCAGCATCGGCTGCTTCGCAATCATATGGGTTTTCAGTTCGTCGGAGCGATCCATGAACAGGTAAATGTACATGAGGTTCTGGGCGAGCAATTCGATGTTAAAATCTTGCCCGTACAACTTCATCACTATGGCTACCTAGAAGCAGTAACTCATTTGCGGAACAAGTCGGAGCGGAACTTGCGATTATTACAGATGGAGAAAGACAAGCCGGACTACAACCCGTGGGTCGATTATCATATTGCAAGTGAGCAGTATCGGCTGAAAAAGTATGCTGAAGCTTATGAGTCTGTAAATACATCCGTTATGCGGTTTGTAGAACAGGGGAAGCTGCCACCGTCGCTTCTATATAAATTAAAATATGAGCTTATGTTGATCATGGGCAGTTATGAAGGGGCATGGCCTTCGATCGATAAGGCGATCGCGTTATATCCAGATTACGTTGATCTCCATTTCTACAAGGGGATCATCTTGTATTTAAAACAAAAGGTTGAACATGCATTGCCTGTATTTCAGTACTGTGTTGAGCTGGGGGAACAAAATATCTATCATCTTACGCTGCGAGGAGTTGGAAGCTTCCACGCTTGGTATTATGTCGGGAAGTGCCATGAACTTCTTAATCATCGGGAAGAAGCGATACAGGCCTATGAGAATTGTCTAGAGGTAGATCGCAGCCATAAAGAAGCCAGAGAAGCGCTTGACCTGCTGCTAGCTCAGTCTAATCAGGTACAGCTAGATTCACATATTGAGGAGGCAGAAATGACGATGGATCAGTCTGCATCAATCACGATTAGTCTATGTATGATTGTACGTAATGAGGAGATTGCACTAGCGCAATGTCTTGCATCAGTCCATAACATTGTTGATGAGATCATTATTGTTGATACGGGATCGACAGATCGGACGAAGGAGATTGCAGGACAGTATCAAGCCCGTATATTTGATTTTGAATGGATTGACGATTTTGCTGCTGCACGGAATTATGCCTTCAGTCAAGCTACTCAAGAATATATTCTATGGCTCGATGCGGACGATGTGATAGAGAGTAAGGATCAACGCCTACTAGTAGAGCTGAAGAAGACACTCACTCGTGATGTTGATAGTGTGACCATGCACTATGTATTAATGGTTGATGATAAGGGGAATGTTACGTCTAGTCTGCGGCGAAATCGCTTAGTTAGGCGTGATCGTGGGTTCAAATGGTATGGGCCAGTGCACGAATATTTGGAAGTAGGCGGACATATTATTCATAGTGATGTGTGTGTCACACATAAGAAGGATAAAGCATATACCGATCGCAATTTGCGAATTTACGAGAAGAGACTTGCCGAGGGAGAGCAATTTACGCCTCGCGATCTATACTATTTTGCGAATGAATTGCGAGATCATTCCCGATTCGAAGAAGCAGCACACGGATATATGAAGTTCCTCGATACAGAGCAAGGGTGGGTAGAGGATAATATTCAGGCGTGCAGAAAAATGGCGGAGTGTTATGGCAAGTTGGGTCAACGTACCGAACAGTTTATGGCGCTGTTCCGCAGTTTCATCTATGATAAGCCGCGAGCGGAAATATGCTGTGCGATTGGGGCCATGTGGGTGGACTCGGGGCATTTTCTACAAGCGAAGTACTGGTTCGAGCAAGCTACACTGCTTCCAGCAGATGAAGCGCAAATGTCTATGGTAGAGCCATCCTCATGGACGTGGGTACCGCATTTGCAGCTATGTGTATGTCATGATCGTCTTGGTGACATCGAGAGGGCTTGCTATCATAACGAGTTTGCACTCAGCTACCTTCCCTCTCATCCAAGTATGCTTCATAATCAGAAGTATTTCCGTGAGAAGCTTGGCGAGGAACGATACGAACAGTTGAGAATCAAATTGTAGAGGCATTTCATTAGTTACAGTCATATTTCCCAAGTATGTGATTGCGAAGTGAGGGGATTGTGTTGAAGGTCAGTATTGTGATACTCACGTTGAATCAATTTGCTCATACGATTCGATGTCTGGAAAGCATTCGTAAGTATACGCCAGAGCCTTACGAGTTAATTGTCGTTGACAATGGTTCGACGGACTTAACGCTTCCCTATCTAAGACTGCAGTCGGATGTAATCTTGATTGAAAATGCGGTGAATGCAGGATTCTCAAAAGGATGCAATCAAGGAGCAGCTCTTGCGACAGGGGATCATATTCTTTATTTGAATAATGACACCATCGTCACGCCAAATTGGTTAACCAATATGCTGCGCGTGCTTCACTCCAGTGAAGATGTAGGCATGGTCGGGCCGTTTACGAATTATTCGAGTGCTCATCAACAAATTCCAGTAACGTATACCGATTTATGGGACTTGAACAATTTCGCAAAGGAGCATGAGCATAAATTTGCCGGAACGGTGACAGAAGTACGTCGACTTGTTGGATTTTGCATGCTGATGAAACGCAGTGTTGTCGAAGAGGTAGGGGGGTTCGATGAACGCTACGGATTAGGAAATTATGAGGACGATGATCTATGTTTGCGAACAGCGAATGCGGGTTATCGTATGCTCATTGCGAATGATTCCTTCATTCATCATGTGGGCCATGTGACGACGAATCAGCTCGAGCAGTCAAGCTTGATGATGCTGCTGCATACGAATCGGGAGCAAGCACGCCGGAAGTGGGGGGCTGATATATTCGACCTGTTGTACAAAGCAGAGTCAACCATTACCTTCTGCATTCGCTGGAGGGAACGAACTGAGCCGTTGCAAGCTTGCATCGCTTCGATTCATGAAGTGGCAAATGAAATTATCATATGTAATTGTACCGGAGAACAGCGGGAAGACGTTGAATTGGAGACATCTGTTCCCATTCGGTGGATCGATGCAACGGAAGATATGGATGCAGGTGAAGCATACATCATACAACAAGGATCAGAACAGGCCACACAGGATTATATTTTTCTGATCGATGCGTCAGAATATCTTCCTGCACCTGAACGCAGGCAGCTTCGGGCACTCAAACGCTCCCTAAATCCTGAAGTGAATGCGGTGTGGATGGTAGGAGAGGCTAAGCGGGATGGCCTGCATGAGACTGGGGCAGAACGATTAAGATTGATTCGCCGCAATGTCCAGGTGCCGAATCTGAAAGGGATCAGTTTAACGGATTATGATGCGAAACAAGGCGATACAACGCAGCATATCAAGAGTGAGATCCGAGTTGCTAGCTTCGTCTGAAAGCTTGAATGTCAAAAGCCTGAACCTTCACTGCCAGTGATACACTGACGGAGGGTTCAGGCTTTTTTTATATAAATTAAGAAATTGGTGATGGTTGTTCGTGCAAATCAGGATGAGAGACGAGCAACTGTTGAAGTGCAAGATTGGCAGGCTCATATTCAGGATAGAAGTTCAGGGCTGAACGATATGCTGACCATGCATCTTGTGGCTGATTTAATTGCTCATAACATTGTCCCTTATAATAATAGGCGTGGAAGGTAGCGCTGCCGTGAAGGGTTAAATGGTTCAGCTGTTTGTCGCCTAATGCAATACAATGGTCGAACGTTTCGAGTGCCTGTTCGTGTTTGCCCAGTTGATGCAGGATGACACCCTTGTATAAATGAAGATCTACATAATCGGGGTAAAGCACTAATACCTTGTCAATGGCTGGCCAAGCTCCCTCTATACTTCCTGTCTCCAGTAGAATCGAATATTTCAGCTTATACACAAGCGATGGCGGCGTGAGTCCTTCGGATAGGAATCTAACAATTGACCAATTCACGTATTTAAAAGCAAAATCATATTTCTTCATACGCGAATATTCACTCGCTAGGTGATACTCCAGCCATGGATTTGGCTCTTTGTCTTCGATTGCTTTGAGCAATAACGTTATATTGCGCTCGCTTTTGTTCTTGGCATAAGTTACATCATTCAAATAACCGTAATGGTACACTTTGACTGGCAATGTAGCGATTTGCGATTCATCTTGATCTGGCAGCACTTCATGAACATTTAATGTCTCGTGGATACTGAACTGGAACTTAAATCCCTTGTGATTACGAAAGAGGCGAGCATGCGCAATATGAAATGATTCATTCGCTTGAACAGTTGCTCCAATGAAATTAATTAAATGAATCGAGTAGATATCCTTGTCTAAGGAAGGAAGCAGCTTCTTCATTGTTTGACGATCATCCACATCCATTTCCTCATCAGCATCCATCCACATAATCCAGTCACCTGTTGCCTGCTCTAATCCATAATTGCGTGCCATTGAAAAATGATCCTGCCATTCATGTCTAAGCACGGTTGCGCCGAACTCCTGGCATATTTCGATTGTACGATCCGTTGATCCTGTATCCACAACAATAATTTCATCTGCGATAGGCCTGATGCTCTGCAGGCAGCGAGCGATGACATCCTCTTCATTCCGTGCAATCATGCAGATGGATAACGTAGGTGATTGCAATCCATTCACTCCTCTTCGGCTTCGTATAAGATAAGTAACTGTATGCGATGCCTGAAATTGATATTCGGGTACAAGGGGAATAAAAACGTTATTCAGAATTTAGCATATGAGATAAACCCTCAGACATAGGATGAGTAACGTAAGTTGCAATGAGGTGCTTGCAAAGGAAAAGAGAGAGGTGAACAGTTTTGTCACAGGCTAATATTCCAAATATTACTCCCACTATTACGATTACCCTTGGCCAAACCGTAACGTTGCTTTTGGCTTCTATCGCTCTGGAAGAACTGGCTCTTGCTCACATCGTGAATGCAGAGGCAGAGAAAATTCAACTCGTTGTTGGTACACTTGCACCTGGCATTACCCCAGCGGCAACGGTTGCGGAATTGCTGGCGATTGACGACAGTGTAAGAAAAACATTGCAAGATGTAATTAAGAAAGAAATGCTTCTTCAATTTAAGTTAGACAATATACTTAGCAGCTTCCCTGGATTGTAAACTACCTGCAGGTATAGTCATCTAAACAGTCAAGCATCTCGTTGCGCTTACATTTCTCCTGTGGAGTGGAACGATCTACAGGAGAATGTACTTTCTTTTTGCAAAAGGATCATGTTCAAGGGACAAACAAAGTTCGAAACTCAGCATGATGTATTTGTCTATGGCATAAAAATATGAGGAATCGAACTGTAAATGTCTGTGAGTAGCACCTCAATAAGGAGGATATGTATCATGTCCATGCCAAATGTTCCGGATATAAAACCGGAAATTATTTTGAAACGAAAAGAAGTTGTGAACCTGCTGCTAACCTCAATCGCCCTTGAGGAAATTGGACTGTCTCATATTATCAATGCGGAAGGCGAAAAAATTCAGGCCATACTTAGAGATCGGGATGTATGCTTGTCCGAAGCGCTTCAAATTAATGAAAGTGTTGATCGCATGCTGAGAAACGTTGTGAAAAATCAGATTCTGTTGCACTTTAAGCTGGAAGATGTGATTCGACTTGAGAAGCAGCATGACTGTTTTGAGGATTGTGAAGAATAGCATTCCGCCATTATCCGGAGAGAGAGGAGGGAGAACATGAGCATTCAAAAATATGATGATCAAATTCCATCAATTGATGAGGCAGTTGCGCATCTACTGCAATCGCTCTCTCTGGAAGAAGGTGCCCTTGGACAGCTGCTCCTTACCGAGGCAGAGAAAGCAAAGGCGTTCGTTGGCAAGGATAAGAACTTCCCAACTCATCCGACACCTAAGGAAATTGTGGATTACAACTCCTCTGTTGTACAAATTCTGGATTCAATGCTAATGGCGGAGTGGCTGCTGCTGAAGAAGCTGAATATGGTCGTACATATGGAATTCCAAGCACAAACAAGAGATCCTGCTGTCAAGACCAGCGCCCTGATCACAAAGCAGAATGATATAGGCGAAGAGCTGGATTCTGATTCAAACGAATTCGATTATTAATAGATGGATCGAGGTGGATGATGATTAAGACCTTTCAACCTTTGTCTCAAATGCTGCTATCGGTGTTCCATCTCATCCACGCATTGGATATGAGATGGGATCAGAAAAGTAAAGAATTGCATGTTATACAAATCTTGTCAATGGTAGATACGCTGCGTGAGCTTCACCTGTGTACGTTTCGAAGGGTGCAGGTATATAAGCAGACGGTAATCGATACACATTCTGAACAATTGGAAGAGGATCGGATCAAGGAAGTGCTCGACTCCGTGCATCGCACACAATTTCTGCTCGGTAGATGGATGCTAACGAATCGCTTACTTGTCGAGCAGCTACAAGAGCACTTACGGTATCTGGAAGACTACTATAAATCTTTCAATCAAGCTTTCAATCAAGCTTATAAACAAGCAAAGCCGGAACAGATAACGAATGAAGTGAAGGAAGTTGTTCAACCGATTCAAACTATGAATCAGGTGTCGAAGGAAATCGTTCAACCGATTCAAACTGTGAATCAGGTGTCGAAGGAA
>NZ_FNAZ01000002.1:406672-411428 GCF_900102125.1 Paenibacillus sp. cl6col
CGAAGGAAGTCGTTCAACCGATTCAAACTGTGAATCAGGTGTCGAGTGCGTTAGATGCCGTCAAGGTTGGCGGTGCTGTGAAAAAGAGACGTCCATCAAGTCCTCCGTTTATGTCCAAAGATGTGCGTAAGCCTCGGCCTCAGACGAAACCAGTAAAAGTAAAGCTGCCAGTGGCGCCGCTCATTATTACCCATCATCAGGTGGACGGGGACATGATGTTGAATCAAAACAAGATTGTATCAAAAATAGGAAGCAGAATTTACTATAGAAAATAAACGCAACTTACCTCATCACAATGATGTGGAAAGGAGATTGCTTGATGGCAAAATTGAATCTCATTCGTATTGCGGGCTCCAGTTATTGTGCATCTGGACGCTGGGCCGTTGGCGTATACATGGATCCAAAGACCAAGTGTGCGGTACTCATTGATAGTGGTGCGAGTACAAGCGTGGCAAGAGAAGTTGATCATGCTGTCAAAGAGTATGGAGGCAAAATAACGGCAATTATTACAACGCATGGGCATGAAGTGCAGTGTAGGGGAATCCATTATTTCAAGGATCAATATCCGAACATCAAGATATACAGCACGCATCAAACAGGGATGTACATGCAGCATATGCTCGACGAATCAGATGCTTCTCGTGGAGGCGACAGCATTAAGAGTGAAGATCATGAGCGCAATCATTTGATCACTGACTATATTCCATATGAGGAGGGATCTTTCCAAGTAGATGCCATCCAGCTGCAAATTGTTATACTGCCAGGACATTGTGCAGGCATGATTGGAGTGATTACACCGGATGATGTTGTATACTGCAGTGATGCATTGTTCGGGTATCATACTTTATCAAAGCAGAAGCTTCTTTACTATACAAATATTGCAGATGCCAAGACATCCATTCGCAAGTTGTTATCGTTAAGTTCCGAAGCGTATGTGCTGTATCATGGCGGATGCATCCGGAAATCGAAAATAATGGATTTGGCGAACCAGCATTTGTCGCGAATAAATGAGTTATCGAATGTTATCTATCAGATCATTCAAGACAGGCCGATAACCTTGGAATCCATTATAGAAAAGGTTATGAGACGATATGGGATTGAGCAGACTATGCAGCAATATGAGATTACAAGTGAGATTACGCGTGCACATGTGACTGAGCTTCGTCGTACGGGTCAGATCTTGCCGAATTTGTTCGAAGGATACCTGTATTTCAAGGGGAGTACTCAGGAGACCATTCCAGACACCGATGATCAAGAGAAACATATAATAGAGAGTAATGCGAACTATGTTTCGAGCTAGTCTTAATGGCTCTAAAGGAGGAGCATGTCATTGGATACTCACAAGCATTCAGAGGATGGCCATGCATCAGACATTTCCTCAATACTGAAAGATGCTGCGACGTTCATGGAGAAGGGCGAGTGGAAACGGGCTGTTATTATTTATGAATTATTGTTGGACAAAGGGGATATCGATGCGAAAACAGCCGTTTCCGTGTGCGGGCTCCTAGCGAACGGTTATAAGGAACTGGGCATGGATGCCAAAGTAATTAGAACGATTCTGAGGACGCTGCAATATGAGCCTCCGAGCGCTGATAGTTGCTGCCGCATCGGCTATCAATATTTCATACAAGAGAAATGGTCAGAAGCAGCTAGCTGGTATGGATTAGCATTACAAATGCCGTTCTCATCCGCTCAAGCGGACGCAATTGCGAATCATACATGGCTGCCTCACCTGCAATTATGTGTATGCTATGACAAGCTAGGTGATCTCAAGCGAGCCTACCACCATCATCAACAGGCTGCGTTATATGCACCTGATCACCCAAGTGTCATTACTAATGAAGTGCATTTTGGCCCCTATTTTGAGATGCTGGACAAGAGCGGATCTCAGAATTGTGGGCTATCTCTGCTTATTCCGTCAGTTCCGGAGCGTTTCACCTTTTTATCTTCATTATTAGCTGACCTTCATCAACAAGCGTTTGGTAAACCTGTAGAAATACTAGTCCTCATTGACAATAAAAAAAGAACAATTGGCGATAAACGAAACCAATTGCTCAAACAGGCTCAAGGACGGTTTGTTGCCTTTATTGATGACGATGATCAAATCAGTCCTCATTATGTGGATGCTTTGCTGGAGGCGATCGAAAAAGAACCTCGTGCCGATTGTATTGTGTTCGACGTACAGGTGAAGCTGAACGGCATTTCCGATAAACTGTGCAAATACGGTGTTGAATATCAGCATGGGCAAGACGCGCAGTATTATTATCGAAAACCGAATCATCTCATGTGTTATGCGAGACGAATTGCACTTGTACATCAGTTCCAAGATATTAGCTACGGGGAAGATGATGAATGGGGCGGCAGATGCGCTGGTGACATTCAGCTTCAACATCGGATTCCGCAAGTACTTTACACGTATGATTGGATGCCTAAGCCTTGGGACTGGTACCACAAACAGTAGAAAACTTGGCTGTCAGTCTATTGATTAGGGTGTGCATACATTTGTAGAAGTTGATGCGAAATGAGAGGATGTATTTCTGAGTAAGCGGCATCTCCTTTAGGGAACAACACGCCCAATCCGCTGGAATGCTCAAATTGAAAAGAAGGGTGCTGAGCGATTAATTCGTCCCATAGCTGCCACACGCCAAATCCATAAAGTCGGACGGAGATATCATGGAACAATACGATTCCGTTATCAGCTAGCTTAGGCAGCCAAGTATGGTAGTCATGGTGTACAGCCTCATACTCATGGAATCCGTCAATATGAAGAAGATGAATGGAGCCATCCTCGAAGTGCTGAAGCGCATCATCGAATGTGGATTGTAATAACGTGGCAACATTCGGATATAAGGATGCTGCAATCTGTCCCACTTCTTGATACACGTCCTCATTATAGGCACCAGAATGGGAGTCACCTACCCATGTGTCCACTGCATAGCACTTCGCAGACAAGTCATTGTCCCTTACAGCTTCGCAGAAGCTGAAGAAGGAAGCTCCCCAATGCGTGCCAAGCTCAACGATTAATTGCGGCTTTACAAATGATACCAGATCATATGCGAATTCACGATGACCTGTCCAAGCGGAATAGGTTAGCACATGTGGTGCAACATGATCATACTCGAAGCTTTTACGATGGAATTTCCATTCAGTCATAAGGATACCTTCTTTCTATACTTGAATATTTTCGAAATGCATGGAGGCTATGGATGGATATGAAGCATCAAGTTACCTTCGAAACGAAATGTTACGAAAAGGATTGGAAGGCCCTGCTCACGACGGATCGATTGCAAAGGGCAGTGGCACTGAATGAGTACTCCTTCTCTGAAGTGATTCTCTATATTAATAATGTAAATGATGTCGAAGAAGTTTCCTTCTATGCACAGAAATTAGTGGATTCAGGAGTAATCACCGAATATGCAGTTGTTGAACATTGGGCCGACGAGGTACTGCAGTATTTCCAGATTGAGAAGGAATCTTTTGCGGGAGGCTACTATTATTCTATTTCGGAGCTGGTAAGTATATACCGATGCCATACGCCTTATTTGCTCCATTTCTCCGGGGACTCCATACTAGAATCCTCCTTCTCTTGGATTGATGAGGCTATCAACCGCATGGAGTCCGATCGGAGTATCAAGGTAGCTAATCCGGTATGGAATGGTAGATATGATGAAGCGAGGTTCGAAGCAGAGAGCGAAGACGAGTTCTTCTATTTCGGATATGGATTCTCAGATCAATGTTATCTAGTAAATGCACAAGATTTCAAGTTTGCGTCTTATCATGAGATACATCCTGCGTCGCAGCGATATCCGGTATATGGTGGAGAACTATTTGAAAAACGAATTGATGCATGGATGCGCAATAAAGGCTTCAAGAGATTGACTTATAAATATGGAAGTTATGTTCACCCAAGATATTAAGGATGGAATCATCGTTGAAATAGGTATTTGGTTATAGATGTGACGAGAACCCCTTATCCTGTAATCACATATATGTATATGGTATCCAGAGTTTACATTATAGGATAGGGAGGGATATTGTTGTCGCAAGCTAACATACCTAATATTACACCCATTATTACGGTAACTAGGGATGACGCAATCAATTTATTACTGTCCTCTATTGCTTTAGAAGAGCTTGGGTTAAGTCATATCCTTAATGCAGAAGGTGAAAAAATACAGTTTGCGCTTGGTACGCTGCCAGGAGTTACATCTCCTCCGGCGACTTTGAGCGATGTATTATTAGTCAATCAAAGTGTGCGTGACACACTTCGTGATGTGACGAAAAAAGAAATGCTGCTTCAAACAAAGCTGGAAACGGTTCTGGCAGCGCCAGTTGTTTCCGCAACAGGAGCAACAGGTGCTACCGGAGCCACAGGAGCAACAGGTGCAACGGGTGAAGCTGGGACAACAGGTGCAACGGGAACAACCGGGGCAACGGGCGCAACAGGAGCAACCGGGGCGGGAGCCACAGGTGCGACGGGCTCGACTGGTGTAACAGGTGCGACAGGAGCAACTGGAGCGACTGGCGCCACAGGTTCGGGAGCCACGGGTGCGACAGGAGCCACGGGTGCGACAGGTGCACAGGGTATTACTGGTCCAACTGGCCCAGGAGTAGGAGCCACCGGAGCTACGGGAGCCACGGGTGCGACAGGCGAAACGGGAGCGACAGGAGCAACTGGAGCAACGGGTGCAACAGGAGTAACCGGAGCAGGAGCCACGGGAGCAACAGGTGCGACAGGAGCAACTGGAGCGACCGG